>JAEZGB010000011.1 GCA_023437485.1 Bacteroidota bacterium
GGGTTCGAATCCCTCTTCCTCCGCAAAGAAAAACCGAAACGAGAGTTTCGGTTTTTTTGTTTAACGGATGTGTCAAAAGCCCAAAGGCTTTTGTAAACAGACGGTAAACAAAAAAACACAAACGCCAACGGCGTTTGGTTTTTCTTTGCAGGACTCCCCCTAAGGGATCACCGCAGGTAATCCCGCCTCTTCCCAAGTATTGTAAATACTCCTCGATTACTACGATAACTCATTAACACTCACGCGGTAATATCTCTAAACATTCTTTCCAAGATCACCGAAGGTAATCCCGCCTCTCCTTTCAAGGCCCTGCAAAATATCCCCTCGATTATCGAACATACAACCCCTCCACACATATTTTTTTAAAACAATTTCAGGATCCCGCAGTAATCCCCGCTATCTTTCCCAATGATTGTAATAATTCCCTCAATCACCGAAACTAATTTCCAAAAATTTCGGAAACGCGCCCACAGCAGGCCTGTATCCGAACGAAGTCGGCAATATCGTGAACCACAGTTCATACAATATATACCAATAGCGGCGAATGGACCCGCAATTTGTGCAATTAAGTACGATTTCTCATCCATGTTAATTTCAAAACATTATTTTTACCAAAATTCAAAAAAATGCCAAAATCATTACTCGCTCTATTTCTGCTGGTTACTTCATCATTAATCGCCCAGGACTGAACCCTCGATCACACTTTTAATCCTGTTCCGGGCGCACAGGGTGGCAATGTCCTTACCTCTTCGGTTCAGCCTGACGGGAAGATAATCGTGGGCGGCGAATTCACGCAATGGAATTCAATCGAGGCCAATAAGTTGGTTCGGCTCAATGCCAACGGGACCAGCGATGCAACCTTCAGCAGCGGCAGCGGATTCAACAATACGGTAAATTCGGTGGCCGTCCAAAGCAACGGAAAGATTATCGTCGCGGGCAATTTCACGACCTATCAGGGCGTAACCCACAACAGGATCGTACGCCTGAATGCCGACGGGAGCGCTGATGCGTCCTTTGCCATTGGCACCGGCGCGAACAGCAATATATTTGTCACTGCGATACAGCCCGATGGCAAGATCCTCATCGCCGGCGAATTTTCGTCGGTTAACGGTACTTCCCGCAGCAAGATAGCCCGGCTCAATACCGATGGCACTGTTGACGCTGCCTTCACATCAGCGGGCGTAAACGCGATTATTTATTCGATGGCGGTGCAAACCGATGGCAAGATCGTCATCGGCGGGACTTTTACAACCGTCACAGGCCAATCCAAAAACCGGATCGCACGGCTCAACGCCGACGGGACGCTTGATGCCGCCTTCAACAACGGTACGGGCGCTGACGCAACGGTTCGGGCGATCTCGTTGCAACCTGACGGGAAAATGGTCATCGGTGGAAATTTTACTTTATACAACGGCACAACGTCAAACTACATTACGCGCCTCAATTCCGATGGATCAATTGATCCGGCGTTTGCTTCAGGAAATGGCTTTAACTACAACGGTGTCGTCTATTCAATTCTCTGGCAATTCGATGGCAAATTTCTTGTGGGCGGAAACTTCTCGTCCTATAACGAGGCGAGCGTTAAGAGAATGCTTCGTCTCAATGCCGATGGTACGAATGACGCCACATTTGCGATTTCCGGATCGGGACCCACAGCTACGGTTTTTACAATCAACCTGCAATCCAACGGAAGAATACTTGCCGGTGGCGCCTTTAACACATTTAATGGTTTTGCAAGAAACCACCTGGCGAGTTTAAACTCCAACGGTACTGTCGACACCGAATTTTATCCCTTTACTGTAAACGGTTATTCCAGCAGCCACCGGGTAGGCAAAATTACCCTGCAACCTGACGGCAGGATCCTGATTGCGGGATCTTTTACCACGTACAACGGATTGTCGGCGCCTTACATCGCAAGGCTCAACGCCGACGGTACGCTCGATCCAAGTTTCAACGCAGGCACGGGCCCCAACGGCTTTGTCAACAAATTTTGGGTTTTGCCCGACGGAAAGATCCTGATCGTGGGCCCGTTCCTATCCTACAACGGAGTCATGGCAAAGGGCATTGCGCGCCTGAATGCCAATGGCAGCCTGGATACGACGTTCAATCAGGGCGGTTCGGGTGCGAGCGGGCAGATTAACACGCTGGTGGTCCAAGGCGACGGCAAGATTGTCATTGGCGGGGATTTTTATCAGTTCAATGGGACTCCAAAGCAAATGTTGGCCCGGCTCAATCCAAACGGCACGCTGGACAATACGTTCATCTCCGAGACCAACACGGGAGGAAGCATCTGGACTATCCAAAACCTGCCTGATGGCAAACTGTTCATCGGTGGAAACTTTGCGCAATACGGCAGCCCAAATATCTTCACAGTTGCGAGGCTCTTCTCCAACGGCGCGGTCGATTTAACCTTTAACACAGGCGGATCGGGAGCAGAGTATGATATTGGTGTTTCGGCGTTGCAGGACGACGGTAAAATTCTCGTGGGAGGAAACTTCAATGCGTTCAATGGTGTGACGGTGAGAAACATTGTCCGTTTGAACACCGATGGAACACTGGACGCCACTTTTAACCCTACAACTTTGGGTGTAGGAATTGTCAATGACATCGCCGTTCAAGACGACGGCAAGATCATTCTGGGCGGTTCAATGAATCCTTATAACGGATTTACTGGCAGGCACATCATGCGATTAAATCCTGATGGAACGCTTGACAATTCATTTATCCAGGGAACGGGATTCGATTCTCCCGTGCTTGCGGTAACGCTGCAAACCGACGGCAAGGTTCTGGTGGGCGGAAATTTCAATAACTATAATGGCTCTCCCAAAAAGTTTATAGCGCGGCTAAATGGGACCAATACCCTTGCCACTGCCGAATTTTCATCTGCGGCCACGCTCAACATCTTCCCCAATCCTGCAGAAGACCAGATATCGTTCAAACTTCCGGTTGATGCCAACATCATCGGTTTTGAGATATTTGACATTATGGGCAAACGAGTTGATTCAAACAAGTTGATCGAAAACAGCCTTGATGTGCGGCATTACGGTGCTGGCCTCTATATTGTAAGGATCGAAACCGATCGCGGCAATTTTTCGGCTAAATTCATAAAACGTTGAAGCTTTATGGCCAAAAACAAAACCACTTATACTGATGTCAACGTTGTCGATTTCATCAACTCCTACGTGGAGAACGACCAAAAGAAAGCCGACAGTTTCCGGTTGGTGGACCTGATGCGGGAATGGTCGGGATTTGAACCGGTCATGTTCGGGCCCACCATCATCGGTTTTGGGAATTACGATTACAAGTACGAGAGCGGGCACCAGGGCAGCGCTCCCATCATCGCCTTCTCGCCACGCAAGGCTGCGCTTACATTTTATATCTATTCACCAACACCGGAGAGTGAAAAAGCCCTGGACGAACTGGGAAAATTTAAGATGACCAAGGGGTGCATCTATGTAAAAAAACTTTCGGACATCAACATTCCGGCCTTGCAGACAATTTGTAGGGAGTCCATCAGGTATATCAGTGAGAACCACCAATGCGGATGCAGATAGCGGTTAAACCCTAACTTTACTTAATAAAAAAAGCCACCCAGAATAAGGCAGCTTTTTCCACTCTCAAAAATCACCATCAGCTTTTCACGAGTTTTGAAATGTAAATCCGGTTTTCATCAGTTTGCGCACGCACAAAGTAAATCCCCGGCGCAAGAACCGAAATATCGATGTTCTGACTATTAACTGAATTCAGCACCCTTTTGCCGGCGGCGTCGTAAAGCGAAACTTTGTTGATGTTTTGACCGCTCATGGCAATATTGACCCGATCAGTGGCGGGGTTCGGGTAAAGTGCGATTCCCTCATTGTGGCCAAACCCGGGTGTTGAAAGAACCTCCAATTGAAGGTTTAATTTTAGCAGGCCCAGGTCAAAAGTCGAAACATAAATATCAGCATTGTCCGGGTTGAAGAGGAAATCCATTGACAGCGATCCCGAATTGGCAATTACCGAAGGCGGGATCTCGGTCCACTCCAACCCGCCGTCAAGGCTATAGGCCAACTGAGCCATTGACACATAGGAAGTATGCTGCGTGGCTATCACATGGCCATTGGTCTTGTTTGAAAACCGTGCCTTGCGAACATTGTTTCCCGAGTACACATAGCTCCAGTTTTCTCCGTTGTCGGCACTTCGGAAGATCCCACCGGTAGAGGCGGCCAACATTTCATTTGCATTAAAAGGATTGCGGTTGATGTCCCAGATAAAATGGCCCTCGCCCAGCGCCAGCCCGTTGTCCATCGCGGACCAGTTTTGGCCAAAGTCAAACGATTGATAGATCCTGTGGCCCACGCCCATGATCACGTGCCCTTGTTCCGAGCCTGGCAGGATGCTGGTAACGTAGTTGGCTTCAGGCAGGAAAACTGGAGTCTGCTGGATATTTTGCGCATCGGTCATATCGATCAAAAACACCCCCGAAGCCAGCGAGGCCCAGATGATATTGGGATTGGTTGCCGATGCCGCGACCGCAATGGGCGTATCAAAAAAAGTTTGGAAAACATCAGTCTTTGACTGGCCGTGGTCATCTGATACATAAAGCGTGGCTCCCATCATGGAGTCGTGATATTCGTAAACGCGACCTTCGTGGTTAGGATCAGTCAGGTAAGTGGGCTGATCATAGTTGGTCATGACATCAACCGGCTGGATTTCATAGCCCGTAGCCACCTCAGTTTGCAGGTCCACGTGCACAAAGCCGCTTTGCACTCCGTAGTACAGATGCCGCGAGTCCCCGTCATAAACAGCGGCGAGCCCTGCGGAGAAAAACGGCGTCAAAACTTGAGTGAGCGTCGCCCCGCCATCAGTTGAGAACATGGGTTTCCAATCGGCGCCAACAAACACTTCGTTGGCATCATAGGGATTAAAGGACGCCGAGGTCCCGTAGCTGTAGGTGGAAGTATCATCGTCAGGATACACATGGTGTGCCCACGTGGTTCCCGAATCATTGGTGATCGCAACCTCATTACCGTCCATCACGATCATGTTCGCGGGGTTTGCCGCATTGAACGCGATTCCGCTAAAGGATTGCTGCCCGCCGTCGGTCCAGGTGGTATTTACCACATCCCAATTTTGGCCATAATCGGTGGATTTGTACAAAAACTGCGGATGATCGCCATGCCCCGTGCCCATATACAAGGTAGCAGGATCAGTTGGGTGAATGGCAATTTTGTGCATGTTGATTTGCGGAAGCTTCAACTCCCAGGTTGACCCGGCATCCTGGGAAACCAGCAGTCCTCCCGACTCCTCGTAAAAACCGGCGCCGCGCGCAATGTAAACCTGGTTGGGGTCAACCGGGCTAATGGCGACATCATTGGGAAAAACGTCATTGTTGTTAGAAGTGAAATACACCTCAGTCCAGTTTGTACCGCCATCGGAAGTATAATAAACCTTAGCATAGCCAGCAAAACCAATCATATATGACTGATGCATAATGGCAAAATTGGAATTGTTGGGCTGGATGGAATAGGATTGCACCCAATGTTTGGTTGCTCCGTCTGGAATGGGCAACATATAGGAATGTGAAATGCTTCCCGTGCCAATGTCCAAAATGTAAACTCCGTCAACCGATTGGGTATAATCAACAATGAAACTCAGCGTGTTATCAGGGCGCACCACCATCTTTTTAAGAAAGGCGTCATTATTGGGGAAGGCATACAGGACCTGCCATGTGACGCCTTTGTCTGACGATTGCAGCACGTGGTTCCCCAGTGAAAGGGCATACACGCGGTTGGGCACTACCGGGTCAAAAGTTACATCGTACAAGCGGCCAAAAGCGGGGTCACCCTTAAATTCAAGGGGCTGCGCATAGGCCTGGGAGCAGGCCAACGCAATCAATAAAAATGAAGTAATCAATTTTGTCATAATGTGGATTTTTGGTTTTGACAAATATCCACGTACCGGCTTCCGGCAGCAAATTTAAAGCGTGACATTATGTGACATCAGGGCGGAAAGAATGTGATTATCCCAGTGATGACAAGTATTCCAGCAAGGCAGTACTTTCATCCAGGCCCATTTTGCGGCAAACGCGTTCCTTGCGTTTTCGGCAGGCTTCAGGTGTAATGTTGAGCAGGCCGGCAATCTCCTTGTGGCTAAGGTTCATGTATACATAGGAAATGTACCGAAGGTCACCTGCGGTAAGCACCGGGTGTTTTTGCCTCAGGGCGGCGAGCATTCCGTGGTTGGTTTCGTCAAAATGGTTAACGAAATCTTCCCAGTCGCCGTCAGTCCGGAGCAGGTTTTTAAGTTTGGCGATCTGCTTGTCAATCAAAGGTTCATTGCGCAACTGCCGTACCGAAGAGAGATCATGCAATAATGAGTCAATGAGCTGGTCGCGTTCAATCAGGTATAGTGCCTTTGCCGAAAGCTTGCGGTTACGGGATTCGATCTCGTTGCGGAGCCGCTCCTGTTCCAAAAGAGCCTTGGTTTCCTGTTCGCGCATCTGTTTTTCAAGCAATAAGTTGTCCGATTGCTTTTTTTTAAGTTCAAGGCTAATCAACTCATTGTTTCGCTCAAGGATGATCTTGCTCTGCCGTGCGCTTAAGTGTTTGGTGCGTGCGGCCCAACCGATGATCAGCAGGAAAAAAATTCCACCGCCAAACAACTGGTACAACCGGTTCCTGGACGCTTCGAGATCAGTCATGTTGCGCCGAAGCTGGTTTTTGTAATTCTCAAGTTCAAATTTTACCCGGTTATTTTCATAAACGCGGCCATTGCGTATCGCGTTGAATTCTTCGGTGTAAAACAAAACCGAATCTTTTGCCGCAAGGGCCAACGGATATTGCCCGGTTGAGGCGTAAACCGCGGCCAATTGTTCATGCCCCGCAATTTTGGATTGCTGGTCCATTGGCATTTGAGCCGCCAATGTGGCATAATGCAACGCCCCCGGCAGGTCCTTGTCCCTTTGCGCGATGCGGGAAAGGGTCAACAGGGTTTCGTGCCGATGTTTGCTAAAGCCCGGCCCGGACAATTCCAGGTTTTCCAGCGCCTGGGCGCGGGCCTGTGAAAATTTTCCCAATCTGAAATAATTGTCGGCGAGGGCAATCCTGGCTTCGGGTTGCACATAGGGGTTCTCTTTGATAAATGCCGAGGCAGTTTCCAAATAGCCGCGGGCACGAGCCAGTTCATTTTGGGCATTGCAGACCAAGGCTAAATTGACGGCATAAATGGCAATTTTTTTCCGGTTGTCGGTCTTTTTGGCCAGTTCAAAAGCCTTGACCATATATTCCTCAGCCTTGGCGTATTCGCGGTCCGAAAGGTACAGGATCCCGATGTTGTTGAGCGCCGTCATTTCCTGTTGCGGCCCAAGTGACTGGATGGAAAGGGTATAAGCATCCAGATAGTGCCTCAGCGCCTCGCCGTAATCAAGCATGTTGTAATAATTTGCGCCGATATTGTTCAGTGCAAGGAAATGCTGTTTGTGCCAGCCTCTCTGGTGCGCCATTGACGCGGCGCGGGTCAGGGCCTCGAGCGATTTGGGATGTTCTGCCTTTTTCATCAAATCGATGCCTTGCTGAATCAATCGGTCGCACTCGGCCATGGACTGGGACTGGATGTCCATGGTAACCAACAGCAGGATCAACAAAAGCAATTTCATAAATGCAAAATTGTATAGACTGGCAAATATCGGTGTTGTTACAGATTGTTGCAATGTGGCAAAACCGCGTATTTAGGCAATCTGGTCAAGGCAGGCCTGAAGTTTTTCCCGGCACAGGGGCTTGGCTATGAAACCGCGTACAAAATTTGATTTTTGAGCCTTGAGAATGTCGGCGGGATTGACCGATGAACTCAGCATTATCACCCGGCAAGCGCTCCTCACCCGCTCAGGCAACAGCGCGAAAGATTCCAAAAATTCAAACCCGTCCATTCCGGGCATACTGATATCCAAAAAGATGAGTTCCGGAACACCCGGATCGGAAGGTTCAGATCCCAGGAACGCCAATGCCCTCGGACCCGATTCCATCAAAGTGATGTGCAGGGACGCCCCGGCCAGTTCGATGACCTTTTGGGCAATCAGCCTGTCAAAACGCGAATCGTCAATCACCATGATGTTATTGCAAACCATACAAATTCAGGAATCTTTGTTTTTTATTACGTTGGTAATTACCTGGTCCAGTTCACTGGCGGTCGCGTGGATGCCTTCCAGCATTTCCCGTTGCTCGGCAGGATCAAGTTTTTCGCGCACCAGAAGCGATGACAGACCAAGCAAAGTGGCCACCGGCCCGCGCACCTTGTGTGATTGGATGTGGATGATGTGCGCCATCTGGTCCCTGTGCGAGCGTGATCGGCGGATGATCAAAATGACCAGTACACAAAGAACCGTAGCCAAAATTACCATTCCCGACAGGTAGGCAAAGCGCTGCTTGTCTGATTTGAGCTGGTTGATTTGCAGAATTTTTTCCTGGATAACCAGGTCCTTGTTCTTGAGTTCGACGGCGCGTTTGGTTTCAAGCTCCTGCATCACCACTTTGCTTTGCAGTGAAAATATCGAATCCTTTAGCCCGACATTGCTTTTTTGCAATTCAAACGCGGCTTTGTATTTCCCTGCGAGCACATAGGCATTGATCAGGTTTTGGTTGAACTCGGCAAGGGGCCCTGAAAAACCTGTTTGGCGGCAAAGCTCGACCGCGGTTTCAAGATGCCCGGTGGCCTTATTAAGCGCTCCTTGCCCGCTCTTCCCCTGCCCTGCGTCCCGAACCGCCGCCTCGAGCAATACTGACCCGAGATTGCCGTGATTGACCGCCATGCTCCGTAAATTGTTCATTTCCTGGCTTATGGCAAGCGCTTTTTTATGGTAGGAGACTGACTTGTCATACTCCCCCATTTTTTCGTAAACATTGCCAATATTGGCGTAATTGATCTGCACCGAATTTTTTCGGCCGGCGTCTTCGTTGGATTTTAGCGCGCTGAACAGCAGGGTCAATGCTTCCTTGTACTCGCCCCGGTCCTGGAAAACGCGTGACAGATTACCGGTAGTTCGGGCTATGGCACGGGATTTTTCCGGGCCGGCCTTTTCCTTTTGGTAAATTTCGAGCGCACGGTTGTAGTATTGTTCGGTTTTGGGCAAATTTTTCTGCTCATAATAGACATGCCCGATATTCTCAAGGACCATTGCCATTTTACGGGGATCATCGGAGTTCTCATAAATTTGCAGCGCGTCAAATGCGTTTTTCAGGGCCTCGGGATATTTTCCCTGGCCCAGGTATATGAGGCTTAAATTTGAATGGATTCCCGCCGCGCCCACCTTGTCACCTATTTGTTCAAAAATTTTCAAAGCATCGTGATTGGCCGCAACCGCATTTTTGACATCGGCCCTTGCGTTAAGGTTGAGAGCCAAAACCCCATAAGAACCTGCCAGCCACTTTTTTTGCGGCAGCTTCAAGGCGATGTCCCGGGCCATTTCGGCATAGCGGATCCCTTGTTGCGGATCAATTTCAGACATTGCATGCGAGGCATCCTGCAGAAGTTTTACCCTGACGGTATCAATTTTGGATTTTGAATAGAGTCGGAACAGCGAATCGGCATACTTTGTTGGCGCGGCAACCTGTGCCACCGAGCTTGCATGCCACACCATGAAAAGCAATATGAAAATCGGCTTCATAAACAATCGAATGGGAGTGGAAAGATATAGAAAGTCTAAAAAAAATACCCCCATTTTTAAAATAAAACTTGGCCGCGGCACATTTATTCGTCCAAGGGTCAAGGTGCACTAAAAATGTGGCATTTGGCGGAGACATTTGATCAATAATCGGGTTTAATTGCCGTTAATAGAATAATTACGGCTGATGTTTGAGCCGTTTCTATATTTACAAAAATCAATCTATGGACTCTCTCCGAATTTACATCGACGTACTGGGCCAGCAAATCTCTTTTGATTACTGCCAGAAAAAAATGCCCAGGGGGCAGGCGTGGTCTGCCACCATCGTTGATGAATGCAGGACCATAGAAGAAGAATTACTGGCCACTTCACCCGAAGATTGCCTGGATGCAATTGTCCCTCTGCTGGTACAATTTGGAAACGTGACCCGCATTACATCGGCTGACACCAACAGCCCGTATATTGAAAAACTTCTGACCAAGATTGCAAGCTATACTTAACCTGGGCCACTTTTATTAGGAATTTTAACAATATGCCTAAAGATCAATGCATTAGGTCGATTAATTTGGTTTTTTACCGATAATTTTGTCTGCAAATTTTGGGAAAGATTTAACTTTCAGCCCATTAAGAATTATTGATGCGGCAAATTGTTACCAACTTTCTTCTGATTATAGTCAGCTCTACCCTATTTGCGCAGACAAATTTTTATGTCAGCCAGAGTGGAGGCAATGACCTGAACGACGGGCTTTCGCCGCAAACGGCATGGGCCACCATTCAGCATGCGGCTAATTTCGCAATCCCCAACAGTGTGGTGCATATCATGGAAGGCATTTACCATGAAAATGTCCAGGTCAATGTTTCGGGTACGGCCGGCAATCCCATCGTCTTCACCAATTATCAAAACGGTCATGTGGTCATTGACGGAACCGGTACTCCGGGGACTTCGCTTATACGGATGACCAATAAAAGCTGGTTGCATTTTGAGAATATGGAACTGCGCAACCTGGTCAGGGATAATGCACGCGGCATTATGGCTGAAACCACGCCATCAGGTTATGCGCGAAACCTCAGCTTTAAGGATATTACCATTCACACGATACGGTGGACTCCCGATGACGGGGTGATCCCTGGATCGGGCCAGGACGCGCGCGGCTTTGCGGTGGTGGGGCGCGGTGCCGGGATCGAGTATATCTCCATTGTGGATTGTACCATCAGGGACAATGTAACCGGCAAAAGCGAGGCACTCACCTTCAATGGCAATGTCGAGGACTTTCTGATTGAAGGGTGCCAGGTTTTCAACAATACCAATATCGGCATCTGCCTGGCCGGCAATTATGGCATTTGTGCCAACCCGTCGGTTGACAAAACCCGCAACGGCATCGTCAGGGGAAATATCTGCTACAACAACGTTTCGCCACTTTCATCTTCAGCGGGGATCTATGTGGACGGGGGCGAAAACATCGTCATTGAACGCAACAATTGCTTCGGGAACGGAACAGGAATAAGTGTTGGCTGCGAGCAAAACGGGACAACGAAGTACATTACGGTCAAAAACAACCTGATCCACAACAACATCGGGCGCGGCCTGGCCGTGGGCGGGCACACATTGCTTTCTACCGGGCAGGTGCTTTTTTCGACTTTTCGAAACAACACCCTATTTCAAAATAACTCCGAGTTGGGCTATCACAGCGAAATCCACCTCAGCAAGGCATCTAATTGCGTTTTTGAAGACAACATCATCTATTCCAACGACCAGAACATTTTATTGTCGGTTGACAACAAACTCCCCCAGGCCAACAACCTGTTTAACTACAATTGTCTTTACACGCCTTCCGGAAATCCCGGAGATCTCAATATTTACTGGCATTTGCAAAGTTTTGCGTCGCTCGGGCAACTGCAACAGGCCCTGGGACAGGAAGTAAACTCGATCTTTGCCGATCCGCAACTGCTCTCAGGATCGGGATCACTATCGCCACAAAGCGTTTGTTTGAACGCCGGCAATCCCGCGCTGAGTTTGCCCGCGGGTGAACTGGACTTTTACGGTAATCCAAGGCTTGCGGGCAGTGCGGTTGATATTGGCGCGCTGGAAATTCCGGTGGCCCTGGGTCTGGAAGAATTCATGGCCGAAGCCAAACCTTTTCCCAACCCCGTTACCGATGGGGTGCTTCATTTCAACATGGATCTGGATGATGCCTTTTTTGAACTTTTTGACCTGACCGGCCGCAAACTATGGCAAAGTGGCCACATTAGGGGGCGTAGCCTCAAATTAAACACTTCGGCCCGCGGAATTTGCTTCTACAGGATTGTCCTGGATGGCAAACACCGGGGCGCCGGAAAACTGGTTATCCGATAATTTGATTGCGCTCAGCGTTCATCGTTGAGTTCCGACTCCCGGCCGGGAAAATCATTCGCTTTGTCATTAAAGTGCTGTTCTACCTTTTTCTTGTCCTTTTGGTTTCGGTACACCAGGTACACAATCAGCGCGAGGGCCAAAAAGACCACTATTCCAATGATGTTTACGTTCGCTTCCATAATCCGGTATTTGACGGAATTTACGCAAATCCCTCAAAACCAACAAATGCGTCGGCAACTGATTTGATTCGGGATGACTTCGTGCAAAGGGGAATAACGAATTAATTGGTACATTAGCAATGAATTCTGCAAATATGGTGTCCCTAACCCAAAAGCATGTACGGCCCGTCAGGGACTTTCTGGCCCAGGTGGGCGAGCTGGCTTATTTTGTGCGGCGTTTTTTTGTCGAACTTCCAAAAAAGCCTTTTGAATTCAATGAGTTTACCCGTCAATGCTTCCAGATTGGCAACCGCTCGCTACCTCTTGTGGCGGTGACGGCATTCATCATCGGAATGGTCTTCGCGCTGCAATCGCGCCCTACCCTTGAGGAATTCGGCGCGGCGTCATGGATGCCGGCCATGATCAGCATTTCCATCGTTCGCGAGATCGGCCCCATCATCACGGCGCTCATTTGCGCGGCAAGGGTAAGTTCAGGTATAAGTGCCGAACTCGGTGCCATGCGGGTGAGCGAACAAATCGACGCGATGGATGTTTCGGGGACCAATCCATTCCGCTATCTGGTGGTAACACGAGTCGCAGCCTGCACGCTGATGGTTCCTTTATTGGTAATCCTCGGTGATGCAATTTCAATCTACGCGTCCTTCTTGGTAGAAAACTTTAAGGGCAATGTATCGATGAGGCTCTATTTTAACGAAGTTGCCGAAGCGCTTCAGTTCAGTGACGTGCTTCCCGCGGTGATCAAAACTTTCTTTTTTGGTTTCGCCATTGGGATTGTTGGCTGTTTCAAGGGATACACCTGCAAAAAAGGCACTGCCGGCGTTGGCATAGCAGCCAATTCGGGCGTGGTGCTCGCCTCGATGCTGTTATTTATCATCGACTTCCTGGCGGTTTTTATTTCAGATATCATCTACCACGAATGATGGACACTCAAGTTCCAAATAGCGTCATCACCATTACGGGGCTCAACAAAAGCTTTGGCGAGAACCATGTGCTGCGCGATTTTAACCTTAATCTTGTTGAGGGCCAAAACCTGGTGGTAATGGGCAAATCGGGTTCAGGCAAGTCTGTTATGATTAAATGTATCGTGGGCCTTGAAGGTTATGATGGCGGAAGCATCAATGTGCTGGGCAACGAAATCAAGGACCTTGCACAGGACGATCTCAACGCCCTGCGAACCGATTTGGGTTTTCTTTTTCAGGGAAGCGCGCTGTATGATTCAATGTCGGTAAGACAGAATCTCGAATTTCCGCTTCGTCGCCACAAAAACCGCATTCCGCAGGGAACTGATGCCGGAGCATTAATCACCGAGGCCCTCAGCGCCGTTGGGCTGGCAAGTGCGATAGATTTGATGCCCGAAGAACTTTCGGGCGGGATGAAGCGCCGCGTGGCCCTGGCCAGGACACTGATCCTGAGACCGCGAATTATCCTGTACGACGAACCCACTACCGGACTTGACCCGATCACTTCCAGGGAGATCATCGGGCTGATACGCGAGGTGCGCAAAAGGTACAGAACCTCATCCATTATCATTACCCATGATATTGACTGTGCCAAAAGTCTGGCTGACCAAATGATACTGCTTATTGACGGCAGGAATTACGCTCAGGGGACATTTGAAGCGCTCCAGTCATCCACCGATCCAAAAATCAAAGCCTTTTTCTCATGAAGGAAACAACCTCACAACAGGTCCGCCTGGGATTTTTTATTGTCGTTGCCTCGGCGATTTTCGGGGCGGCCATTTATTTTATCGGAAACAAACAAAGCCTGTTTGGACGGGCAGTGCCGCTATACGCCGTGTTCAATAACATCAACGGGCTGCAACCCGGGAACAACGTTCGTTACTCAGGTGTGAACGCGGGCACGGTGAGGCGGATAGAAATGCTCAACGATACTGCCATAAGGGTCGAAATGCTGATCGAACGGCAAATTTTCAAACACATCAATACCGACGCCGTCGCAGCGGTGGGTTCGGACGGGCTGGTGGGCAGCATGGTGATCAACATTATGCCCGGCACGGGCCGCACACCGGTGCAAAAAGGCGCCGAAATCCAGTCCCAGGGCAATATCCGAACCCAGGAAATTCTGGAAACACTGAGCATTACCAATGAGAATGCGGCGCTGTTATCGGCTGACCTTTTGCGCATCTCCAACCAGGTTAACCGGGGCAATGGCACCGCCGGGCTGCTTTTACGCGATTCGGTGATGGCCGATGACCTCAAGCAGACACTGCACTACCTCAAAATCAGCAGCCAGGAAACCTCCAAGGCCGTGAACCGGCTGAACTCGATCCTGGCATCATTGGACCAAAAGGACAATGTATTGGGAGTCGTTCGCGATACGGCGGTGGCGGCAAAATTCAGGAATATCATTGAGAACCTTGACAAGTCCGGCAAGGCGATAGAAAAGGCATCGACCAACATAGATGCGTTGGTGGACGAGTACCGCGACGGGGAAGGCGCCCTGAAATATTTGGTCAAAGATCCAAAATCGGCGCGTGAACTTGACTCGGTGATTACCAATATCAACAGCGCCACAAATCTGCTAAAGCAGGATTTGGAAGCGCTCAAACATTCATTCTTGCTCCGCGGGTATTTTAAAAAACAGGCAAAAGCCAAAAAGGACAATTAGTTAGTAGTTGGGACAGATTTTTCATCAGGTTGTAAATTGGTGTTAAGGGGTTGACCCAAAAAGATTTAATGGGTATCTTTGGGCAAATTCCTCAAGAAATGGCCATCATGACATATACCGGCAGACGCGTTTCCAAGGCGCATTGGGCCATGTCGTATTTGCATGACGATGCTTTTCTTCAAAGCTCAAAAGACTTCGTGAAGTAATCCTGCCGGGCTCCTGGCGGGAAACACCGTTTTTATCTTTATTAAATTTCAGCACCGGGCATCGCGGGCACTCGCGTGGAGCCATGCCGCATGCACATCTCCTATTTTTATGAAACCAAATATCATTTTGACCACCGGAATCTATGACCTTTTAAAGGACCAGATCCGTCGCCGTCGCGTGACGCCATCGCAATCTGACCTGCTTACCGACCAACTCAGGCATGCCCGCCAGGTAAGGCGAAAGGACTTGCCTGCCGATGTGGTTGACATCAATTCCCGGGTCACCATAAAATTTTTGGGTTCAGGCGAAGAGCGAACTCACATCTTTGTTCAGCCCGGCAAGGCAAGGCAACGCCACGGAACCGAGTCGATCATGACCCCTATGGGTGTTGCCCTGGTTGGCCACTCGGCAGGTACCAAAATCAAATGGCCGTTTAACGATTCGGAAGAGGAAATCGAAATCCTTAAAGTTGAGCGATTTTAGGTTGAAGGCTGCGATTGCAGCCTTTTTCATTTTGTCGAATTTTTTAATTCCG
>JAEZGB010000169.1 GCA_023437485.1 Bacteroidota bacterium
GATTACATACCCGCCAATCGCACCGCCAAAATGCGCCGTGTGGCCGATATTGTCGCGCCTGGACTTCATGCCGTAAATGGAATAAAGCAGGTAGCCAATGCCAAAAAGGTATGCGGGGATCGGGATGGGAATAAAAAAAAGATACAGGCTCATGTCGGGATTGAGCAGGATAGCCGAATACAGAACTCCGGTAACCGCCCCCGACGCCCCAATGGCACGATAGGAATATTCGTTTCGGTGCAGATAAAGCGTAAGCAGACTGCCAAAAATGAGGCTGCCGGCATATACCAGCAAAAAGGCCCATTTACCCAGGTAGCCTATCACGACAGGCGCAAAGAAATACAAAGTGATCATGTTAAATGCCAGGTGGGCGATATCGGCATGAAGAAAGGCCGATGAGAACATCCTGATCTGGTCCCCGGCCCGGATGCTCCCGACGTGGAATTCATAGCGCCTGAAAAACGCGAGGTCATTAAAACCCTTGTAACTGACCAGTACCGTGGCCAGGATAATGGCGAGAACCGCTGTGTCCATATATTGAATTTCACCGTAAAAATAAACTTTTAAGACCAACAGTAGGTCCGCGGGAGCAAGTTTTAACCGCTATATTTGCAAAAATAAGTTCATGCAACTGCTCGTTTTTATTCTTGCGTATCCCCTGATCTGGCTCATTTCAATCCTGCCTTTCCGCATACTGTATGCCGTCTCGGATTTTGTCTATGTTCTGGTTTACCATGTGATTGGTTACCGGAAGCAAACCGTCCGCCGGAACCTCGCAATGGCATTCCCCGACTATTCCGCCGCGAAAAGACTGGAAATCGAAAAAAAATCGTACAGGCATCTTTGTGACATGTTTCTCGAAATGGTAAAGACCATGGGGATTTCAGACCGCGAGATGAGCAAGCGGTTTAAATTTACCAATCTTGAGGTCATTCACCAGGCCGAAGCCGAGGGCAAGAGCATTGCCATCATGGCTGCGCATTACGCGAGTTACGAATGGCTGATCACGATGAACCGCCAAGTGAGTTTCACCGGATATGCCATCTATAAAAAGATCGCCAATAAATACTTTGACAAACTCGTCCGCAAGATTCGGTCAAAATTCGGCGGGGTGCTCATTACCACCAAGCAGACCATTCCCACCATTGAACAAAACGCGCGCGAGGGCAAACGAGGTATCTACGGATTTGCCGCCGATCAATCGCCTAAGGCCTCAAAGATCTACCACTGGGGGACTTTTATGGGGATCGACAGCCCGATTATTACCGGTGCCGAAATGCTGGCAAAAAGATATGACATGAACGTGATTTTCCTGCGGGTAAAAAAACTGGCAAGAGGGCATTATTCGGCGAGTTTTGAACGTCCTTTCCAAGATGTCCGCACGGTGCCCGATTACCAGGTTTCCGATGCCTTCATGTCAATGGTGGAAGAACAAATCCGCAAGGCTCCCGAATATTATCTTTGGACGCACAAGCGCTGGAAAACCTCGCGGCTCAAAGCCTGAACCAGTTTTCTACCTCCAGGCGGTGCGACTCTTCCCGAACATGCCTGAATTCATTGCTCGAACTTTCATAGTGGTAATCTGCCGACCATTGCTGGTGATTTTCGGCCAATTGCGCAATGGCATCGCATACGAAACGCGCTTCGGCATCAGTGGTCGTGGGATGGATGGACATCCGGATCCATCCCGGTTTCTCAAGCAGCTCGCCGCGGCTGATTTTGTCGGTAAGTTCCTGAGACCTCTCATAGTCAACATGCAACAGATAATGACCATACGTACCGGCGCAACTGCATCCGCCGCGGGTCTGGATCCCGAAACGGTCATTGAGCAATTTTACACCCAGGTTGAAGTGCAGCCCGTCGATGTAAAAAGAAATCACCCCAAGCCTGTCCCTGTGCTGTCCGGCCAGGATATGTAGCCCATCGATTTTATCAAGGCGGTCAAAGATGTAGCTGACCAGTTGGTGCTCGCGTGCCATCATATTACCGGTGCCCATCTGGTGCTTGAGCCTTATGGCGAGCGCAGTGCGGATGGTTTGCAAAAAACCTGGCGTTCCGCCGTCTTCGCGGTCTTCAATATCATCGATGTATTTGTGTCCGCCCCAGGGATTGGTCCAGCTCACGGTTCCTCCACCGGGATGATCCGGTACCAAATTGCGATAGAGTTTGCTGTTGAATATCAGGGTTCCGGATGTGCCCGGGCCGCCCAGAAATTTATGAGGTGAAAAGAAGATTGCATCGAGGTAGCACTCGGGGTCATCGGGATGCATGTCAATGTCAATGTAGGGTGCCGAACACGCAAAATCCACGAAGCAAAGACCGCCTGCGCGGTGCATCAGCCGTGCAATTTCATGATAGGGCGTCCGGATTCCGGTCACATTTGAGCACGAGGTGACCGAGGCGATCTTGACCTCACGGTTGGAATATTGGTCGATGGTCCGCGCAAAAGCTTCCAGGCAAATCAATCCTTTCGGGCATGCAGGGACCACCACCACGTCGGCGATGGTTTCAAGCCACGAGGTATGGTTGGAATGGTGCTCCATGTGCGAGACAAAGACCACCGGGCGTTTGTGCGCGGGAATGTTGGCGTAAGCCTTAAGTTTTTCGGGGATTTTCATCCCGAGGATGCGCTGGAATTTATTGACCACGCCGGTCATCCCCGTGCCCGCCGAGATCAGCACATCGGCCGCGTCGGCGTTCACGTGGCGTTTGATTATGCGTTTGGCCTCGTGATAGGCCATGGTCATCGCCGTGCCTGTAACAGTGGTCTCGGTATGGGTATTGGCAACGAACGGACCAAATTCGCGCAGCATTTTCTCTTCTATGGGCCCGTAAAGCCGGCCGCTGGCAGTCCAGTCGGTATAGATGATTT
>JAEZGB010000038.1 GCA_023437485.1 Bacteroidota bacterium
GGAAAAGGCCGGTCAGCGCCATCCAGTATTTCTTTGCGAGGGATGACTTTAATAAAGCGGATTTTGCCATAGTATATTAATAATTTGTTGAAAAACCACACAAAAGTACTGTTATTTGAAGGTCCCGGCAAAAGTTTTCGCTAATTTATAATCAGTATAAAGTGTTTAGCTTTTGCCTTCGAGGCCAGCAACCACGCGGGTTTCTAGTGCGTACGGGTCATGTCGGCCGGCGTTACTATGATATAATCGGCGAGGTTGCGGTTTTGGCTTTCCAGTTTGCCAATCTCGTCCTGCGAAACCGTCGCTATTGTCAGGATTTTCAGGCTGGGCTTTTCACGTTTGAGGTACCACCCAATCCCCTCGTAATTGTCGCTGTGATAAGTACCGTTCAGGTGCAGGACAATTCCGTTTGGCCGTAGAGCCTTCAGAATCGACCATGCCATCGTGGCATCCTTGAGCGCCTGCGCCTTTGGCAGGTTATCGCCGCCATGCCCGCCCATTTCCTTTACCATCCGCACGTAACCCGGAAGCGTCGCATCATAGGCGATCGGCAATGGAGGCATAAAAGCCTTCTCATTTTCGGGCAACGCCGACAGCGCCTCAAAACCGCCCTTGTACACCATTGATGCGTAACGTCTGGGCACGTTGCTGGCGATGACCGGAATCTTCTTCGACCTCGCGAAATCCACAATAGGCTTGTAATCGGTTTTGTAATTGGGCCAAAGACGCGCCGCACTGTCGAGTTGTTTGGCCGAATACTTTCCTTCCAAATAAAGGTCCAGGGCCGATTGGTTGTCGGTTTCAAGCATTTCGGCCGCGATTACGAGGTTTTGTCCCGATAGCCTCTTGGCCAACCGAAGCTGCAGCCAGTGCACGATGGGATCGTCGTGGTGCTCGCCAAAAAGCACGACCTCTGCTGCTTTTGCCGATGCTTCCAGCTTATCAAAATGTCGTGGCTTGCCATCGGCCGAATAGATTGCGTAGGCCGGCATCTGCGCCAGCAATGATTTTGACATGAGGATTGCAAAAAGGCACAATGCGATGCGGCAAGAAATGGATTTTGTCATTTCACGGGTGGCGTTAAAGTTTTACATTTGACCGTAAAGATAACATCTCATGAAATACAACCCTATCAGCAACGAACTCTTCATCAAAAACCGTAAAAAGTTCGCTTCGCAGATGAAGCCCGGTGGTATCGCCGTGTTCAACTCCAACGACATATACCCCATCTCCGCCGATTCTACCATGCCGTTCCAACAGCATCGGGATATTTTTTACCTCAGCGGCGTGGATCAGGAAGAAAGCATCCTGGTGATCTTCCCGTCGGCACCCTATGAGGCGCAAAGGGAAATGCTGTTCCTGCGCGAGACCAACGAGCACATCGCCGTCTGGGAAGGCGAGAAACTCACCAAAGAGCGCGCGACCGAGGTTTCGGGCATCAAGACCGTTCATTGGCTCAAGGATTTTCACAAGGTGTTGTATGAGCTGATGACTTACGCCGATACCATTTACATCAACACCAACGAGCATTACCGCGCATCGGTGGAGACCGAAACCCGCGAGGACCGTTTCATCAAGTGGTGGAAGGAGAAATATCCCGCGCACCAGGTGGCCAAGAGCAACCCGATTTTGCAACGACTGCGCTCGGTCAAGGAACAGGAAGAAATTGACCTGATCCAGCACGCCTGCGACATTACCCAAAAGGGATTCAAACGCCTCTTGAAGTTTGTCAAGCCCGGCGTGATGGAATACGAGATCGAGGCCGAACTGATCCATGAATTCGTCCGCAACCGCTCCAAGGGATTTGCCTATACGCCGATCATCGCCTCTGGAAACAATGCCAACGTGCTGCATTACATCGAAAACAACAAACAGTGCATGTCAGGCGACTTGATCCTGCTTGATGTGGCCGCCGAATACGCCAATTATTCAAGCGATATGACCCGCACAATCCCGGTTTCGGGAAAATTTACAAAGCGTCAGGCTCAGGTGTACAACGCGGTGCTGCGCGTCAAGGACGAAGCAACCAAGATGCTTCGGCCGGGAACGCTGTGGAAGGAATACCACGTCGAGGTGGGCAAAATCATGACATCGGAACTGCTTGGGCTTGGGCTTTTGGATCAGGCCGACGTGCAAAACGAGAACAAGGACTGGCCGGCCTACAAGAAATACTTTATGCACGGAACCTCGCATCACCTGGGGCTTGACACGCATGATTACGGCCTGTTGCACGAGCCGATGCAGGCCAATATGGTCTTCACAGTCGAGCCGGGGATCTACATTCCGGGGGAGAAATTCGGGATTAGGCTGGAGGATAATGTTGTGGTGCAGCCAAATGGCGAACCGTTTAACCTGATGCGCAATATTCCGATCCAGATCGAAGAAATCGAATACATCATGAACAGCTAAACGCTGATGAAGAAAATCCGTTTTAAAGATGTGGACGTTGGCGTTACCGACTCGGGAAAGGGTACCGCGCTGGTATTTTTGCACGGCTTCCTGGAAAACCGCTCCATGTGGGACCATTTCATGGACGTTTTTGGTTCAAAATACCGTGTCATTTCAATTGATTTGCTAGGCCATGGCCAGACACCTCCCGTG
>JAEZGB010000041.1 GCA_023437485.1 Bacteroidota bacterium
GTTTATCGGTTCCGAACTTTAAACTTTAAACTTTCTAGTTAGTAGTCTTCAGTCGTCAGTCATCAGTCGTCAGTCAAAAATGCCTAAGATGAGGCTTGGTAATGTAAACCGTCATCTTTGATCGTTAACCACAGACCTCCGTCATGCAGCGCATTCGCTAATTCGCTAATTGGCTAATTGGTAAATTCGCTAATTCACTAATTACTTCTACTACACCACCCCGGTCTCCACCATGCACTCGCGCATCATCGTCCAGGTCCTTTCGATGTCGTTGTCAAGCCCAATCGAGAAGCGGACAAGCCCGTCGGTAAGGCCCATCTGCGCCTGCTCCTCGGCAGGGATTTCGCTCGAGGTCGATGTGCCCGGTGCGCTAAACAAAGTCTTGTAAAACCCAAGGCTCACGGCCAGGTATCCAAGGTTGCGCTGCTGCATCAGCTCCATCATCGCGACTGCCTTTTCGGCGCTTCCGGCGTCAACGGTCAGCATGCCGCCAAAACCGTATTCGGGGTTCATCATCGATTTGTAAAGTTGGTGGCCAGGATGGCTGGCAAGCCCCGGATAGGCTGTTTTCACGCCGGCCTCTTCAAATTTTTGGGCCAGGTAAAGCGCATTGTGGCTGTGCTGCTTGATTCGGATATGCAGCGTTCTGAGGTTTTTCATCACGCTGGCGCTGCGAAGCGAATCCATCGTCGGACCCAAAAGCATTGACGCTCCCGAGTTCACGTCCTTCAGCGAGTTGATAAAATCCCTCGAGGCGCAGGTCACGCCAGCCACGGTATCGCTCGAACCGTTGATGTATTTGGTAAGCGAGTGGATCACAATGTCGGCGCCCAGTTTGGCCGGAGCGACAGCCAAAGGCGAAAAAGTATTGTCCACCACCAGGGTAAGCCCGTGTTTTTTGGCCAACTTGGAAAGCGACGCGATGTCGGCCACCTCCAAAAGCGGGTTGGAAACCGTCTCGCAGTACAGCACCTTGGTATCGGGCGTAATCGCGGCCTCGACCACATCCAGTTTGGTGATGTCCACAAAACTAGTCGCGATTCCCAGCCTGGGCGCAAAATTCTTCAAAAAGGCATAGGTCCCGCCGTAGATGGTACGGCTTGACACAATGTGGTCGCCCTGCCCGCAAAGCTGCAAAAGGGTAGGGGTAATCGCGCCCATCCCCGATGCCGAGACATTCGCCGCCTCGGTGCCTTCCATCGCCGCGAGTGCCTGGTCAAGATAAAGGTTGCTGGGCGAGGAGTGCCTTGAATAAAGGTAGCAGCCCTCGGCGTTGCCTTCAAAGGTGTCAAACATCTTTTTGGCCGATAAAAACGTATAGGTCGAAGAATCGGATATTGAAGGGTTTACGCCACCGAATTCGCCAAAGTACTGGAGGTCCTGAATTTTGTCTGCGGGATCGAATGCCATGATTTTTTATTTGGAGCTTTTTCCGGCTGTCCGCTGTATCTTTTTCTCCGCTTTGCTTCAAAAAAGGGATGCCGCTGCCATCCGGGCTAGGCTGTGATTAGACTTCTGCCAAAGAAAAGAAGTTGATTGCTATCAATCAACATAAAATCGCTTTCGCCGAAAATTTATCGGCAAAATTGTGGTTCGACCGACAAAATTGCTGAAATTGCCGCAAAATTCTCAACTTCACCGAATGGACGCCATCGACAAACAACTCCTTGCCCTCTTGCAGGACAACAGCCGCCGAACCACCAAAGAACTCTCGGTCAAACTTGGCCTATCGGCCACCGCGGTATATGAACGAATCCGCAAGCTGGAAAAGTCCGGTACCATCAACAAGTATGTGGCACTTCTGGATAAAAGCAAAATAGGAAAGGGCTTTGTGGTGTTTTGCCACATCAAACTGTTGCAGCACTCGCGCGATTTTTTGACGCGTTTTGAGCGCGAAGTGAACAAACTCGACGAGGTGCTCGAGTGCTACCACGTCAGCGGCGATTACGATTACATTTTAAAAGTCTGCGTCGAAAATATGGAAGCCTACCGCGAATTCATGGTCACCAAGCTCACTACGTTGCAACATATCGGGAGTACGCACTCAACCTTTATGATTTCGGAAGTCAAGAATACGACGGCGTTTGTGTTATAGCTAATACCAATTCCTAATATAATTTGCTGGAAGTTAACGTTGTACTACGTTTTCACATTATTTGGATGAACGTTAGGAGCCTGCAAACGGTTGTGCCAAAAGTTTTCGGGAAACCAAAAACAAAAGCGTAAATTTGTTACCCGTAAACCAATACCTCTATCATGAATTCATTCGACGTTGTCGTGATCGGCTCGGGCCCCGGTGGCTATGTGGCCGCAATCCGTTGTTCACAATTAGGCTTCAAGACCGCACTCATTGAAAAATACCCCACCCTTGGCGGAACCTGCCTAAACGTGGGCTGCATCCCGTCAAAAGCATTGCTTGATTCTTCGCACCACTACCACGATGCAACCTCGCATTTCAAGGAGCACGGAATCGATATTTCGGGTGAGATCAAGGTGAACATCGAGCAGATGATCGCGCGTAAGGCCGGAGTCGTGGACCAGAACGTCGCGGGAATCAAATACCTGATGGAAAAGAACAAGATCACGGTTTTGGAGGGCGTCGGTTCTTTTGACGATGCCACTCACGTAAAAGTCACAAAACCAGACGGTTCGTCCGAATCAATTGAAGCAAAGAATATCATCATCGCAACGGGTTCAAAGCCGTCAACATTGCCGTTTATCAAAATCGACAAGGAGCGCATCATCACCTCTACCGAGGCCCTAAAGCTTAAGGAAGTGCCCAAGCATTTGGTCATCATTGGCGGCGGTGTCATCGGGCTCGAGCTCGGCCAGGTTTACCTCAGGCTGGGCGCGCAGGTTTCGGTTGTTGAGTACATGGACCGCATCATCCCCACGATGGACGCCGCGCTTTCAAAAGAACTCACCAAGGTCCTCAAAAAGCAGGGTATGAAATTCTACACCTCGCACAAGGTAAAATCGGTGGAGCGCAATGGCGAAGGGATCACGCTTCAGGCCGATAACGCCAAGGGCGAAACGATCACCCTGCAGGGTGACTACGCGCTGGTATCAGTGGGACGTCGGCCGTTCACCGAAGGCCTCGAAGCCGAAAAAGCTGGTGTAAAACTCACCGACCGCGGCCAGATCGAGGTTAATGACCGCCTGCAGACATCGGTACCGAACATCTACGCCATTGGCGATGTGGTGCGTGGTGCGATGCTCGCGCACAAGGCAGAGGAGGAAGGCGTCATGGTCGCCGAAATCATAGCCGGCCAAAAGCCTCACATCGATTACAACCTGATCCCGGGCGTGGTTTACACCTGGCCTGAAGTGGCGGCCGTCGGCAAGACCGAGGAGCAACTCAAGGAAGCGGGAATTGAGTACAAAACGGGAAGCTTTCCGTTCAAGGCGCTGGGTCGCTCGCGCGCATCGATGGATACCGACGGATTTGTCAAGATTCTCGCCGATGCCAAAACCGACGAAGTTTTGGGCGTCCACATGATCGGGGCCCGCGTCGCCGATTTGATCGCCGAGGCAGTAACTGCAATGGAATTCCGCGCCTCGGCCGAGGATATCGCACGCATGTCGCATGCGCACCCAACCTATGCCGAAGCCGTCAAGGAAGCCGCGCTGGCCGCCACTGACAACCGCTCGATTCATGCCTAAATCATTAAAGGTGAATAGTATATTTAAAATCTGGACCCTGTTGCTCGGTGTTTCGGCCTTTGCCCAAACTCCCTGCAGCGGCGGGATGTCCGGCGGTTATCCGTGCCTGAACTTTGATCTTATGGCCCGCGTCGATTTCCCGCAGATGGGCGGCACTTCGTCTACCCAAGGCAATGACTGCTGGGGCTGGACTGATCCGCTTACGGGTAAGGAATACGCCATTATGGGGTGCACGTCCCACACGGCGTTTATTGACATCAGCAATCCTGCGGCCCCCGTCTATAAAGGCAAGGTGAATTCGCGCAACAATATTTCAAGCCCCTGGCGCGACGTAAAGGTTTACAACAACCACGCATTTATCGTGAGCGAAGCCCCTGGGCACGGGATGCAGGTTTTTGACCTGACCCGGCTGCGCAGTGTGACGCTGCCGCAAACCTTTGCGCCCGATGCACTTTATTCGGGCTTTGGCAACTGCCATAACATCGCCATCAATGAAGCTACCGGTTTTGCCTATTGCGTAGGCTCCAACACCTTTAATGGAGGCCCGCACGTGGTCAATATCCAGGATCCGCTCAATCCCACCCTGGCAATGGGTTACGCGGCACAGGGCTATACGCATGACGCCCAAATTGTTACCTACAACGGGCCCGACAGCGAACACAACGGGAAAGAAATCTATTTTGGCGCCAATGAAAACAAGGTGGTGGTCCTTGATGTAACCGACAAATCAAATCCCATCCTGATTTCGACTTTTTTCTATCCCAATACAGCCTATACGCATCAGGGGTGGCTCACTCCCGACATGAAGTACTGGATTGTGGGCGATGAGATTGATGAGCTGGATTTTGGGTTTCAGACCCGGTCAGTGATTGTTGACATGACCAACCTTGACAGCCCGGTGCTAAAAGGGCAGTATTTTGGCGCAACGCCGGCCATTGACCACAACGGCTATACGCTTGGCAATGAATTTTACCTGGCCAATTACCGCGCGGGCCTGCGGCTCATGAGCACCGAGAATATCGCCTCGGGCACCATGACCCAAATAGGTTTTTTTGACACCTTTCCCATGAGCAACAGCGCCGAGTTCAACGGTGCGTGGAGCGTTTATCCTTATTTTGCCAGCGGGAACATCATCGTCAGCGACATTGACCGCGGACTCTTTGTTGTCCGAAAAAGCGGCACGCTATCAAACGCTGACCAGGTCATGACTTCCTTTTTGATCTCGCCCAATCCTGCAGCCGAAACAGTCAACATTTCAGGCGCGAGTGCCCCGATGGAACTTGTCGAAATCTATGATCTGCCCGGGAAGTTGATCAAATCCTTCAAAACCGGCGCACGTACCGAAGCCACCCTGGATCTGGGCGGAATATCCCCGGGAATTTACCTGATCATGATCAATCAGATGGAAGTCAGGAAACTCGTAATTAGATGAGACGATTACTGACATTGCTTGCCTTTGCTGCGTTTTCCTGTTCCGACCAGGACGGCGGGGCTGTGGAAAGTAGTTTTCAGGGTGAGATTGCCTGGAGCAAAAATTACGGCGGCTCCCTGGACGAATTTGTCGGCAATGCTGCGCCAACACCTGACGGCGGCCTCATCGCGATTGCCTATACTGACAGCAATGACGGTGATGTGCAAAAACAGAACGCAAGCACTGAAATCTGGCTGCTCCGGCTGGATGCTCAGGGCAACAAGGTTTGGAGCCGGACTCTTGGCGGATCGGCTGATGATTACGGAACCAGTATCACCGCCACCCACGATGGCCATTTCGCCATCAGTGGCTACAGCGGGAGCAATGACGGCGATGTTCCCGGAAATCTCGGCATGCACGATTTTTTGATCAGCAAGATTGACATTGACGGCAATATTCTTTGGAGCCGCAATTACGGATTCATGAGCCACGACCACGCGCACAAGGTCATCGGCACTAAGGACGGTGGCTTTTTTATTGCCGGTTACGCCGATTATGCCGGGATAGATGACAACGGAAACGGCAATTCCGGGCCCGGCCATGATATGCGCGGCGTTCAGCATGGCGTTGGCGAATTCTTCGGGATCAAGCTTGACGCGCAGGGTAATTTGGAGTGGTACCGATATTTTGGCGGGACGATGAATGATCGCGTCAATGACCTGGCGCTCGCCGACGACGGCGGAATCCTGATGGCGGGTTATACCGAAAGCAGTGACTATGACATCGAGGACAGCCGTGGAAGCTATGATTATTGGGTCATAAAATTAGATTCCGAAGGAAGCCTTCACTGGAAGAAGAATTTTGGCGGTAGCGGCATCGATCAGGCCTTTGCCATCGTAAACACCGGGCATAATTCATATCTGGTGGCGGGACGGTCCAACAGCACCGACGGCGATGTTTCGTCGGCCATTGGCAACTTTGACGCCTGGGTAGTGCATTTTGATGATCACGGGCACCTGCTTTGGGAAAAATCTTTTGGCACCATTGATTATGACGCGGCCGCCTCCATCAGGCCCTGGAATGGTAAATTCATCCTATCGGGAAATTCGCGGGGATCAATCGATGGAAACAATCAAGGCGAAAACGATTATTGGGTATTTTCAATCGATGCGCATCCCAATACCGGCATCCATTGGCAAAAATCGCTTGGCGGAAGTTCAATAGATATGGCCACCGATGCACTGGCGGTAAACAGCGGGCTTGTGGTCCTGGGCCAATCGCAAAGTGCCGACGGCGACGTTTCCGGGACCCGTGGCGGTGCCGATCTCTGGTTGGTTAAATTGCAGTGATGCGCACGGTTTCACGCTATGATATTGACGATACCCGGGCCTTCCGCGATAAAGCCGTGCATTGGGCTTCGCGTTTTGAAAAAGCAGTCTGCCTGGATTCCAACGATCATCGGCAAGCTTATTCTTCATTTGATTTTCTTTTGGCAGCCGACGCGGCCGAATGCATTTCCTGTGGTTGGAACGGAGCCTTTGACAAGCTTGAAGATTTCCACCAACAGGTGGGCGACTGGCTCTTTGGCTATTGCTCCTATGACTTAAAGAACGGCCTGGAGTCATTAAACTCGCAATTGCCCGATGGATTGCAGTTTCCCGAAATGTTTTTTTTCCGGCCCGTCAAGCTGATGATTTTGCGGGGCAAAAAATTGGAAACGCATTATCTGGGTGCGGATACCTCGGCACTGGACCTGCAGCAGATCCTTGAATTGGAAGTGACGGCCACAATTTCTCCGCTAAATATTAAACCGCGCCTTTCCCGGGATCAATACCTGGAACGGGTAGGGCAGATGCAGCGCCGGATAGGTTTAGGGGATATCTACGAGGCAAATTTTTGCATGGAATTTTTTGCCCACGGCCAATTGGACCTTGCGGCAGTTTTCCAGAAGCTGAATGAGATTTCAAAGGCGCCGTTTTCAGCCTTTTTAAGGTCAGGCGATCATTACCTGATGTCGGCTTCGCCCGAGCGCTATCTACGAAAGCAGGGATCAAAATTGATTTCGCAACCCATCAAAGGAACCGCGCCACGCGATATTGACCCTGTCATAGACCGGGAGAGGGCAGAAAAATTAAGTGCGGACCCAAAAGAACGCTCCGAAAACATTATGATCGTTGACCTTGTGCGCAACGACCTTTCACGGACTGCCAAAAAAGGTTCGGTAAAGGTTGAAGAGCTTTGCGAGGTACACACTTTCAAACAGGTGCATCAGCTTATTTCCACCGTTACTTCACAACTTCGCGAGGGCCAGACCGGCGTTGATGCCCTTCGGACCACCTTTCCCATGGGGAGCATGACCGGCGCGCCCAAGATCTCGGCAATGAAAATCATTGAACAGCTGGAGGTGAGCAAACGTGGCCTATACAGCGGCGCAGTGGGCTACTTTACGCCGCAGGGCGATTTTGATTTCAGCGTGGTCATCCGCAGTGTCCTTTACAATTCAGCGGGCCAATACGCCTCCTTTCACGTGGGGAGCGCGATCACGCACCTCTCTGATCCGAAGGCCGAATACGACGAATGCATGGTCAAGGCCGCGGCGATGATGCGGGTTCTGGGCGGTTGAAAATGTTTATCTTTGGGCATGCTCGCCGAATTCAAGCAACATCTTTCCAGAGAATTCCCTGAATTTTACAAGGCGCGGCTATTGGTGGCCGTCAGCGCCGGGATTGATTCGATGACACTGGTAAGGCTGTGCGTGGAAACGGGTCTGTCAGTTGCGCTGGCACACTGCAATTTTTCACTGCGGGGTTCCGAGAGCGACGCCGATGAAAGCTTTGTGCGTGATTTTGCAGAAAAGCACGGATTGGAATTCCATTCGCAAACTTTCGACACCAGCAGTTATGCAAGGGACTTTGGGCTTTCCATACAGGTGGCCGCGCGCGACCTGCGCTACAAATGGTTTTTGGAAGTGGCCGAAAAGCATGGCTATGACTTTATTTTGACGGCACACCACCTTGACGATACCCTTGAAACGTTTTTGATCAACCTCTGCCGCGGAACGGGCCTTGATGGCCTTACCGGCATCCCCGCGCGCAACGGCCGCATCGCCCGCCCGCTGCTTTGGGCCACGCGCGAACAAATTTATCGATATGCCCTGCAGGAATCGATTTCATGGCGCGAGGATTCCACCAACAATCAGTCGCTTTACCTGCGCAATACCATCAGGCATGAGATTGTTCCGCGGCTCAAAAGCCTCAACCGGAATTTTGAAGATTCGTTTACCCACACACTGTCCTACCTCCGGCAGGCCGCCTCGATGACGCGCGATGCCGCTGTCATGGCCTGGGGATTGGTGGCCATTGAGAAGGAAGATTATACATTGATCAAGATCGACGAGCTGTTGCGAATTCCCGATTATCCGGCCTATTTGCATTACTGGCTCAACGGTTACGGTTTTTCGGCCTGGCCTGACATCTATCATCTTCCCCATGCCGAAACCGGAAAGCGCGTGCAGGGAATTGGTTACACCCTGACGCGTGACCGCGGTACCCTTGTTCTTGCGCGCAACCGGGCCATCGACGACAATGAATACGAAGTGACCCTCGAGGGGATTCGGGAACCGGTTCAGCTGAAAATTGACCCTGCCACGAAGATGACACCAGCGGACAAAAGCACGATCTTCACCGATGGGGACGTGCTTAAATTTCCGTTAAAATTGCGAACCTGCCGCAAAGGTGACTATTTTTACCCCGCCGGAATGCAGGGTAAGAAAAAAGTTTCAAAATTCCTTAGGGACCAGAAACTTTCGCAGGCCGAAAAATCAAGGGTATGGCTGCTGTTGAGCCAGGAAAGAATCGTCTGGGTCATTGGGCTCAGACAGGACAGGCGCTTTATGGTTACCGACAACACCCGCCACATTTTGCAAATCACGACATGACTAAGAAACTATTTTTGATCCTGATGCTTGCCCTCTCGGTGGCTTCAGGCGCACAGGTCCTTGACCCCGTTACGTGGAAGACATCAACCCAGAAAATCAGCGATACCGAATATACGCTTGTATTTGAAGCCGTTGCCCAGCCGGAGTGGCATGTGTACTCGCAATTTACTCCTGAGGGCGGCCCGCTTCCGTTGGAGTTTTCGTTCCCAAATGCCAAAGGAAAGTTTGAGCCGGTTGGGCGCGCAAAGGAATCGCCGTATAAAAAGGTGTTTAATGACATCTTTGAGGTAGATGAATACTATTTTGAGAATAACTTTTCGCTTAGGCAGAAAATAAAATTGCTTCCCGGTTTTGACGGCAAAGTCGCCGTGCGGATCAATTACCAGGTTTGCAAGGAAGTTTGCATCAACCAGGAAAAAGATTTCACCTTTACGTTGCCCGTTCCATCAATTACTCCCGGTGCTCCCGCGGCAACCACTGTTAAAACGGTTCAGGACACTGCAACAAAAGTTGAAGCTGATCCACAGGTATCGGCCTCGCCAACATCGGTGGTACTGCCGGAACGCGCGACGCCGCCGGCCGAGCAAAGCCTTTGGGGAATCTTTTTCTTTGCGTTTCTGGGCGGTTTTGCGGCTCTGCTCACCCCATGTGTTTTTCCCATGATCCCAATGACGGTCAGTTATTTTACCAAACAAAGCAAAACCCCGGCGCAGGGCAAGCGAAATGCGGTGATTTACGGTATTTCGATTATCCTGATTTATTTGATCCTGGGTTCTTTGGTGACGGCGGTTTTTGGTGCCGAAGCGCTCAACGAACTCTCGACCGATGTCTGGTTCAACGTGATCTTCTTCCTGATCCTGATTGTATTTGCCTTCTCCTTTCTGGGCGCCTTTGAGATTGTACTGCCAAATTCATGGGCAAATAAAGTGGACCGGCAGGCCGATCGCGGTGGGATAATCGGAATCCTGTTCATGGCCCTGGCGCTGGCCATTGTGTCATTCTCTTGCACCGGGCCCATCGTGGGAACGCTTTTGGTGGAATCGGCCTCGCGTGGCGGGATAGCGCCCTTGGTGGGAATGCTGGGTTTTTCATCGGCACTGGCATTGCCCTTCATGCTTTTTGCCATGTTCCCGGGATGGCTCAATTCGCTCCCAAAATCAGGTGGATGGCTCAATACGGTCAAGGTTTCACTTGGCTTTTTGGAACTTGCCCTGGCATTGAAATTCCTGTCCAACGCCGACCTTGTACTACAACTCCATTTGTTGGAAAGGGAGGTTTTTCTGGCTATCTGGATTGCGATATTCGGCACATGGGGATTGTACCTACTTGGCAGGATCCAGCTTCCGCATGATTCGCCCTTGCCTTATATTTCAGTTGGAAGGTTGTCGCTGGCGCTTATCGTGCTCTCGTTTACCGTGTATATGATTCCGGGATTGTGGGGCGCCCCGTTGAAGCTCATCAGCGCCTTCCCGCCGCCGCCCACCTACAGCGAAAGCCCGTTTGGCGTGGGATCGACTTCCGAAGCAGCGCCAAAATTACCCGAAGGTGCCGAAGCGGGGCCACATGGGCTGGTGGTATTCACTGATTATGAGCAGGGTATGGCGTATGCCAGGCAAAACAACAAACCTGCGATGCTGGATTTTACGGGCTATGCCTGCGTGAACTGCCGAAAGATGGAAAACAATGTATGGTCAGATCCGTCGGTTTTGGGCGTACTACGTGACAAGCTCGTAATTATTTCGCTTTATGTGGACGACAAACGCGCCCTGCCGGAGAAGGATCATTTTACATCAGCCGAGACCGGCAAGCGGATTACCACTGTCGGAAACAAATGGGCCGATTTTATGATCACAAAATACAGGACCAACACTCAGCCTTATTATGTGTTGGTGGATCTTGATGGCAAAAACCTCAATGCGCCTGTTAGCTATACCCCGGATATTGAGGAGTATTCAAAATGGCTCAATGAGGGTGTTTCGAGGTTCGTATCAAAGTAATGCTCTGGTTGTTCTGAGCCTGCGCACCATTATTTGACGCCGCTATTACGAATATTGGCATCAGTCCAAATTGTCAAGCGCAAAGAGGTCTTCCACCGAAACCTTAAAGTACCGTGCGAGTTTCAGCGCCAGCACAGTTGACGGCACATATTTCCCCTTTTCCATGGCATTGATGGTTTGCCGGCTTACACCGATGGCATCGGCAAGGGCTTGCTGTGAAACCTCGGCGATGGCACGGTAGATTCGAAGTTTATTGGTCATCGCCCTGCATTTTTTTTAGTTGGTACAATTTGTATTGAAATCGGGCCAGAAAAAAGAAAAGCAATGTAAAGACATTGGCTATCAGCACATTTAGGTAAAAGGTGCCGTAAACCGTTAGAGTGGCGACAAGCATCACCGCGAAATTGGCATAGGTGGCATACACCAGGCTTTCATAGCGCAGCAGGGCGGTGAATTCATCTTCAGCGCGCAATTTTGAAAACCCGGCCAGTATACCCCCGATAATTATCATCGAAAAAAGGATTTCGTCGGTGATGTTATTTTCTATCATGGCGAAAACCTCCGGCTCGCCAAATATATCGTGGTTAGCCAAAGCAGGTACCCAAACTGTGATGTCCTGTTCGTATTCAAAAATTTGTAACAAAACAACCGCCAGCAATGACGGAATAAACAGTAACCAACCCACCTTGCGCAGCGGGGCCGGAAATAAAAATGTTGTTTTCATTGTCAAATATTTTTTACCAAATGTAAAGTATAGTTTACAAATAGGCAAATTTTTTTTACGTGGAGTGGTTAGTCGTCAGTCGTCGGTCATCAGTTGTCAGTGTGATTGCGATAATAGAAGGACAAATAGTTCCGCGATGTTGAAACTTTCCGGCTTGACCATTGGAATCGTCGGTAGCTCCGTTCGACATTCGTCGTTCGACGTTCGTCGTTCGACATTCGACAGTAGTCGTTAGTTATCAGTCATCAGTCGTCAGTGTGATCGCTGTAATAGAAAGACAAATAGGTCCACAATGTTGAAATATTGCAATCTGAACCTTTGGAACCGACGGCAGCTCCGTTCGACATTCGTCGTTCGACATTCGACATTTTCCTGGATTACTTCGTGATCCTCGGAGGGGAGGCCCAATAATAAAAAATCCAACGTCTTTTTTTGCTCAAGCAAGCTTGGACAAAAAAATCCATCGGATCTTTTATTGTGGGGAGAGCAGGATTCGAACCTGCGAAGGTTTCCCAACGGATTTACAGTCCGTCCTCGTTGGCCGCTTGAGTATCTCCCCCGGTGCCGCAAATATAGGCACTTGGCTTACATGCGGCAATATTATTTTTGAATTTCTTAAACCGCTGACCGCGATTTTGTTAGCCCAAATTTACTTGGTTTGTGGCAATTTTTTAAACAGAAACTGTTCAATTTTTGCGCGAAGTTCGGCGCCGTGAAGGTCTTTCGCCACAATTACGCCGTGCTCATTGACCAGGAACATTGCGGGAATTCCCTGAACACCGTACTGTGCGGCAATCGG
>JAEZGB010000043.1 GCA_023437485.1 Bacteroidota bacterium
CCGGGGTTGAATCCAGAATAATTCTGGCCGCCGTCCTTGACTGACGCGTATTCCACGATAAGTCGAAGTTCAAAATTTTCGTTCAAACCATATTTTAGCAATGACGATGGCGCCACGATGGTTTCCCTTCCATTTCCGCTGTCTTCAATCCCAAAGCCGTTTTCCATCTGAAACATGCCCGGCGGCACCAGGGACGGGGTTTCGGTTTGGTCCGGGCGATCAGTCTGGATCGGTTCAATAGTGGCGTCGGTTTCAACTTGTTGTGCCCACGCACCTCCGCACATCAGTAGTAAAATCAGCTTTCTCATAAATTAAATTTAGGCAAAACTAAAAATATATTTTGTTTGCTGGAAACTTGTTTTAATTTTGAATTTGTTTTGGAGCTTTTCCCGCTTTCGGCAGTCGCTTTGGCCTTCGGCGCAAGAGCTCCGACAATGCCTCAATCGGGGCTAACCAAATAATGAACATGACACTTTCCGAAGAAAATTACATCAAGACAATATATCACCTTTCGCTGAATTCGCAAGCGCCCAGCACCAATGCAATTGCCGAACGAATGGAAACCAAGGCTTCGTCGGTGTCGGATATGCTGCGCAAACTCGCCGAAAAGGGCCTCATCGACTATAAAAAGTATCAGGGAGTTACCCTAACCTCCAGCGGGTTGCACGCTGCGAAGATGATTGTTCGCAAGCATCGGCTATGGGAAGTTTTCTTGGTGAGCAAACTCAATTTTTCATGGGATGAAGTTCATGAAATCGCCGAGCAGTTGGAGCACATTGACTCCGAAAAACTTATTGAGCGCCTTGACAATTTCCTGGGTAATCCGCGAACTGACCCCCATGGCGATCCCATTCCGGACGCTGCCGGAAACATTGTCCGCACCTCAAAAATGCTGCTCTCGGAGGTTGACCCCGGAATTGAATCGGTTTGCGTTGGAGTGCGCGATTCTTCATCGGCTTTTCTTCAATACCTGGACAGCCGCAATATCGCCCTCGGAACCTCAATAGTCGTGGAAAGCCGTGAGAATTTTGACGGTTCGCTTGCCATTGTGGCCGGCGGCCGACCATTGTCCATTTCAAATAAAATCGCCGAAAACATTTACGTAAAAACCAATTGATTATGTATCAGGAAGTCATCAATTATTTGGAGAGCATTGACCCCGTTGTGGCCGCGCTTTACGCCACGCTTTTTACGTGGTTGCTAACCGCACTTGGCGCCTCGGTCGTGTTTTTTTTCAAGGACATGAACCGCACAGTTCTTGACGGGATGCTGGGCTTTACCGGTGGGGTGATGGTCGCGGCAAGTTATTGGAGTTTGCTTTCGCCGGCCATTGAGATGAGCGAGGGCGACGGATTTGTCAAGGTCATCCCGGCAGCGACTGGGTTCTTACTGGGTGCGATGTTTATTTTTGGCATTGATAAGGTATTGCCACACCTTCACATCAACTTTAAGGAAACCGAGGGCGTGAAATCGCCATGGCAGCGCACCACGCTTTTGGTTTTGGCCATTACGCTGCACAACATACCTGAAGGGCTGGCCGTGGGAGTGCTCTTTGGGGGCGTTGCCGCCGGAATTCCCGAAGCGACCATTGCCGGCGCCGTGACCCTGGCAATCGGGATCGGAATCCAAAACTTCCCTGAAGGCATCGCCGTCTCCATGCCCATGCGCCGAATGGGGTTGAGCCGCCGCAAAAGTTTTATGTACGGGCAATCGTCGGCCATTGTTGAACCAATTGCCGGTGTGATTGGTGCGCTGGCGGTGAGTTTCTTTACCCCCATATTGCCTTATGCATTGGCTTTTGCGGCCGGTGCGATGATATTTGTAGTTGTTGAAGAGGTAATCCCTGAAACGCAGCTGGACAAAAATACCGATATCGCGACAATGGGCTTTATCGGAGGCTTTATCGTGATGATGACGCTGGATGTGGCTCTTGGCTAACAGCCACAGTCATTCCCACCGCAGTTTTTCTTCTTTTTCCTGGGAATGAAGAACCGGTTTATCAGGTAGGCTATTGCCACGGCGAGGATTGTAAGTGCGATGATCGTCTGCATTACTTCAGAAATTGATAGGCGGCCAATGCCGTAACATAGGCAAAAGCGCTCATGAATACCAACTGGACCACGGGCCATTTCCAGCCGTTGGTCTCTTTTTTAGTAACGGCAAGCGTGCTGGCACATTGCATCGCGAATGCATAAAATAAAAGCAAACTTATTCCCGTGGCAAAATTGAATACCGGCAATCCGTTGTCGGCACGGCGTTCTTCGGTCATTTTTTGCTTGATAGTCTCGTCATTATCGCTGTTGCCAACGCTGTAAATGGTTGCCAATGTCCCCACAAAAACCTCTCGAGCTGCAAATGAAGTAAGCACGGCAATTCCAATTTTCCAATCATAGCCAAGGGGCGCAATCACCGGCTCGATAGCCTTGCCCATGATACCGATATAGGAATTTTCAAGCTTGTATGACGCCACGGCGTTTTCGAGATCGTCGGTTTGTTGGGCCTGTGCCGAAACGATTTCGCGTGCGCGGTCAAATTTTTCGCCGGGGCCGTAGGAGGCCATAAACCACAGGACGATGCTGATGGCAAGGATGATTTTACCCGCCCCGTAAACAAATGCCTTGGTCTTTTCCAACACGTTCAGCCCCACGTTTTTGATCAGTGGAAGCTTGTAATTAGGCATCTCGACCACAAAAAATGTTTTTGATTTGATTTTCAGGACGCGGTTGAGCAGCCATGCCGACAGGATCGCCATTGCAAAACCGAGCAAGTACAGCAGCATCAGGGTAAGGCCCTGCAGGTTCAAAAAGCCCAGAATCCGCTTATCCGGTATGATCAGGGCGATGATGATTGCATAAACCGGAAGCCGTGCCGAGCAGGTTGTGAACGGGGTAACAAGAATGGTGATGAGGCGTTCTTTCCAGTTTTCGATATTTCGGGTAGCCATGATGGCAGGAATCGCGCAGGCAGTTCCCGAAATGAGCGGCACCACGCTTTTGCCGCTAAGGCCAAACCTTCGCATGATTTTGTCCATCAGGAAAACCACACGGCTCATGTAACCGCTTTCTTCCAAGACCGATATGAAAAGGAACAGGAATGCGATTTGCGGAATAAAAATCAATATACCGCCAATACCCGGAATTATACCCTCCGAGATCAAACTGGTGAGCATTCCAGGAGGCAATGAATCGCTTACCCAGGCCGAAAGGCTGGCGAATTGCTCGTCGATAAAATCCATCGGAACCGATGACCAATCAAAAATGGATTGGAATATCCCGAACAGAATGGCGAAAAATACCACATAACCCCATACTTTATGGGTGAGTATACGGTCCAGCCTGCTGCGGATGTCACGTGCCGACGAGGCGTCAATCGTTTGGCCCACCTTGAGCACGTCATTGATAAACTGGTAACGTTTTATGGTCTCTTTTTGCTGGAGCCTTTTGAGGTCAGAATGTGATTTTGTAAAAGAACCCCGGATTTCGTTGCGTTCAAGATTGAGGAAATTCACGTCCTGCGTGATAACTAACCACAGTTTGTACAAAAGCTGGTTAGGGAAGGCTTTGCGAAGGCTGTTAAAGTAATCCGGGTCAATTCCCGAAGCGTTGAGGCAGGGTTCGGTTGACAGTGTTTTATAGGAAACAATCAGGTCCTTGAGTTCCTTGATGCCGGTTTTTTGCCGGGTCGATACAAGCGCGATCCTGGTCTTGAGGTGCTCTTCCAGATAAGCGATGTCCAGCGAAATTCCTTTCGGCTTCATCCTATCGGCCATATTGATTACCAAAATGGTCGGGATTTCAAGGTCCTTGATCTGGGTAAAGAGCAAAAGGTTGCGCTTGAGATTTTCGACATCGCTTACCACGATTGCCACATCGGGGTACAATTTGTCGTTTTTGTTGAGCAACAGCTCGATGACCACATTTTCATCAATGGAACTTGCGTTCAGGCTGTAGGTTCCGGGCAAATCGAGAATATTGGCCTTGATGTTCTGCGGAAGCTTGCAAAACCCTATCTTTTTCTCGACGGTAATTCCTGGATAATTGCCAACCTGCTGATTGAGGCCTGTGAGTTGGTTAAAGACCGAGGTCTTCCCGGTATTGGGGTTGCCGATAAGCGCAACGTTGATGTTTTCAATGCTCATGATTCGGTTTCCACGTGAATGTTCCTGGCCATTTCAATGCGGATGGCCAGATGCGAACCGTTGACCTCCAGATAAAGGGGGTCGCCAAATGGCGCGATTTGCAACACGCGGACTTCATTTCCCGGCAAACAGCCCATTTCAAGCAGTTTGAGGGGCACGGTGTCAATGTCAAACTCGAGGATTGTTCCCCGTTGTCCGATTTTCATTGCGTCGATGGTAGTGTGCAAAGTTTATTTAGATTGAATAAAGGCACAAAATTACGTCATAAAAAGTTAGTAAGCAATCAATCCGGGAATCAGATCAATCGTCGGAACGCAAAAGATCGATGTCTTCCAGAAGCCGTTCGACCTGCTCGGGATCAGTGCCGTCATAGAATCCCCGGACGCGCCGTTTTTTGTCAACCAAAACAAAATTTTCAGTATGCACCATATCGTACAATTCCTCGGGTTTGCCCAACTTGACGGCCAGGTAAGACTTTCGGGCAAGAGAATAGATTTGTTTTTTGTCGCCGGTCACCAGGTTCCAGCGCGAGGGGTCCACGCCAACCGAGTCGGCATACTTTTTAAGCACCGGCACGCTGTCAATATCCGGCATCACGGTGTGCGACAAAAGCCTGACATCAGGCATTCCCGAGGTTTTGTCCTGCAAATGTTTCATCAGCGCGGTCATTTTTGGGCAGATGGAACCACAGGTGGTAAAAAAGAAATCGGCAACATAAATTTTGCCTTCGTAGTCTTTTTGGGTAACCGTCCGGCCATTTTGGTTCACGAGCGAAAAATCGGCAACGGTGTGATAGCGCCCGATGTGCTGCACGGTAGAGTCTACCAGTTCAGGGTTAACCATCGCGGGGTTGTACACCGGAAGCGCCCGCTTGTTGAGCGCGTTGTAAAACAGGGTCAGGGTAACTGCCGAAAAGATCAGCATGACTCCAATAAAGATGCGGTATCGGCGCAGGAATTCCATCGGCCGCAAATTTACGAACCTTATTCAGGCATTAACCCAGTGG
>JAEZGB010000100.1 GCA_023437485.1 Bacteroidota bacterium
GGATTGGGAGATGCCACGAGCGCCCGCTCGCTTGTAAATTGCGGATTGGCGAGGCTTACGGGCAATATTGACATAAGGAAAGATCCGTAACTCGAAAAACTGCTTGACAATGTTACCGGGGACCCTCCGGGATTGAAATCCACCGTTCCCTGAAAACGTCCGCCCACCACAACCTCGCCAAAGGTATTTACCTCTATCGAGCGTCCCTCGGCGCTCAGGTTGGTACTTACGGCTCCATAAGATTTTGCCCAACCAAAATTTCCGGCATGATCCAGCATCATGTTCAGTGCCTGGGTGCCGCCTCCGTTCGCCACCAGGTTGTGCACAGCCTCAGAAGGATCGGCGTCCATGTGCGAAACATAATGGCCCGTGATGTAGAGGTTGCCGTCAACATCGGTATCAAGGTCCCAGACTTTCTCCGAATGGTTCACCGTTCCGTCGGCCGACATAGCCCCAATGGTTTTCGCCCAAACAAATTCACCGCCAGGGGTAAGTTTCAAAAAATATACTGAACCGGTTCCCACTGATTGCATCATGAACTCCTCGTCCGGACTCGGATTAAAGTCTGCGACGGTCCTGAATGACCCCGCACCGATCACGTTGCCCTGATTGTCAAAAGTTATGGCGTGGCCGCTGTCGGCATTGGTAGAATTGGGCCTGCCAAATGAATGAGCCCATGCAAGATTTAGCCCGGTGTCAAATTTGGCAATAAAAATATCTTCACTATTGCTGATGGAGATGCGGATATGTTCATTTGCCGAGGGGTCAAAATCCACAGTGCCCCGATAACCGCCGGTGACCGCAATGTTTCCCTGGGGGTCCACATCAATGTCGCGTATATAATCATTGTAAACCGGCGACCCGATTTGCAGCGCGTTCAGAAAGTTGCCGTCATTGTCATATTTGAGCACATAACCGTCAAAATTAGCCGGGTCAGTTGCCAGTGTCATCGTACCTTCGGGCCCACTAAAAGCCATCTGGTAATTGAAATAGCCCGCCAGATAAACATTGCCCGATGCGTCAGTCTTAATTTGCCGGTTCCACATTGATCCAAACGGTGCGCCGTGGGCTTTGGCCCAAATTAGGTTTCCGGAATTGTCAAATTTGCTGATAAAATTACCTGTGGAAAAAGTGGATGAGGGCGGCGGAAGAAACAGTGTTGCCGGCCCCGGATCCATGTCAGTCTGATTGGTGTATATGCCGGCCACAAAAACATTGCCGGCTGCGTCAAGCGCGATGGTGGGCGTGGTTTCTTCAAGAGCACTGTAACCATCGGCACCTCCCACTATTTTAGCCCAAACGAGTTGCCCCTCTCGATTGAGTTTGACGCAATACATATCGCCCTGATTGGGATTTGATTCGTTCAGGTAAAGAAATCCAGGGCCCGGGTCAAAATCCACCGATGAACGAAAGACGCCGACCGCGTAGACATTGCCCGCCGCATCGGTTACCGCGTTGCTGCACATCTCGTGCGCCGAACCGCTGAACTTCGCGGCCCAATTGAGCGATTGGCCGTATGCTGAAAAGGTAATGATCAGTGAAAGTAATAGTGTTCTCATGATAGAAATTTAATGGCAAAGGTACACCTTGCAGCCAGGATGGCAATGATCGGGTTTACAGTTAACAGTTTACTGTTTAAAGTTTATAGTTTTCTGACCACTGATGACTGATGACTGATGACTGACGACTGACGACTGACAACGTACAACAAAAAAGCCCCATGTTTCCATGAGGCTCTTCTATTGTCGAATAAGAATTACTTCCTTTCGTTCTTCTCCATCTTGGCTTTAAGGCCGGCCAGGATTTCGTTGTTGTCTCCCAATGTCGACGCCTGAGCGTTGTTGTTGCTTGACTCCTGGGCCTGCTTCATGTTGCGGTCTTCTTCCTCGCGGAAAATCGCCGTGTGCGAAGCCACTACCCTTTTGAACTCCTTGTTGAATTCGATCACCTTAAAGTCGGCAACCTCGCCTTTTTTGAGTTTCTTTCCGTCCTCTTTCTCAAGGTGACGTGCCGGGATGAAGGCCACGATGTCGTTGTTGAACTCAACCGTTGCTCCTTTGTCCACGATCTCGGCGATGGTTCCGTTATGTACGGTTCCAACTCCAAAAGAATCCTCATATTTATCCCAAGGGTTTGGCTGGGTTTGCTTGTGGCCGAGGGACAGTTTGCGCCCGTCAACATCAAGTTCCAGAACCACCACGTCAAGCTTCTCGCCTACCTGAACAAATTCAGACGGGTGCTTCACCTTCTTGGTCCATGAAAGGTCAGAGATGTAGATAAGTCCGTCGATACCTTCCTCAAGTTCTACGAACACACCAAAGTTGGTGAAGTTGCGAACGATTCCGGTGTGACGCGACCCTACAGGATATTTAGCGGTGATGTCAGTCCATGGATCCTGTGAAAGCTGCTTAATGCCTAGTGACATCTTGCGGTCTTCGCGGTCCAAAGTCAGGATGACAGCCTCCACAACGTCGCCCACTTTCACGAAGTCCTGAGCCGAACGCAAATGCGTTGACCATGACATCTCGGATACGTGGATGAGTCCTTCAACACCTTCGGCCACCTCGATGAACGCGCCATAGTCAGCAATGACCACAACTTTGCCTTTCACCTTGTCACCTACTTTGAGGTTCGGGTCAAGGGCATCCCAAGGGTGTGCGTTAAGCTGCTTCAAACCAAGCTGGATGCGTGTCTTCTCGTCGTCGAAATCAAGGATAACGACATTGAGTTTCTGGTCCAGTTCCAAGACTTCGCTCGGGTGGTTGATGCGCGACCATGAAAGGTCGGTGATGTGGATAAGTCCGTCGACGCCTCCAAGGTCAATGAAGACACCGTAAGACGTGATGTTCTTGACAACACCTTCCAGTACCTGGCCTTTTTGAAGCTGTCCGATGATTTCTTTCTTCTGGACTTCGATATCGGCTTCGATAAGCGCTTTGTGCGAAACTACCACATTCTTGAATTCGTGGTTGATTTTCACTACTTTGAATTCCATCATTTTGTTGACGTAAACGTCGTAATCGCGGATAGGCTTCACATCGATTTGCGATCCCGGAAGGAACGCCTCGATTCCGAATACGTCCACGATCATACCGCCTTTTGTGCGGCATTTCACGTAACCCTGTACGATTTCGCCTGTTTCGTGGGCAGCGATCACGCGGTCCCAAGACTTGATGGTACGTGCTTTACGGTGTGACAATACAAGTTGTCCGGTCTTGTCCTCGCGGATGTCGATCAGGACCTCTACCTTGTCACCCACCTTCAGGCCCGGGTTGTAACGGAACTCGTTCAGGGAAATCACACCCTCTGACTTGGCGTTGATGTCAACGATTGCGTCACGGTCAGTGATCCTTACTACTGTTCCCTCAACCACTTCCTCCTGGTCGGTGGCGATGAAGGTCTTTGAAACCAGGTCCTCAAACTCTTTCAGGTTTGATTCGTCAACGGCATCGATACCTTCCTCGAAGTTGTGCCAGTTGAAATTGTTCAAAAACTCTTCCTGTTGTTTTGCTAATTCAGCCATGCTGATAAAAAAATTTGTATCCTGCTCTCCCGTGGTCCGTGGGCGGTTTTGCAGAAGCGTTTTACATAAAATTTCCTTTTGTGGACCTTACCCGATAAAAAGGTCTGCAAAAGTACATCTTTTTCTCCAATTACCAAATCGATTTATGTCGATAGCAAGCTGTTTATCAGCACATTTAAATTTTCGCTATCTTAGAAGCCTTTATTCGGGGACCGATGCGCGAAAATTACCTTTACCGGATTTCGGCCATCAGCATTAATAACCTGTGCCTGATGCTTTTGCTGCTTTCGTGCCCCTTCCGAAGCCTGGCCGCCCCACCCGATTTTACACTCTCAATTGCCGTACAAAACGAGACCTGTCCCGGAAACGGCCAATTGTCGATTTCGGTTTCGGGAACCGATCCGGCCGCAAGCATGTTCTACAAGGTTTACAAACTACCGGATTTGGTAAATTCAATCACCGAGCAGGCAGCCCCGGTCATTACGGGGCTTTCGGCCGGCACATACCGCGTCATTGCGATCCAGACCGTGGGCGGCGAGTCAAATTCCCAGCAGGCCGATGCCGTAATCGGGAACGGGATTGCGGCTTTGGCCTTTACCATCTCAAGTACCGGCTCCAGTTGCCAGAACGACGGCACGATGACCGTATCAGTTTTTGGTGGAGTTGGAGTGCAGTATGAAATTATTTCGGGCCCGGTTACGGCGCCGTTGCAATCCTCGGCTACTTTTACCAACCTGCCCGCAGGGGTTTATCAGGTGCGTGTTTTTGACAACTGCGGCGAAGGCTGGGTCGCGACCCACACCCTTTTCCCCAATCCTGGAGCGCTTGAGTTGGAGGGCCCGTCAATTACCGACAACATCCTCCCTTCCTGCAACACAGTCTTGGTGGCCAACAGCGTCACAGTAGATCCTGCGCAGTCCATCATTTATCCGTTGGCGGTGCAGTACACCATTTATCCGCCGGGCGGTGGCGCGCCAATTGTGATCAATACCACCGTGGCCACCGGTCCGGCCAATGAGTTGGAACTGCTGCAGGAATTTCCCTTTTACAATGACCAACCCATTACCTATGATCTTACCGTAACCGATGGCTGTGGCAATACCTACAGCGAGCCTGACATCGTGCTCAATTTGAAATTCATTAGCGAGTTACGCACGCCTCCCGCCGAATGCGGCCAGAATTTCATCAACGTCGCCTCGTCCAACTTCGTGCCGCCACTCACGGTTGAATTCGTATCTTTTCCGGCCGGTTTTGTCCCGACCGATTTCAATGCGGGGCATCCGGGGCCTTTCATGGATGATTCCATTGATTACGGTGGCTTTACCCAGCCCGTTCCACCGGGTTATTACTCGGCAAACATAACCGATTCCTGTGGCCGTACCGTTTTTGCCGAAACTGAGGTGCAGCCCCTTCCTCCCGAACCGGCAGCCGACCTCGTGCCCTATCCGGGCTGCCAGTCCTACATGAGCGAAGTTACGATCCGAATACCGGGGTTTATCATTGTAGGTGGTTCAATTACTGAGGGCCCGCCCGAATATTCATCGACTTACCCTGTGAATGTTTCGCAATTTGCAAATGATGAAGGCGAGCTGGAAATCCCATTTTTGCATGCCGGCGACTATACCATCGAACTTCTGGACGACTGTGGCAACACCTATATTTTTGAGTTCACCGTTCCGCCCCTGGCCACACAGGTTACCGCTACTGCCAGGACCGGATGTCAGATTGGATTTGGATCAATCCGGGTTCGCGGAAGCGGAACTGCACTGACAAATGCCCAGATCACGGTGGCTCCGGCTGAGTTTGGACAGTCCTTGCCCTTTGATGCGTCGGGATTCATATCGGCGGGCGGAATTCTGTCCCTGCAGGGGCTTCCCCCGGGGCTTTATAAAGTTACGGTGACCGACAATTGTGACATCACCCACCAGGATCTCCCCGTTACGGTAACAGGGTATGCGGTTACCCAAAACACTTACAGCATAACGCCGTACTGCGGGTCATTTGACCTCCAACTCAACCACGTTAGCAATGCCTCTACGGCACAGACCTTTTGGCTGCAAAAGAAAGATCCGGCAACGGGCCAGTGGATGCATCCGGAAACGGGCGTGCCCTATGTAGATGGAACCCCGCCCAACGGTACAAACTCCTTTAACCTGGTAAACATGGGAACTACGTACAACATTTCATATTTGGGCGATTTCAGGATTTTAAAGGTATTCGAGGCTTTTGGCGACGGCAACCAGTCGCTATTTGTCCCTTGCATTGAAATTATCCAGGAATTTACTTTTATCAATGATATTGAGATCGTCGACATCCAAAAAACCACCTGCAACGGCACATTGTCCAGTGTCGCGGTTACGGCCGAGGGAATCGCGCCCATTACTTATTTTATTACAACCCTGAACGGGAACCCTTTTCCCATAAATAACGGCACGAATAACGTATTCGCCGATCTGGCGCCCGGTGTATACAATTTCCAGGTTTTTGACGCCTGCGGAAACGTGGGCAACCGAATCGCCGACATTGCCGAACTTCCCTCGCTGGCCATTGCCAGCCAGCCCGGTGACCTGAGCCAGTGCGACGACGGCGCGCGCGACGGAATTGCGTCCTTTGATTTTACGGTCCAGGATTCGGCGGTGATTGGCGCGCAAAACCCGGCTTTGTTCACGGTGACTTATCATATCTCACAAACCGATGCGGAAAGCGGGTCAAACCCGTTGCCTGTTCCGTATGCGACGGGCAATGCAACGATTTACGCACGGCTGGTCCATTCAGGCGGATCGGGGTGTTATGACGTGGTGTCTTTTGAGGTAACGGTGTTTGATTACCCAATGCCGGATATCGTGGATGAGTACGTGCTATGCGAGAACCAGACCGTAACGCTGTTTGGTCCGCCCGGATTTGTGAGCTACAACTGGTCAACAATGCAGACAGGCCAGGCAATTACCGTAGATGAGCCCGGTGTTTATTGGGTAGAGGTTTCTGACGGGACCTGTAGCGGAATTGCCCAAATCACGGTGAGCCTGTCAGCGCCGCCGGAAGTGGATCATATTGAAACCGTGGACTGGACCGCTTCTGACAATTCGATTACAGTAGTATTGGCTTCGGGTTCGGGAGCATTTGAATTCTCGATTGACGGGCAAAACTGGCAGGATTCCAATTTTTTTGGCGGATTGCCTCCGGGGGAATATACGGTTCATGTTAGGGACAAGGGCCGTTGTGGCGTGGTAACCGAAACCGTCGTTTTACTGCATTACCCGGTTTACTTTACGCCCAATGGCGACGGCTATCACGATACCTGGCACATTCCCTATGCCTTTATGGAGCCTGATATGAATATCTTTATTTTTGACCGATACGGCAAACTCCTTAAGAACCTGCTTCCGCAAAGCGCCGGCTGGGACGGAACTTACAACGGCCAGCCGATGCCCTCAACCGATTACTGGTTTACGGTAAAACGCCAGGACGGGAGGCTGTTGCGGGGCCATTTTGCGATGAAAAGATAATTTTGCTCCAAATCAACACTACCAACGAAACGCTGATGTGGTGGCTGCGTAAGGGATTGAAGCGGCAGTACGGGTGCGGCCGGCGCGGGAGAATCTGCATCAAGGGAGAAAACACGTTCGCGCCGGCCGTCCCCGGACTATAGCGAAAAGCCCGGCGGCGCGCAGCGAAGCGGAGCGCGCTACGCCCAAATCAATTTAGTGATTGTAGTTTTCGATGGCTTTGGGATCGTGCTTGTGGCGGAACAGCACCAAAAACAGCACCGCCACCACCGCGGCGTAGGCAGCGAATGACAGCCAGATGTTATGCCAGTCCTTTTCACCGCCCTCCAGCGTAAACCAGGTATCGATGGCAAAACCACTGATCTTGCTGCCCAGATAGGCGCCAACACCATTGGTCATCATCATAAAGAGCCCCTGTGCGCTGGAACGGATGGCCGGATCAGTTG
>JAEZGB010000164.1 GCA_023437485.1 Bacteroidota bacterium
CGAGTGCGGCGTAGTCCCTAGGCTGGCCTGCGCCATAAACCGGGTATTGCCAAAAAGCTCATGCTGGTACAGGATTTTATCAACCACTTGTTGCGGGCTCCCTACCATCAACGCGCCTTTCGGGCTCCGCAGGTACTCCATCTGGGCCCGGGTGTAAGCCGACCATCCACGATCCCGCCCTACACGGTCCATCATCGCAGCATAATGCGGATAGAAAACATCGGCGGCCTTTTGCGAGTCTTCGCCCACGAACATGTGGTTGTTCACTCCAAATTGAGGGTTGGGATTGCCGTATTTGCGGGCAGTTTCCCGATAAAGGTTCGCAAATGGGACGAATTGCTCCGGGTGCCCACCGATTATCGCCAGCATTAACGGAAGGCCCAGCGCGCCTGCCCGTACAGCCGAAGCGGGTGTGCCTCCCGCGGCCAGCCAAATCGGGATTTCGGGCTGGTACGGCCTGGGATAAATGCCCAGGTTATGAATCGGGGAACGATGCTTTCCGCTCCAGCTGACATATTCCGACTTGTTGATCCTGAGCAGCAGTTCGAGTTTTTCTGAAAACAACTCATCATAATGCTGAAGATCCTGCCCAAAAAGCGGAAAAGACTCGATAAAGGAACCCCGGCCGGCAAAGATTTCGGCCCGTCCATTGGAAAGTTGGTCAACCGTTGCAAATTGCTGGAATACACGAACCGGATCGTCCGAACTTAAAACAGTCACCGCACTGGACAACCTGATTTTCTTGGTCCGGACCGCGGCAGCGGCCAGGATAACAGCCGGAGCCGAAACCGCATAATCCCTTCTGTGGTGCTCTCCCACTCCAAAAATGTCCAGCCCGAGTTCATCGGCAAGGACAATTTCTTCCAACAGGTTGGCAATTCTCTCATTGGCGCGGTTGCCCCAATTACCCGATGGTTCGGGTTGCATGTCGGCAAATGTTAGCAGGCCGATTTCCATTATTCGCAATTTACCTAAAGATACAAAGGTTTTGCAAGATGTTTTTTGGCGTTTTGATTAAAATATTATATTTACCTACACGTCTAAAAACCAATATCATGGGCAAATTTGAAATCAAAAATCGCAGCAACGGTGAATTTCAGTTCAACCTGAAGGCCGGCAATGGTCAAATCATTCTTTCCAGCGAAGGGTATTCGGCTAAAGCTTCCTGCATGAGCGGGATTGAATCAGTGCGGAAAAACGCACAGGACGATGAACGCTTCGAAAGGGCAACTTCGGCCAATGGCAAGCATTATTTCAAACTCAAAGCCAGCAACGGCCAGATAATCGGATCGAGCGAAATGTATGAAACCGCGGCCTCTCGTGACAACGGCATTGAATCAGTAAAAAGCAACGCCCCGGGCGCTTCCATCGACGACCAGACGCAATAAGGCATTCGGCCGGCGCTATCTCTCATTATTTTTTTAGTAATCTGCTCCGGCGGGCGTGAATTTCATTTTCACAATAGCCTTAAAATTAACTTTTGGGCGCTGGATTATCGCATTATTCCCCGTTGTTCTAACACGGGCGTTGCTTATATTCGCAAAAACGAACTTTCTATGCTGCGCCCCATATTGTTATTAACCACCTGCGCCCTGACACTGTTTACCTCATGTCAGGACAAGGCACACTCTGAAACGCGGTCCATGCCCGCCGAGGTAATTGTTCCCAAAAAACCGGACACCGAAATTGACTTTGAAGCTGATTATGACCGGCGGATGCAGGCATTATTGGAAACCGACAGCCTTGGCCGTTGGAAAGATGTCAGGGGTCCTTATCCCTTAAAAGGCGCGGTGCTTCCGTACAAGAGAGTCATCGCCTTTTACGGCAACCTATTTTCAAAGCGGATGGGAATATTGGGGGAGCTTCCCAAACAGCAGATGCTTGACAAACTTCGCGAGGAAAACCTCAGATGGGCCAAGGCCGACAGCACAATTCCCACAATCCCGGCGCTGCACTACGTCGCCATTACCGCCCAGGGCAAACCCGGCAAACAGAACATGTACCGCCAACGAATGCCGCACAAACAAATTGACACAATCATATCCTGGGCGAGATCGATTGACGGGATCGCTTTCCTTGACATCCAGATTGGCCACAGCACCTTGCCCCAGGAAGTTTCCTCCTTATCGAAATTCCTGAAAAACCCCGATGTTCACCTTGGAATCGATCCGGAATTCGCGATGAAGGACGGAATTGTTCCCGGTCGCAAGATCGGAACCTTGTCTGCCGCCGAGATCAACACCGTGATTGATACGTTGCAGCGCATTGTTAAGGAAAACAACCTGCCCCCAAAAATTCTGGTTATCCACCGCTTTACCCAGGGCATGGTGACCGAGTCGCAGAATATCAAGGTGTGCCCTGAGGTCCAGGTGGTGATGCATATGGACGGATGGGGCGGAAAAGCACTCAAGCGATCGTCATACCGGATGGCAGTTTACCGGGAACCCGTTCAGTTCGCGGGATTCAAGCTGTTTTATAAACACGACACACGTTCCGGTGGAATGATGAGTCCTGACGAAATTTTGCGCCTCACGCCCAAACCGGTTTATATCCAGTATCAGTAATGAAGAAAATGCTTCTGTTATTGACGGGCCTTTTGTTGACAGCCTGCACTGAAAAAAAAGAGCCCGGCGAGGCAATTTCAATTGCAAGGCCCAAGGATTCGGTGGCACTGCCAGTGGCCGGCGTCAAGGGTTTTGAAGGTGACAAGGTCCCTGTGCTCTGTTATCATGCCATCCGCGAGGTCTTGCCTACCGATGGCCCCGATCAAAAGGCCTACAGCGTTTCGCCCGGTAATTTTGCCGCCCAGATGAGGGCCCTTGCTGAAAATGGCTATACCACCGTTTCGCCCGAGGACCTTCGCCTGTATCTGACCAAAAAGACGCCGCTTCCCGAAAAACCTATTGTGATCACTTTTGACGATGGCCGTAAAGACCAGTTCAGCATTGCGGCACCAGAAATGGAAAAACACGGATTCAAGGGCGTTTTTTATATCATGACCGTTTCACTCGGCCGAAAGAATTATATGGCGAAAGCCGACGTAAAAACCCTTTCCGATAAAGGCCACACCATTGGGCTTCACACCTGGGATCATCATAAAGTGACCGGTTACAAAGGCGATGACTGGGAAATCCAGATTGAAAAGCCCAAAAAGATGCTTGAGGCACTTATTGAAAAGGAAGTCAATAGCTTCGCCTATCCCTACGGCGTGTGGAATATTGCCGCAGCTGATTCATTAAAAAATCGCGGCTTTAATACCGCCTTTATTTTTTACGGCAAACAGGACCCATCCCGCCCGATGTACACGCTGGAACGCATTAACGGACCAAACCTTTCAGATATGGCGAAGTTTCTTGAAAGGATTAAATAAAAGGGGGCAGCAGTCGTCAGTCGTCAGTTGGAATTCGTTCAACCCGGGTGTTGGCAGTTGGTTGGCAAGCAGTCTGCATTCGGCTGGTAGCGTGGGCCGATTATGCCTTGACATTCGTGCATCGATAGTCAAAAAAAAACCGCCCGAATTGCTTCGGACGGCTTCTTAGAGATTAAATCCCTTTACAATCGATTATTTTTTAATCACTTTTACAGTGTTCATTTGGTTTGCTGAAAATACCTTTACCAGGTAAGTGCCGGCGTTTACTCCTGAAAGATTCACCTGGGCCGATGCAGCATTAACATTTTGTGAAAGCACAAGCTGGCCGATCATGTTGTAAACCTCAACCTTTGAAATGTCCTGGCTGTAGTTCAGGTTTAGCACATCTGACACCGGGTTGGGGAAATACCTGAAGCTGGCCGCGTCAAGTGATGGTGTGCTTAAGGCTCCGTCAATGGTAATGTCATCGAGGTTCAATCCGCGTGCCCACTCTGACGTGCCCATGAAGCCCACATAATAAGTGCTCGATGGATTCGGCAAATCAAGGGTTACCTCGGTCCACTGCGTCATCTCGTCAGTGTATTCGCCAAGAAGGGTCCACTCACCGGTTGCGCTGGTGCGATAAAATACGCGAAGTTCATCAACATCGCCAAACCAATTAACATTGGCGTAGTAAAAGGTAAGCTGTGGATTGGTCATGTTGGCAAGGTCAAGCGGAGGTGATATCAGGATAGCCTCATCGCCCATGTTGTCGGTACGGAATTCGGCCATTCCCGATCCGGTACGCGGGGTAATCGAGCCGTTACCGTTAGCCGAAACCACTTCCCAGTCATAATCGCCTGAAAGTGTTTCATTTGACCAGCAGGCAGGTAGCCCGGTTGATTCAAATCCCTGGAAATAAGGGAAGGTGGTAACCGCATCACAAAGCGTGCTGAAGGTCACGGGGCCTACCCATTCGCTGATGTCAGTGTCGTTGCAATGAGCGCGGATGTACAGGTCATACGTGGTGGAAGCTGATAGCCCCTCCAACGTGAACGGGTCAACGGCCGAATCAAATGTGCCTTCGCCCTGGGTAAATCCTGCCGGGCCATATTCAATTTCAAATGTCCCTTCGGTGGCCGCCCAGGATACAAATGCCGAGTTTGTCTCTATCTGGCTTACCGTCACATTGGTAGGCGCCGGACAGGCCGGAAGTGCGGTAACCTCAACATTTTCAAGATCAAAGGCAAACTTGTCAAATGTCTGTGAATGAAACGCAATGTAGATGGTCTGACCCACGTAGTTAGACAAATCATAAGTGTAATTGTGGTAAGTCGGCCCACTTGGCGGTGCAATGACGGCCTCAAGCGTGGTGGTGAAATCAGCAGCGGCTACACCTGTTGTTGAAAGCTTCAGGCTGATTTGCTCAGGATAAAGCGGGTCACGGCTGCGGGCGTGGAATGACAGGAAATCTGAAACTCCCTGAGTAACCGTGATGGCGGGCGTGATTAGGTAATCATTGTGCGCGGCGGCAGAACTGTACATGATCGTGGCCGAATTGGTTCCGCTCAGGGTGGTAAGCGTTCCCGTGTAGGTTACGATCTGCCAGGTGTTAGCACTTCCGTTGTTGATAACGGTCCATCCGGCGGGAATGGTTGATCCGCCGTCAAAATTTTGCATAAACTGTCCGTAACCAAATACAGGCAGAGCAAGGGCGAGTAAAAGTAGTTTTTTCATCAATAAAAATGGTAAATAGATTAGGCCGCAATATATAGGTTCGCCCATAAAAATCCTACAATTTGTCATGGTGAACCGTGTTAAAGTTGTAACGGGTTGACAATCAGATTCAATAGTAATAATTGCGATTGAGAAGCCGTGGTATTGCCTTGTCATTCACCGCGAACTATTGATAACTCCGCGATTTTTCAACATTCCCCTTTGGCCCGGATCGGTACTTTTGCGGCCATGGGTACCTTTGTCATCAGCACCAAATCCAGCGGCGAATTCAAATTTGCCTATGCCGCCCGTCGCGGGAAAACCATTCTTACCAGCATTGGATGTCGTGACAAGGCTGACTGTCAGAAGATCATGGATGCTTTTCAGGTTGATATTTCGCAGTTCACCATCAGCAAAATCCGCCAGGGGTCAGGCAAACACTTTTTCCGGGTCTCAAAAGACGGGCTTGTCCTGGCCAACAGCCGCAAGTTCACTACTGAACTGCTCATGCTTAAAGGTTTGAACGATTTCCAAAACACCGTCGCCACCGCCGAGACGCTTGATTTTTCCAATGAGATAGATGTGTTTGGGTTAGAGCAGCTGTAAGTTGTGGGTTTTGAGTCTGATGACGACGACTGACAACTGACGACTGACGACTGACAACTGACGACTAACAACTGACAACTGACAACTGACAACTACTTCCCCACCAACTTCTTCACCGCGATCACCACGCCGGCCAATACAGCCCCCACCACCAGACCAATGAGAAATTCCCTGAGCACGGCCGGCCATTCGGGCAGAACGTAATGCAGAAAATCAATGTTATGGGCAAAAATCCCCCCTGCCACAAGCAGAAGTGCAATCGTGCCCACAACGGCAAGGGTCTTAATGATAACTGGCAATGATTTGACCAGGAAATTTCCAAGAGAGTAACGGAACCCCATTGACGGATCGCGCTTCATCAGGCTCAGTCCGGCGTCATCCATCCTTACGATGAGCGCCACGATCCCGTAAACGCCCACGGTTGCCAGTATCGCTACAACCGATACGGTCAGGATCTGTATCGTCTGGCTTCTGTCCAGTACACTGCCCAGCGCAATGATGACAATTTCGACCGAGAGGATAAAATCGGTGGTGATGGCCGACTTGATTTTGGTTTTCTCAAGATAAGGATCTTCCTGAATCTCTTCAATTACTTCGTGGCCCGACTTTTTTCGGTGGAACAAAAACTCCACTATTTTTTCGGCGCCCTCATAGGCCAGGTACAGACCGCCTGCGACAAGGATAAAATTAATCGCAACCGGAAAGAACGCATTGAGCAATAGTGCGACAGGGACAATGATGATTTTGTTGACGAACGACCCTTTGGTAATAGCCCACAGCACGGGAATTTCCCGCGACGAAAGGAATCCGGTAGCTTTCTCGGCGTTAACCGCAAGGTCATCACCCAATATGCCGGCCGTCTTTTTGGTGGCAAGCTTTGCCGTTACGGCCACATCGTCCATTAGCGCGGCAATATCATCAAGGACTGCGAAAAAACCTGAAGCCATAAAATCATTTTGGTCGGGTAAAAATAGAGATAATACTCTATCCAATTTTACGGTATTGCCGGCGAAAATTCTACAATTACAAACCCCTTGCCGGCGCAAAAAGTTATCTTGCGTCGCAAATCACCAGGCATTGAACACAAAATTTTTAATTTTCCTGTTATTCTCCCTGGCGTCGGTGGCGCAAAACCTGGATTTTAAAGCGAAAGTCGTGGGCGTGACCGACGGTGATTCGTACAAGGTATTGTATCAGGGGCGCGAAATCAAGATCCGGCTGGACCACGTGGACTGCCCTGAAAAAGGCCAACCGTTTGGAACCGCTGCGCGCAAATTTGGTTCGGATTTTTGTTTTGGCAAATATGTCACGGTGAAGACCACCGGAAAGCGCGACCGTTACAAAAGACTGATTGCCGAAATTTACGTAGGCAGCAAATGCCTTAACAAGGAACTTGTACGCCGGGGACTGGCATGGCACTTTACCCGATATTCCAAAAATCGCGAATACGCCGAACTCAACGCACGCGCGAGAGTAGGCCGCGTTGGACTTTGGCGGGAGCCCGGGGCCGTTCCGCCCTGGCAATGGCGTAAAGCTAAAAAAGCGCGGTCCCGGCAATAAAGGTTCACTGATACCAACCCACTACTTCTTCCCTTTTGCAGCGTATTTCTTGATGATGTATGCCGTCACCGGTTTAAGCGTCCTGCCGTTCTCCGGGTGCAGGCCCGGCATGGTAAAAAACTGCACTTTATTTTTATACTTGTCGTACCATACCACGGGCTTGCCGTCCCTGAAATAGGTGACGGTATCGCAAGGTTCTAATCGCCTCATCCCTGCTAACTTTACTTCATCCCGCGGAATGACAACATCGGCCGGGCCAAAATTCAGGTCACATTCGACCTGCTCGTAATGAGTTCCCATCCACTGCATGCACTGGGGTTCGGTCATCAATTTTGATGAGGTGAACGCGCCTATTGAAAAAATCATCGCCAGGCCCAAAGCGATTCCAAACCCTTTGACGGGCCTACCGGTTTTTGCGATTGTACCCAATACCGGGCTGCTTTTTTCTTTGCGGAACCTTTTTAAATCCGTACCTCCTTTATCCCTGAACCGCGCATACGGCCGGTTTTCAAAATTCACCAGCACCGCCGCAAGATTGGCGGCTTCCATTCTTGTAAGATTGGATTTTTTGCACAAAAAATTTCTGACCGGCTTCATCCTGTCAATATCGAACATCAAAATTCGATGGTGAAGCCCTTCCCTTTCCCCTCCAAAAAAATTCACAAAGACCTGCATATCGGCAGCCGAAAGCCCCCGTTCCAGCAGTATCAGACAATAATCCTTTAGCCTGGCAGGGCTCGGCGTTTCCAAAAAATCGGAGTCCGGCCCTGAACGGGCCAATTCATATTGCAGCAGGATTTGCTCCTTGTAGTTCTCGAAATTCATAGTTCCAAACGGAATTTGACGGAATTGCCGGAATTTCCGGAATCGTTTCCAAACACACTGATTCTCAAGTTATTCCTTTGTCCGGAGAAATCAGATTCTGCCTTCCGTACAAAGGCAAATGTACAAAATCCGGTTTCACGGCATCGGTTGGGAAAGATCAAAATGATCCGGGAAGTATCATCAAAACTTTCCGCTTCCGGACGCCACACTTCCCACAAGACTTTAGACCGCCAGGATATTGCCGGTCCCGGGTAATTCTTTGTTCAATTTTTAAATCAAACCTCATGAAACGTATGTTATTATGCGCCGCGTGCTGCGCCATGCTATTGTTTTCCTGCACCGCCGATGACCCGCATCAACCGCCATCGAACCAACCTGTAACGGCCCAGGGCGGTATTGGGGGCCAGGGCGGGACCGTTCCACCTCCGCCTCCGCCACCACCGGGAGGTTAAAGGTATTTTATTATTTTCGGGGAATGAAAAACCGGCTTTTTTGTTCCCCTTTTTTTTTGATCGTACTTTTTTGCCTGCTGGCCTGTAATTCCCGGCAAAGGCAAACGGTCCCGGCAACATCGGCGGCGGTAAAGAACTTTAGGCAAAGGCTACCCGAATTTGTGGCAAAAGGACCGGAATCCTTGCAGGTGTTTTTTGAAAAGTCAAAACAAAGCGCAGTCGGTAATAATGACACGCTGCTACTGGCAGGGGTTCATTATGAATGGGCCAAACTTCACCAGTCCCAAAACCAGCTGGACAGCGCCTTTTACCACTTTAACCAAAGCCGGGCGCACTATGAAATGCTTCGCGACAGCCTGCAGGTTGCCGAGAAACTGATCTTGATGGCCGATATTTACTGGAAGTATAATGACTACTTTGGAATTGAAGGGGTAAGCAACGACGCCCTTAGGTTTTTGGGCAAGATCGATACACCTTACGATACCATCTACGCGGGCATTATTTACAATAATTACGGACTGGCTTCCATCGGTCAGGCCGATTATCCCACCGCAAAGGAAATGTTTGACCGTGCCGCGGCAATTGTCAGGGACCCGACTGGCCAAAAGCTCATCGTTAACAACAAAGCCTGGGCCTATATGGAAGAAGGTAATTTTGCCGAAGCCATCGCGATCCTGGAACCACTGTCCCGGGATTCGGCCGCTGCCGATGAGCCGCACGCCAAGGTTTTGGACAATCTGGGGTATTCGCTCTTTCGGTCAAATTCTGGCGATGGGTTGCCTTTGATGCAGCGTTCACTCGAAATCCGCGAAAAATTGCAAGATCATTTTGGGCTGGTCCCGGTCCTGATACACCTGTCAGAATATTACAAGTCCAGCCCGTCAATAGCACGGGAACTTGCGGGCAGAGCCTATCATCACGCTACCCTGGCACGCAGCCCCAATGACCGCCTTGAGGCGTTGCAGGCATTGCGAGAACATTCTGCCGGAGGTGAACTCGAGAACTATTCTCAAAAGTGGATCGCGCTAAGGGACAGCCTGGAAAGATCAAGGCAGGCTTCGCGTTACCAGTTTGCCAGAATGCGGTATGACAGCGGAAAAGCAGTTGAAGAAAACCTTCGGCTAAAAGCAAACCAGGCCGAATCCAGGTTGGCCATTCAACGTCGCGATTTCCACAATACCTTGCTGGCAATTGGCATAGTTGTCATATTGATTATCGCCGCCCTGTTATATTTTGTGCTAAAACGCAGGCATCGTGAAGAAAAGTTAGCCGAAGCAAGCAAAACTGAGGAGCGTATCTCAAAAAAACTGCACGATGAACTGGCAAACGATGTTTTCAATGCCATGGCCTTTGCCCAATCGCAGGACCTGGCTGACCGGCAATCGCGCGAAACACTGCTCACAACCCTGGACAGCGTTTATCTGCGCACCCGCGACATATCCAGGGAAAACGCTCGCATCGATTGCGGGCCTGACTATAAACAGTCACTAAAATCCATGCTATTTGACTTCAACACTGACAATATGAACGTGCTGGTCCAGGGAATAGATCAGATTGCCTGGGATAAAATTGCCGAAAGCAGGAAAATTACACTTTGGCGAATCCTGCAGGAGCTGATGGTCAACAACAAAAAACACAGCGGCGCAAGGCTGACGGCTATCCGCTTCGGAATGCATCATGGGCATGTCCGTGTGGTTTATTCTGATAACGGCCGCGGAATGGACCTGGCCTTGACGGCGATGAAAAATGGGCTTGCAAATGTGGAAAACCGTATTGCGGGCATTGGCGGAACCATTACTTTTGATTCTGAACCCGAAAAAGGACTCACCGCGACCTTTTCATTTCCCGTATAACCATGTTCAAAAAAATCCTGGTTGCCGAAGATTTTGACACAATAAACATTGCCGTTGCCAAGACGCTGGAAGAACTTTCGGCGCCGCAGGTATTTCACGCCAAGTACTGTGATGACGCCATCCTGAAGATAAGGGGCGCAATCCAGGAGGGGGATCCGTTTGACTTGCTCATCACTGATCTTTCCTTCCCCGACGACGGCCGTGAAACCACCATTAAATCAGGCGAAGGGCTCATCGAAAGGGTCCGGATGCTGCAACCCGATCTAGATATTATCGTATTTTCGGTGGAAGACAGGCCTTTTAAAGTGAGCATGTTGTTTGAAAAATTTGGTGTTTCAGGCTATGTTTTTAAAGGCCGCAACAGCATGCAGCACCTCAAATTGGCGGTGCAGGCTGTTTTGCAGGGCAGACCTTACGTGTCACCGGAACTTACCACCGCCAGGTCCAACAACCACCTCGGCGAAATTGACGAGTATGACATTGCACTGCTCAAGCTAATGGCGCGCGGGATGACCCAGAACGAGATCGCGCAACATTTCCGCCAAAGCGGGATCAGCCCAAACAGCACCAGTGCGGTCGAAAAAAAGATCAACAAACTCAAGGTCCAGTTCATGGCCAACAACAGTGTTCAGATCGTGGTGACGGCGAAGGATTTGGGATTTATTTGAGAACAGGAAAGAAGAAAGAAGAAAGAAGAAAGAAGAAAGAGGAAAGAGGAAAGAGGAAAGAGGAAAGATGGAAAAGCCTGAGTTTTGTCGAATGTCGACCCGAGCCCAAAGGGCGAACTGTACGGAGCGATAGCGAAGTAAATGTCGAATGTCGAACAGAATAGCCGCTACCACCAATATTGTTGTCGATTACCACCCAACTAGCTGACAGCTGATAGCTAATAGCTTCAATGACTGACGACTGATGACTGACGACTGATGACTGACGACTGATGACTTACTATTGAACATCGATCGGAAGCGCCCACTACTACCAATACGGGTTTGTCGATTACCACCCAACTAGCTGACAGCTGATAGCTGAAAGCTGAAAGCTGTCAAAAATGAGGATTTCCGTAAGGAATATCACCCTGACTACCCTACGTTTGGACCACAAAGCCAATCATGAAACAATATTACATCAACACCCTGGCCCAACCCACCGGCGATCATGAAGTTCATGTTGAGGGGTGTGCCCGGATGCCGTACACCAAACTTGAACTGGGAAAGCACTATACCTGCCATAGCGCATTGGCCGAGGCGCGCAAGTACTACCCCACCGCAGACGGATGCGTGGTTTGCTGCAATCCGTGCCATAAAGATTAATAAATCGCCGGGTATCACAATATATAAAGCAATAAGCCCGGCGGGAACCTCTGCCCTGCAGGACTACTGAGTTAGAGGCAGCTACTTCCCATCAAACCGGTTGTACTTTTTCATAACTTCCTTTAGCTTTTGGCGAGGAACTTCATAATTAATATTGCCGTTGATGCCCTCCATGGTCTCGGCGGCCAGCAGCGCATTGATAATCGCTTCTTCGGTTGACTCCACCGCGGCCTCATAAATCCGGTCCAGGTGGTCTTTGGAAATACTGTTCCAGGTGAGCATAGTGCCCTTTTCATTTGATTGCGGAGCGACCGTCGAAAACGCGAGGAAAATATCCCCCGATGAATTCCTACCCAAACCGCCGGTGCGCGCTACGCCCAATGAGGCGCGTTTGGCCACGGCTTTGAGAAACATCGGTAACAAGGGCGCGTCAGTGGCGATTACCACAATGATGGAACCGTCTTTTTCTTTTGAATTGTAAACCGGCATGGCGTCGGTAATTTCGCGCCCTACCGGTACGCCTGAGATCACCAGGTCTTTCCGCCCGCCGAAGTTGGCCTGTACAAAGGCGCCCACGGTGTATTGCTGCCCGTCAATTTTAAAAATCCGCGACGATGTGCCGCTACCGCCCTTAAAATGGAAAAGGCTCATCCCGGTTCCGCCGCCAACATTTCCTTCGGCAACAGGGCCTGATTTCGCCGCGTCCAACGCCTCAAAAACGTGCTCTTTCCTGACATGCAAACCGTTGATATCATTGAGGATACCGTCAAAAGTTTCGGCAACTACGGGAAGCCCGAATGAAAAATCGATCAGCCCACCCTGCGAGAAGTTCCTGATATTCCATTCGCCGATGGCATCGCGAACAACACCGATACTGTTGGTATTGGTAATGCCGATGGGGCCGTAAGTCCCGCCGTATTCCTCGATCACGGTCGTGCCGGTCATTTCGCCGTCGCCGTTAAGGCAAAACCATCCGGCGGGAACCGGATCGGCAGTTCTTCCTTTTGGCAATATCACGGTTACACCGGTGCGCACGGGCCCCTCGCCAACTTTGAGTTTTCCCCTGCCCGAAATCAGTGTTTTGTAACCGACCAGCACACCTGGTACGTCGGTTATCGCGTTGAATTTACCCGGAGTTCCGTTAAAGGGTATGCCGAATTCCCGGGCGCGGGTTTTTTGAGCCGATACTGATAACGCGGCCATTACGGCCATTGTAAGCGCAAAATGTTTGATTTTCATATTTTTTTGATTGATCACAAATGTAATGCAATCAATGATAAATCAAATCAAGCCCATTGCCGCGGCGTGTTCCACCGCTTGCGAAGAATGGTCTACCATCAGCACGGGCACTTCCCTAAAATTGTCCACGATGCTTTTTACATGCCGCATCCGCCGCTGATTGGGTACCGATCGCAGGTAAATCACCAGGATCCGGTCAGGGTATTGCACCGCAATGTCAGTGTAGATTGAGGCATCGTGCTCGCCGCTGTCGCCAATCAGGACAAATTTCATTGACGGATAGGATTCAAGCAAATTGACGATCTCCTTTTGTTTATGGGGTTTTTCATCGGCAGTGAGGCGCTTGAAAATGCTGGAAAAACTCCTGAGCAGGATGGGCCCCTTTGGAAAACCGTTGTGGTCCAAAAACAACTCGAGGTACCTGTAAAGGTTCCACGGGCTGTTGCTCAGGTAAAAAACAGGATTGCGCTCCTTGTTGTCGATGCCTTTATGCAACTTTTGGTACAGCTGGGGCGCGTCTTTCAGCGGGATCCTCTTAAAAGTGTTTACAAAAAGAGTGTTGCGGATTACCTTCCACTTCAGGAAGGAAGTCACCCCGGTGTTCAGGAGGGTGTCGTCGATATCGCTGATAATGCCGAAATCGGCCTCGTGGTCAGGGATCAGGAATTCGCCGCTAAAAACGAGTGAGGCAGCGGTACGGGCAGTGGCATCGGTAAAAAGTGTGAACGGCACCCAACCTTCATGGTCGGCAAAATGAGCGATATCCTGCGGAAGCGCCATGTCGAACAAAAAATAACCCTTGTGGTCGCTAAGGGCTTCAAGCCTGAAAGTACCAATGGTTAACGTCACCTTTAACCCGGGAAGCTCATGCGTGTTGAATTGATTTACGGCATTTTTGATAGATTGCCACCACGATTGATTTTCATGGTATTCAAGAGGCCGGTTGTCCAATAGCCTGCCCTTTATATAAAGATGAGTGCCCGAACCATAAGAGCGATAGGGAATGATGCGAACCGCTTCCACCTTGTACCGTCTAAAAAGTTTGTTCAATCGTTTGCTCATACCGTAATTTACGATGGCTTTTTTTCATCGCCAAAAAAATTTCCATTTACTATGCGTGCATAATATATTTTGCTATCTTTGGGTTTATGAGGGACCCAGCAATTGATTATGTTTTGCGCGCCACATGGCAGGCCGTTGCCCGTATGTACAACGAACAGGCCGCAACTTACGGCGGTTCAATGGCGATTGGTTTTGCCCTGCTGAATATAGACCGTGAGAATGGCACTCCCTCAACCACGCTGGCCCCGCAGATGGGAATGGAACCAACAAGCCTTTCGCGAACCTTAAAATCGATGGAAGAAAAAGGCCTGATTACCCGGCGCCCAAATCCCGAAGACGGCCGTGGCGTTCTCATACACCTGACCGATTTCGGCAAACAGATGCGCGAGCGCTCCAGGGAAACCGTCATTGCCTTTAACGACGCTGTCCGCCAGAAGGTCAGTGAGGAAAAGATCACACATTTTTACGAAGTCGCCGACGCTATCAATAAAATCGTCGCCGACCGCGAATTATATAACCAATCAATATGAAACGCAACATCAGGAAAGTCGCGGTAATCGGTTCCGGAATCATGGGATCGGGAATCGCGTGCCATTTTGCCAATATTGGCGTCGAAGTGCTCCTTTTGGACATTGTCCCCCGGGAATTGACGCCTGCCGAAGCGGCAAAGGGCCTTACCCTAAATGACAAAGCAGTGAGAAACCGGCTAGTCAACGAGCATCTGGCCGCGGCACTGAAGTCCAAACCTTCGCCTATTTACCACCCGTCGTTTGCAAACCGCATTACAACGGGCAACATCGACGATAACCTGAAAGACATTGCTTCGGCCGACTGGATCATTGAGGTGGTCATCGAAAGGCTCGATATCAAAAAGCAGGTCTTTGAAAAGATTGAAGAATTCCGCAAACCCGGCACCATCATTACGTCCAACACCTCGGGTATCCCAATCCGTTTTATGGCCGAAGGACGCAGCGAGGATTTTCGCAGGCATTTTTGCGGAACGCACTTTTTTAACCCGGCGCGCTACCTGAAACTCTTTGAAATCATTCCCGGCCCCGACACTTCACAGGAGGTATTGGACTTTTTGAACCATTACGGCGAACTCTATCTTGGCAAGACCTCGGTCGTGGCAAAGGATACGCCCGCCTTCATCGGCAACCGCATCGGGATTTACGGCATCATGAGCCTATTTCACCAGGTTCGGGAAATGGGGCTAACGGTAGAGGAAGTGGACAAACTTACCGGCCCGGTAATCGGACGACCAAAATCGGCGACTTTCAGGACCGTTGACGTTGTTGGGCTTGATACCCTGGTGCATGTTGCGAACGGGCTTTATGAAGGCGTTCCGGACGACGAACAGCACGAACTTTTTAAATTGCCTGATTATATTTCGACGATGAACGAGAATAAGTGGCTCGGAAGCAAGTCGGGACAGGGATTTTATAAAAAAGAGGGCAAGGATATTTTGGCGCTGGACCTGGAG
>JAEZGB010000018.1 GCA_023437485.1 Bacteroidota bacterium
AGCAATAATTCCCCCAAAATTTACCGGAACCTGCTGCTAATGGTAGTGTTGCTGGGCTTATCGAACTCATATGCGCAGGTTTCGGCGTATCAGGTGGAACAGTTGCCACTTGCTAATTATGTTGACCATCCCCTTGGTGCAAAAACGCAGCTTGTTACAGGGAATACCCCTGCACAATGGAATACACCGGTTAACACTCCCATTGGGTTTAATTTTATTTTTAACGGAGTATCTTATAGCAATGTAAATGTGTCGCCCAACGGCTACATCACCTTTGGAACGGCGCCCGGTGCAACAACTTACAATATTATATCATCTGGAGGGAGCTCGGGCGCTATCGCAGCTTTTGGGCATAATTGGGGAGTGGCTACAGTCACCAATGACTCTGGAGTCCAAGTGAACAGCGTCTCTAAATTACTTACCGGGTCACCGGGTTCTCAAATATTGAAAATTGAGTATAGGAATGTCCTATCTCCCGAGATTTACAACGGCGCAGTAATAAGTTTTCAAATTTGGTTGTACGAGGGTTCAAATGTTGCAGAGGTACATTTTGCGGAACAACTAATGGAGACGGATGGCTTTGTAGAAGGGGGTTTGGGGTTGCGCGGCCTGAACTCAGCCGATTTTAAAAATCTTCAGTGGGGTGGTGGAGATTGGCCATCAGGCGCTGGAATGCCGGCCGGTACTGCTGCTTCTCATACCGTTGTCATCGAAGATTTCCAGCCAAGAATCCTTGCCGGGTCAAACCGGTTGTTCAGGTTTACGCCGCCGCCGTGCTTTTGGCCAATAATAGGTGCGGCCAGCGGAATCACCTCGACGGGCGCAACTATTTCCTGGACCGCTCCAACACCGGCCCCGTCGGGATATGAGTATGAAGTTAGAACCAGCGGCGCTCCTGGGAGTGGCTCTACCGGACTTGCGCAAAGCGGTACTGTTTTAAGTTCGCCCTTGACTCTTACGGGCCTGAGTGCAGGCACCACCTACATTGTTTATGTAAGATCAACATGTGGGGCTGCCAACAGTGCCTGGACCGCCCGGACTTTCACAACTACTTGTGCGGCATTATCAATTCCCTATTTTCAGGATTTTGAATCTACAGCAGGAACCGCGCTGCCAACCTGTACATCAAATCTTTCTATAAGTCCTTCTTTACCTTGGACTACTGAAGGGGCGTTTGGAGATTTCTATGACAGACATTTAGTTTATAATCAAAGCGGAACCAATCCGGCCAATACCTGGTTCTTTACAGAGCCCATTAACTTGGTTGGAGGAACTACTTACAGACTGTCCTATCTATACGGTGGATCAACCAACCTGGCAACCTTGAGTAATCGAATGAAAGTGTGGTACGGAACTGCTAAAACCGTTGCTGGCATGGCAAACTTATTAGCTGACCATCCACACATTAAAGTTTCGCAAGATCAGGGGATTGTTAATTTCACACCTGCTGTAAGCGGGACATACTATATTGGATTTCACGCGTATTCACTTGCCAATATGGGTAAGCTATTTTTGGACGAAATTGAAATTGTTACTCCCGGATGTAAACCTCCCACTGCACTTGCGGCATCCAATATTACCGGATCATCGGCTACCGTCAATTGGACGGCGCCCACTCCGGCCCCTGGATCTGGTTACGCTTATTACTTAACCAACACCGCGACACCACCTGCTTATCAGGCCACACCAACGGGCGCGGTTCCGGCAGGCAGCACCGTGGTGAACCTCACCGGGTTAAGTGGCAATACTACCTATTATATGTGGGTGCATTCAACCTGCGCGCCGGGCGATTACAGCCAGTGGTCACAGATGCTCACCTTTACCACGTTGCCGCAGCCGGTTTATACCTATTGTAATCCGGCGCCAACCAGTATTGACTACCAGGGAATCATCAATGTGACCTTTAGCACCGTTAACAATTCAACCGGTGCCGAGCCGGGCAACTATGCCAACTATTCCAACCTGATTGGAAACGTAGCCCAGGGTACCACGGTCCCGGTTGCGATTACATATAATACAGGGCCGTATTCTTACAATACCCGCATTTGGATTGACTGGAACAATGACAGCGACTTTTCAGATGCAGGCGAAATGGTTTACTACGGGCTTTCGGCCACCACCAGCCCGAATACACTTAATGCGAGTTTTACGGTGCCTTTGACAGCGTCCCTTGGCGAGCACCGCATGAGAATCGGAGGTGCCGACATCAATGACCTGAGCGGTTTCGGGGCAGGGCAGGGGCCTTGCTACACAGGTTCGTGGGCTTCATTTGAAGATTATACCATCAATGTTACGGTTGCGCCGCCGCCGCTTACCATTTCATCCACCAGTATTTCAGAGTGCGCGGGAACTCCATCGCCACTCATTACCATTACCAGCAACCTGGCCAATTATGACAACTACCAATGGTCGCCGGCAGCTCCCGTGAGCGGCGATGCGTCCAGCGGTTATACCATTACCGCGACCAGCACACAGATCTTTACGCTTACCGCCTCGCAAAACTCTTTCCCGTTCAGCACCAACAGCGTGAGTTTTACCTATAATGCCAGCCCGCTGCCAACGCCTATCGTAGTAAGCCCTACGTCTGCGGTTACCTGTCAGGAAGGTCCGGCCGTGGCTTTGACCGCTACAGGAGGTGTTGTGTCAAACCTGCCTATTTTTTATGAAAACTTCAATGGCGGGGCAACCGGATGGACCTTTACCAACAATTCAAGCGGCGGCAACACTGCGGCTGCCGCATGGCAAAATGTCAACAGCCCTTATCCGATTTGGTTTGGGACTACCATTATCAGCAATGACGCTTCCGGATTCTACTTCGTCAATTCTGATGCGCAGGGGTCAGGAACCACTACCAATGTGACGATGTCGTCGCCATCAATAGACCTTTCAGGTTACAATAACGCCTCATTGCGATTCTACCACTTCATCCGCGGTTGGACCAACGGTGGAGGGCATGTAGAGGTTTCCACCAACTCAACCAACGGGATCAATGGAACCTGGACAATATTGCAATCGTATTTGCCTTATCTCACTGATGTAGGAGCTCCCGGCAACTTCCAGCAAGTAGTTATTGACCTGTCGCCATATGTTTCGCTGGCCTATGTCCGAATCCGCTTCCGCTACCAGGCTAACTGGGGATGGGGCTGGGCCGTGGATAATGTTACAGTTTCGGGAAGCGCGACCTCGGCCATCACATGGTCTCCTACAACGGGACTGTTTGAAGATGCCGCCGCCACCATACCTTACACAGGCACCGGTACCAATGTGGTGTATGCGATGCCAGGCACCACTACAACTTACTCGGCAAGTGCGAGCACGCCATCGCCAACTATATGTACTACTACAACTACAGTAGAGGTAGAAGTTACTGCGGTTTCGGGCGGTTCGGTAACCCCTGCTACTCAAGGTTCGTGTGGCACATTAATGCCACTAACGGTGTCCGGGAATTCGGGTAGCATAATTCATTGGGAATGGTCGGATGACCCTAATTTCGCAACGGTAAATGTTATTCCAGCGAGCGCCTCTGTTACCTTGACTACAGCACAAATTGGGACGGTGACCGGCACACGGTACTATAGAGCAGTTTCAATCGTGGGCGGATGTACGGCCTATTCATATGCTCCTTCGGCGCCAACCTATGCCAGCATAACTTCAAACACCGTAACCTGGAACGGTTCGGCATGGAGTAACGGCAGTGGGCCCAACATTTCAACACCGGTGGTTTTTGCCGGTGATTACACCGGTAACGTCAACCTTTCGGCATGTTTGGTTACCGTAAGCAGCGGCAACGTCGTATTCAATGCGGGCGTTACGCTGACAGTGGCCAACGCAGTCGTGGTATCAGGAGGTTCCCTTACCTTCCAAAACAACGCGAGCCTTGTCCAGATCGATGATACGGCCATCAACTCGGGTTACATCAGGTACTACCGAACCACTACACCAATGGTCCGGTATGATTACACTTACTGGTCATCGCCGGTTTATCCGCAAACCCTGCTTGGGGTTTCGCCAAACACGATGCCAGACAAGTATTTCGCATTTAACACAGCGGGCAATACCTATGTTTCGGTACCTTCAAATTCACTAATGGAACCCGGAAAAGGATATATCATCAGGACGCCCAACGACCACCCGACCACGCCAACCACCTTTACGGCCGAGTTTGACGGAGGGCACCTGACACCGCCTGACGGGGTTCCCAATAACGGAGTTTACACCCAGCCCATCATCGGCCCGGGCCCGAACAACTTTAACCTGTTGGGCAACCCATACCCGAGCGCGATTGATGCCGACCTGTTTTACACGGCCAACATGGGGCTCATTGACGGAAGCTTCTATTTCTGGACGCACAACACGCCTATCAACCCGCTTAACTATACTGAAAGCGATTACGCCATCTACAATTCAACAGGGGGGACCGGAACCGGGACTCCGGGTGGCGGCACCGGAAACACCAGCGTGCCAAATGGAAACATTGCCGCGGGACAAGGCTTCTTTGTAAAGGGAATTGCCAACGGCAACGCTACCTTTAACAACAGCATGCGTTTGGTGGGCCTCAATGACCAGTTTTTCCGGATGCCGGGCACTGCTGCCAAACAGCTGGTGGAGAAACACCGCGTATGGCTCGACATTCGCAATTCACAGGGATCATACAAACAAACGCTCGTGGGCTATATTGCCGGCGCCACCAATGGAATGGACGTGGCTTTTGATGCCGATGCGGTTGATTCAGGGATTGCCGTGAATTTGTACTCGTTTGTTGATGAGAGCAAGACTGCGATCCAGGGCCGTTCACTGCCATTTTTTGCTGAAGACCAGGTTGCGCTGGGGTACAAATCCAACGCCGCGGGTCAGCTTGAGATTTCGCTTTTTGATTTTGACGGACTGTTCTCAGGACAGGATATTTACCTGGAAGACAAATTGCTGAACACGGTGCATGATTTAAAGTCAGGAAGTTATATATTTGTTACAGAGGCCGGAACTTTTGACAACAGGTTCGTACTTCGCTATACTGATTCGGCGCTGTCAGTTACCAACCACGATGTGAATCCTGAAGCGGTGGTGGTGTATAAAAACGCCGGAGGAATCCAGATCATGACCTCCAACCTAATGATGAAGGATGTCAGGATTTTTGATGTCAGGGGTAGGCTGCTGCTAACCCGCAACGAGATTAATGCGGCGCAGGCCACTATCTCTGATTTGCAGGCCCAGGAGCAGGTACTGATTGTTCAGATTACGACACACGACAATAAAACTGTGAACAAGAAGATAATTTACTAAGCCCCGAAGACCCCGTTTTTTAGAAAAACGGACTTCCCAATATTTTACAGACCAATCAATTATTTACCGCTAAAAGTCCGGGCTGTTTGCAAAAATGGCCAAGGACTTTTACGGGCTTTATCGGAATTTTTGTTCAGATTTTTTTAACACGTTCATTTTGAAGTTTTTATATTAACCTCTATTATTAACTATTTTTTTAAGATTGCAAACTACAATGTTTGGGGAAGGAGCAAATCCGGTCCCGAAAATGCGGTCGAAAACATTCCGGACTCTCCTCCGGTTTCGACGCGGCGTACCCGAAATTCGTGGTACTTTGGTTTGTTGC
>JAEZGB010000027.1 GCA_023437485.1 Bacteroidota bacterium
AACTCCTCAAGCAGATAAGCCCGCAAGGGGCCGGATGGGACGGAACCTTAAACGGTCAGCCGCTTCCGTCAACTGATTACTGGTTTACGGTATTCTATCCCGAAGGCGGGGTGACCAAGGAGTTCAAGGCTCACTTCTCATTGAAACGATAATGACCCATAAAAAAAGGCTTCCCAAAAGGAAGCCTTTTTTTATTTATCGGGAGCCTAGCCCGGATTGCAGTGTAAATCCTTTTGCGAGGTGGGAAAACCTCAAAGGTCTTCGAGACCTTTGAGGTTTGTGATGGGGCAAAAGATTGAAGCGGAAAGCCGGAACTTGCTCCTAACCCTTATACTGCTTAAGCGCTTCGGCAAGAATTTCAACCGAACGGACGAGATCTTTTTGATTGAGCACATACGCGATCCGGACCTGGTTGAGGCCCACGCCCGGCGTTGAATAGAAACCTGCCGCTGGAGCTACCATGACGGTCTCGCCGTTCAGGTCAAAAGATTCAAGGAGCCATTGCGCAAAATCATCGGCGTTTTGGATCGGAAGTTGGGCGATGCAATAGAACGCGCCCTTTGGTTTGGCGACCTTGACCCCGGGAATCTTCTCGAGTTCGCGCACCAGCGTGTCGCGGCGCTGGCGGTATTCATGAATCACCTCGTCAAAATAGGACTTTGGCGTTTCAAGCGCCGCCTCGCTGGCAATCTGTTCGTAGGTTGGCGGGCTCAGGCGCGCCTGTGCAAACTTGAGCGCCGTGGCCATGACCTCGCGGTTTTTGGAGACGATGCAGCCGATGCGGGCACCGCACATCGAGTAGCGTTTTGACACCGAATCAATCATGATGGCGTGCTGCTCAAGCCCCGGCACGTTCATGACCGAGAAGTGCTCGTCACCGTCATAGGTGAATTCGCGGTAAACCTCGTCGGCGATGAGGAACAAATCGTGTTTTTTGACGATCTCGGCCAGTTGCAGGATTTCGTCTTTTGAATATAAATAGCCGGTTGGGTTTCCGGGGTTGCAGATCAGGATTGCCTTGGTGCGCGGGGTTATGAGTTTTTCAAAGGCCGAAATCGGCGGGAGCGCAAAGCCCTCGTCAATGGTGCTGATCACGGGCACGACACTCACACCCGATGCCGTGGCAAAACCGTTGTAATTGGCGTAAAACGGTTCGGGGATGATGATCTCATCGCCGGCGTCCATGGTGGAGCCGAGGGCAAAAAGCAACGCTTCCGATCCGCCGGTTGTAACGATCACATCGGCGATATCTACCGGAAGGCCTATTTGCCGGTAGCTCTGGGCAAGTTTGGTGCGGTAAGATTCAAAGCCGGCCGAATGGCTGTATTCGAGGACCGTGATGTCGGCTTTTTTGACGGCTTCAAGCGCAACCTCGGGGGTCTTGATATCGGGTTGGCCGATGTTAAGGTGATAGACTTTATGTCCCTTGCGCTTGGCTATTTCGGCGTAGGGAACCAGTTTGCGGATGGGCGATTCAGGCATTTGCTGCCCCTTGTTTGAAATTTTTGGCATGATGCGGTATTTAGCGTTGCAAATTTGCAACTTTTTTCACTATCGGTTACTAATTGAAACACATTGCGCAGTAAATCGCTAATTTTAGTCAAATGGGAACGCGTTTCTTTTTGTGGCTGATGTTACTTTTGGTGCAGGGCATTTCCCTTGCCCAGGGATTCCAATTTTTGCCCGGTGACAGGAAAAAGGCCGTGATCCCATTTGACCATATCAATAACCTGGTAATTATCCCGGTCGAAGTCAACGGCGTGATGCTCAATTTTTTGCTTGATTCGGGGGTTGATGACACCATTATGTTTAGCCTGGACGAACGCGAAGTGAGCTTTGCCAATCTGGAAAAAGTTTTCTTTAGGGGATTGGGCAGCGAACAACCCATTGCGGGCCTGAAGTCAGGGGGCAATGTTTTGGACTTTGACGGGCTGCGCGACGAGGACCACGAAATATATATCGTACTGGAACAGGACTTAAATTTTTCCAGCAGTATCGGGATGCCTGTGAACGGGATCATCGGATACCACTTTTTCAGGAATTTCCCAGTTGAAATCGATTATGTACACCGAAAGATCACAGTCCATTCCAGAGGGGCACGCAACAAGAATTGGAAAAAAAAGTTTACGCCCATCCCCATAGTGATAGAGGGTAACAAACCGTATGTGATGACCGGCGTGGATATGGGGGCCGGGGCGTTTGATGCCAAAATGCTGATTGACGTGGGCAACAGCGATGCGGTCTGGTTGTTTGAGGGTGGGCCGTCAGCGATTACAATCCCGAAAAACAGCATTCATGATTTTTTGGGCCGGGGGTTTAGCGGTGATATTCACGGGCGGCGCTCGCGGATTGACCGCATCTCAATTGGCAGTTTTGATTTTGTGCAGCCTTTGGCGGCCTTTCCCGATACGGCCTCGACCCGCAACATCAATATGGTGCCGGGCCGGGTGGGTTCAATTGGCGGGGAATTGTTGCGAAGGTTTACCGCGGTCCTGGACTACGGCTCGCAAAAGCTGTATTTAAAAAGAAACCGGCATTTTGACGCGCCTTTTCAGTACAACATGAGCGGGTTGGATGTTCAGCACGAAGGCATGACCTGGGTAAAGGAAACCGTTGACCAGGTGCAGCCCAGCAATCTGTATGATGTGAACGGTGAGAAGATTTTGAACAGTTTTACCTTTAAGTTTGAACTCAAGCCGGTTTACTCCATTAACAATGTGCGCGAGGATTCACCGGCTTGGGAAAGCGGGCTCAGGCCAGGTGATTTGATCAAAAAGATTAACAAAAAACCTGGTTACCGCTACTCATTGGAACAAATCAATAACTTGCTGAAATCAGGGCAGGGTCGAGAACTAAAGTTTGCAATTGAGCGGGAGGGGAAGCCGCTCTCATTTGTCTTTAAGCTCAAGAGCGTGTTGTGAACCCGCGTGAAGGATGGAAGCGACAGCCATTTGGCGAAAGACAAATGCTACAGCGGACAGTCTGACGGCGCACGTTTCGAGATATTTTGGAGCCTGGTCCATTGCGCCGGCACGCCCAAAAGGCAGCCATAAAAAAACCTCCCTAAGGAGGCTTTATTTAATTGCTCATGATGGATTTTTTCTTTTCCAACAGATTGACTTCCTGTTTGACAATCACCTCACCCTTGAGTTTGAGCGGGATCCTGCCTTCCGGATAGTTGGTGGCATTTGATTCAACAGTCACGGTCTTGCGGATGGGGCCCGGGGCCATGTTGTACTTGACGTCAATTTTTCCCGTTTTTCCCGGCATAATGGGCTCTGTGGGTTTTGACGGTACTGTACAGCCGCAGGTGGACTGCACGTTGGTGATGATCAGCGGCGCGTTGCCTGTGTTTTTGAACTCAAAGGTGCGGATGCCGCTGTCAGTGTCTTTGGACACGGTGCCGTAATCCATGGTCGTGTCATTCAAGAACTCAATTTTTGCCTGTGAAAA
>JAEZGB010000055.1 GCA_023437485.1 Bacteroidota bacterium
ATCTGAAATTCTATCCATTGAACTATGAGGCCGGCGGGGTCATGCAAGCAATTTCTTTACAATCCCCGATATGGTTTTTCCGTTGGCGCGACCGGCGAGTTCGGCGTTGGCAAGGCCCATGATCTTACCCATTGATCCCATTCCGCCGGCACCGGTTTCAGAGATGATCCGTTCCACAACAATCTCAATCTCGGCTTCCGAAAGTTGCTCGGGCAAAAACTTTTCAATCACGACTGCCTGGGCCAATTCCGGCGCGGCCAGGTCTTCTCTTCCCTGTTCCGTGTAAATGCGGGCGCTTTCCTTGCGTTGTTTGACCAAACGTTGCAAAAGCTTTATCTCATCATCGGCCGAAAATTCAGCTTTGGCACCGGTTTCGGTCTGGGCCAGCAGCATTGCCGATTTTACCGCGCGCAGCGATTCAAGCGCGACGGTGTCCTTGGCGCGCATGGCGTCCTTGATCGCGTCGTTTATTTGAGCCTGTAGTGCCATGGTAATTTTTTCGAGCAGCGAAGTTAAAAAAAATAACCCACAAAGCAAGATGCCTTGGGTATAAAAGATTGGCCGGCCCGGACTGAAAAAAGTTGGCCACAATGCAGGCAGAAATAAAAAAACCCGGCAACGTTCGTGACCGGGCAGGGGTTAAATTATGGTTAGGTATTAATCTACGTTATCGTGCAAAAACGAGTTGTTCGAACGCAGTTGCGGATCGTCGTTGCTGTCGGTCCCAAGTGACATCCTTGAGTTCCCGCTTACAGGGCGCGATGCCGACAAATCAACCCCCGAGCGCTTATAGGCAGGCTCGCGTTCAAACTCTTCAATCTTTGAGGTCGAGTTGTGGAACTTGTAATTGAAGTCCTTGAGTTTGCGACGACGCTCGTCGGCACGGAACTTCAGTGTCTCCTCGATGGTCATTTCCATGGGTGAAACCTCTTCAAACGCCGGTGAAAAACTCGGGGCTTCGGCTACTTTTCTCACGGTAAGGTCCAACTCGGGAGCCACGGGTTCGGCAACCTTTGCATCGGGTTTTGAGTTTAACAGGTCGCTTTCCAATTCCATATACTGCTCCAAGCTGTACTTGATAACGCCGTTTTCAGTCACCTCGGTTACCGGGATAACCTCGATCGGTTCTTTTACGTCGATGGCACGGGTCTGGTCGGTCAGATCAAAGAGGATCTTCTCCTGAACCGGTTCGGCAGCTTCAAACTTTACAGGCTCGTCGCGCTTCACGATTTCTGGTGCGCTTACGCGGATTTCACGGGTTTCGGCAGTAATGAAAAACTCATCCTGTTCATTGCCCGGCGAAACGATCTCAAAGGTCACGTCCAGGTTCTTGATGAACTCCGAGGTGGGGACAAGGTCCATTTCAAAAACGGGCCTCGCAGGCGTCACTTCCTCAATAAGTTCAAATACCACTTTCTCCTCCACTTCTGGCTTTGCCGGCTCAAACTCAAAAGCTGGGACCGTCTTTTTTGGCGTAAGCTCCTGTACGATCTTTTGCTCGGCTTCAAGCGAGTGGATAATTTTTTTTGGTTCGGTATTTACAATCTCGCTCTGCTGCTCGATATTGAAACCCGTGGCGATGATGGTCACGGCAATCGCGTCGCCCAGCGTCTCGTCTTCGCCCACACCCATGATGATGTTGGCATTATAACCGGCCTCGGCCTGGATGTGGTCATTGATCTCGCCGATCTCGTCGATGGTGATCTCATTTGTACCCGAAACAATAAGCAACAGCACGTTCTTTGCGCCGGTAATCTTGTTGTCGTTGAGCAGCGGTGAATCAAGAGCGGCTACAATGGCTTCCTTGGCCCGGCATTCGCCCAAAGCCATCGCCGATCCCATGATGGCGGTTCCGCTGTTGGAAAGCACCGTCTTGGCATCTTTTAAGTCGATATTTTGGGTGTAGTGGTGCGTGATGACTTCGGCAATACCGCGCGATGCGGTTGCGAGCACTTCATCGGCCTTGGAGAACCCGGCTTTGAAACCGAGGTTTCCGTACACTTCCCGGAGTTTGTTGTTGTTGATTACGATTAGCGAATCGACCTGTTTGCGAAGCCTTTCTACACCGTTAAGCGCCTGATCCTGCCTGACCTTGCCTTCAAACTGAAACGGGATGGTGACGATACCCACAGTCAGGATATCCCTTTCCTTTGCAAGTTGCGCGATCACGGGAGCAGCACCGGTTCCCGTACCGCCGCCCATACCGGCCGTGATGAAAACCATTTTGGTGTTGCTGTCCAGCATTTTCTCGATGTCAGCAATGCTTTCCAATGCCGACTGCTGACCAACTTCGGGGTTTGCCCCCGCGCCAAGCCCTTCGGTCAGGTGAACCCCCAGCTGGATCTTATTGGGAACCGGACTGTTTTGGAGCGCCTGGGAATCAGTGTTGCAGACGATGAAGTCCACTCCCTTGATGCCCTGCTTGAACATGTGGTTGATGGCATTGCTGCCCCCTCCTCCTACGCCTATCACCTTGATCACATTGGATTGGTTCTTTGGCAAGTCAAATGAAATGCTGCCGAAATCTGTGTTGTTATTCATAACTATGGGTATTTATTCTGTGTTTTGCTTTGTCTTGTTTTGCCTTAGTTGAAAATTACTTCAATCCTGCGGGCGGCGTTCAACCGATTTTTTTTAGTTATTCACTAAGTAATTAACTATTCGGCGTTATCCAGGAATTCCTTGATCTTGTCCACGTAACGGTCAAAAAATGACTTGCGGATTTTGTTCTCGGTGGTTTCCGGCTCTTTTTCCTCAACCGGCGGCGCTTGTACCTCGACGGCTTCGGCAACCGGTTCGGCATGCTGAAGCTGCGCGGCAACAGGTTTTGAAGCCTGCTGCGGAACCGCGCTCTGGGTCCGGTTTCCGATGCTGTTCATCACCAATCCAACGGCGGTCGCGTAAAGCGGGCTCGAAATCTCTTCACTTGAATTTCCTGCCAGGTGTTCGTTCGGGTAGCCGATCCTGGTGTCCATTCCGGTGATGTATTCCACCAGTTGCTTGATATGCTGCAATTGCGCGCCGCCCCCGGTCAGGACGATGCCCGCAATAAGTTTCTTTTTGGGTTCCTCATGGCCGTAGGCACGGATCTCGGCAAATACCTGCTCTATGATTTCCACCACGCGCGCATGGATGATTTTTGAAAGGTTTTTGAGCGAAATCTCTTTCGGCTCCCGCCCGCGTAACCCGGGAATCGACACAATTTCATTGTCCTTGTTCTCTCCAGGCCAGGCCGAGCCGAATTTTACTTTCAACAGTTCGGCCTGCTTCTCGATGATCGAGCAGCCTTCCTTGATATCGTCGGTGATCACATTGCCGCCAAAGGGAATAACCGCGGTGTGGCGAATAATCCCATCCTTAAAGATCGCAAGGTCAGTGGTGCCGCCGCCAATGTCAATCAAGGCCACTCCGGCCTCCTTTTCCTCCTGGCTCAGTACCGCATCGGCCGAGGCCAAAGGTTCCAGGGTTAGGCCTGACAGTTCAATCCCCGAGCTCTGGATGCAACGCCCGACGTTGCGAATAGATGCCGCCTGCCCCACCACAACGTGAAAACTGGCCTCAAGCCTTCCGCCATACATCCCGATGGGTTCGTTGGTTTCCTGCTGGCCGTCAATCTTGAACTCCTGTGGTAAAACGTGAATGATTTCCTCGCCCGGAAGCATGGTCAGCTTGCCAACCTGGTCCACGAGTTGCTGGATGTCGCGCCCGCCAATAACCTCCTAGGCATTGCTGCGTGAAATATAATCGCTGTGCTGGATACTGCGGATGTGCTGTCCGGCAATCCCCACCACTACGTCCTTGATTTTATAACCTGAATCCGTTTCGGCTTCGTGAACCGCCTGCTGGATGGACTGTATGGTCTGGGTGATGTTGTTAACCACGCCGCGCGCAACGCCCAGGCTTTTGGACTTCCCCATGCCCAGGATTTCAAGTTTACCGTATTCATTTTTCCGGCCAATCATGGCCACGATCTTTGTGGTCCCAATGTCCAGTCCTACCGCAATGTTCTCTTTTTCCATAACCGTTTATTTTGTGCACACCACCTGGCTGGTAAATTTCAGGTTGATCGTTTTGTATGCGTTAATTGTCGTGTCGGCCGCGGCCTTCTGATAAAAAGCCTTGTAATTCCCAAACTTCCTCTCCATGTTGATCATCTTGCCAAAATCAATCGCGTAAGCCTGGCTCCTGCTTGTCATTTTAACACTTCCAGTCGGCGAAACATAGGCTCCGATAATGTCTTTCCGCAAAAAATCATCCTGGTGGACCAACCGGAAAAGTTGGGCCAGATCCGGAAATATTTCCGGTGTGACATGTCCCGAAACCACGGGCACGCGCGCGGAAAAATTTTCAGACAGCGGCATTCTATTCCCTTTATTATCAAGATAAAAGGAATCCGCGTCACCCAACACTCTGGCTATGGGAGTTTTTTGCTGGACCACTGCCTTCAACACACCGTCGACACTCACAAACACTTCGGATTTTTCAATCATAAGGTGCTTATTAATTGACTTTTCCAGCTCGTTCAAATCTACTTTATCTTTGGCGACCCTATTCGCGGGCACCCCATTTTCTATTAACAATTTATTAACCACGTCCCGGGTGACGAACAGGTTTGACGAATCAGTAAAAATCACCTCGCAAGCCTTTAATTTCCTTACCGCGTTGCGTTTTCCGGCAAACGAATAAAGGAATGCGACAGAGCCCAGGATAAGTACCAACCTAATTGTAGACCATCGGAGTAACTTCATGACAGTGTGCTTTTTATATCATCAACCATTTCACCAATATCACCTGCACCAAGGGTCACGATGACTTTTTTCCCGCTTGATCTGACCGCCCGCAACAAATTGTCCTTTTCCACCAATGACTTCTGGGGACATTCCATTTTGTCCAACAACCATTGAGAAGTTATCCCCTTGATGGGAAGCTCCCTTGCCGGATAAATATCCAACAGGATCACCTGGTCAAATTGCGAAAGGCTGCGGGCAAAACCATCGGCAAAATCACGCGTCCGGCTAAAGAGGTGCGGCTGGAATACTGCCAGGACTTTCTCTCCCGGATACAGTTCGCGCACGGCCTGGTGCACGGCGTCGATCTCAGTGGGATGGTGCGCGTAATCATCAATGTAAACCAGGTCATCGGTCTTGATCTGGTAGCTGAACCTGCGGCGTATGCCTTTGAATGACAGCAGGGCTTTAGCGATGGCATCGGTCGGGGTGCCATACTTTAGGGCCATCGCCAAAGCCGTTACTGCATTCATCAAATTGTGCTTTCCGGGAAGGCCAAACCGCAGGCCGCGAAGGGTTCCTTCAGGGCATTTCACATCAAACACATAATGGCCCTGTTCCAGCCTGATGTTTTGGGCATTGTAATCGCCATCGCCTTCAATGGTGATTTTATTGCCATGAAGCGGAAGTGACCCTGCCACGAACAACCCTTGTGGGTCTTCAACACGGGAAGCGAATTCCCTGAACGACTGCTCAATGGCCGATGGGTCGTGGTAAATATCAAGATGGTCAGCATCCATTGATGTGATGCATGCCATGTCGGGGTGCAGTTGTAAAAACGAACGGTCAAATTCATCGGCCTCCACCACGGTTATCGTCTTCCCAGTACCAATCAGGTTGGTCTGGTAGTTTTCCACAATCCCGCCTACAAAAGCCGTAACATCGGCACCGGACTGATGCAGGATGTGGCCGAGAATTGCCGAAGTGGTAGTTTTTCCATGCGTACCTGCGATGGCAAAACAGTAGGTATCGCGGGTGATGATACCCAGCACTTCGGCGCGCTTTTTCACCTCGTAGTGCCGCTCGATAAACCAGTTCCATTCGGCATGTGTAAGGGGAACCGCAGGAGTGGTCACCACCAGGGTATTGCCCGGTAAATAATCCTTGGGAATCAGATCAATCCGCTCTTCATAATGGATGCTGATGCCGTCGTCTTCAAGTTCATCGGTGAGGTGCGTACGGGTTTTGTCATAACCCGTAACCTGCTTGCCCAATCGCTTGAAATAACGCGCCAGGGCACTCATGCCAATGCCGCCGATGCCAATAAAATAGACGTTATGTATTTGAGCAAGATTCATTTTTTAATAAGTTTTTCTACTTCGTCGGCAATTTTTCGGGTAGCCTCCGGGCTGGCCAGTTTGCCGATATTTTCTGCCAGCCGGGCCATTTTTCCGCCATCATTGACCAGGTTGGTAAAGGTACCCGCGAACCCGGACTCCAGCTCTGCCTCCCGAAGCATGATCGCGCCGCCGGCATCGGTGATGGCTTTGGCGTTTTTGGCCTGATGGTCTTCGGCCACGTTTGGCGACGGAATAAAAATTACAGGTTTGCCCACCAGGCACAGTTCAGAAACCGATGACGCTCCCGCGCGCGAGATAACCACATCGGCAGCCGCATAGGCAAGATCCATTTTTTCAATAAACGGCAGCACCCTGACATTTCCCCCGTGGTGTTGTTCATACCGCTCCCAATAGAGTTTACCGCACTGCCACAGCACCTGCATGCCATTGTCGGCAAAAAGCGCAAGGTTGGCCGCGACCAGCTCGTTGATGGTTCTGGCACCAAGGCTTCCGCCCAATACCAAAAGCACCTTGCGTTGCGGGTCCAGGCCAAAATGCTCAAGCGCTTCAATCTTTTTTCCGGCCAGTTCCATCAGGTCCTGGCGCACCGGGTTTCCCGTAAGCACCATTTTCGACACTGGGAAAAATCGCTCCAGATTGGTATAGGCCACACAAATCCTGTCAGCCTTTCGCCCCAACAATTTATTGGTGATGCCGGGATATGAATTCTGCTCCTGGATCAGTGTCGGGATCCCGGCCGAAACCGCCGCCTGCAGTAAAGGCCCACTCGCGAACCCGCCGGTACCAATGACCACATCAGGTTTGAATTCCTTCAATATCCTTCGCGATTTCCAGAGGCTGGACAATAGTTTCAAAGGGAACATCGCGTTGCGCAGCGTCAGTTTGCGTTGGAGCCCTGCAATCCACAACCCGATTATTTTATATCCGGCCTGGGGAACCTTTTGCATCTCCATCTTGTCGCTGGCACCCACAAAAAGAAATTCGGCATCGGGGAAACGCGATTTAAGTTCGTCGGCAATGGCCACGGCCGGGTAAATATGCCCGCCGGTTCCGCCTCCGCTCAATATGAATTTTGGGTTTCCCATTTACTTTCCAATAACCGCATTCATCGGGTTTGATTTGTCTTCAATTGAATAACCAGCCGCCTGTTGTTCCCTAAGCGCTGCTTCAGCTTCCTCCTCGCGGCGGATTTGCTGGTCAATCAGGCGTTGCAAGGCCTCGTCGCGAGATTTTTTCTCGGCCACTTCCAGCGCGATTTCTTCTTCTTTTTTGGTGACGCCGATAATGATTCCAAGGGCAATGCACGTCATCCAGACTGAACTTCCTCCACTTGAAATCAGCGGAAGGGTTTGCCCGGTGACCGGCAAAAGTTCCACGGCGACTGCCATGTTGACAAGCGCCTGGAAAATGATCGGGAAACCGAGCCCCACCACCAGCAATTTTCCAAATAATGAATTCGCCTTGTGTGCAGCCACTATAAACCTGAAAAACAGTAACAGGTACAGCATCATCACGCCTATCCCACCCAAAAGCCCGTACTCTTCAACAATAATCGCGTAGATAAAATCACTTGAAGATTGGGGCAAAAAGTTCTTCTGGACGCTCTTTCCGGGACCCAGGCCGTACACGCCTCCTGAAGCAATCGCAATTTTGGCTTTCTCTATCTGGTAATCGTCCTCGCCGGGTTTGTCAGTGGCAAAGTTGTCGATGCGCGACATCCACGTATCCACGCGGTTGGGAAACGCATCGGGGAAAGCCTTCACTACAACAATGAATGAGAGCAATGCCATAATTCCGGCCCCAACAACAACGCCAATGTATTTGAGTGGATACCTGCCTACAAAAGCAAGCATCACCACCATGGAAAACATCAGCGCCGCTGTGGAGAAGTTGGCCGGAAGGATGAGCATTATGGTAATGGCAACCGGTAACCACAGCTCCAGCAGCGAGGCCTTGAGTGTTACCGGTTGTTCTTTTTTCTTGGAAAGATACCGCGCCACGAATACCATCAGCACGATTGAGGCGAGCGCCGAGGTCTGAAAGGTCATGCCTATAAATGGAACCTCTATCCAACGGCTGGCGTTCGCCCCGTCTATAATCGTTCCCTTAAACAGCGTGTAGGCCAGCAAAACCCAGACAATGGGCAGGGCGATCATTGACAGCCCCCGGAAATAATGATACGGGATTTTGTGCACCCAATAGATCATGCAAAACCCGATCAAGATGTGCGCCAGGTGCTTGGCCAGGTACCCGATGGTATTGCCCGTCCCCTGACCCGCAAAGGCCAGGTTGCTGCTCGCGCTAAACACCGGCATAAAGGAAAACAGCGCCAGCAGGGCCACGAATGACCAGATAACTTTATCGCCGCGAAGCCGGGTTAATAGTTCCATGTTGTTTTGCTTTCAGCTTTCAGCCATCAGCTTTCAGCTTGTTTTAGATAATCGATTAACTTAATAGGTCAGTTGTGAAATTGGTAATTTAGCGTCACTATGTTCTGCTCCGCTCGCCCTTTATACTCGGCTTCTCATTTAACTTCGCTTCGTCCCGGGCCCTCATTTCCATTTCCTAATTTAACTCCGCTATCGCTCCGTTCCGTTCGGCTGTGCCTCGGGTCCTAATTTTCAAATCTTCAAATTTTCACCCGAGCCCGTAGGGCGAACTGAGCGAAGCTAAATCTTCAAATTCTTCACAGATTCTGAACCGCCATCTTAAACTTCCTCCCCCTGTCTTCATAATTTTCAAACAGGTCAAATGATGCGCACGCCGGCGACAGCAATACTACGTCCCCTTTTTCCGAGAGGCGCGATGACATCTTCACCGCATCGTCCATGCTTTGGACCTCGATCATCACATCGACCACATTGCCAAAAGCGTCGATGATTTTCTTGTTGTCAACCCCCAGGCACACAATGGCTTTTACCTTTTCCCGGACCAGGGGCATGAGCTCGGAATAATCGTTTCCTTTGTCCACGCCGCCCACGATCCAAACCACCGGAGCGTTCATCGAGTCAAGCGCAAAAAATGTGGCATTCACGTTGGTCGCTTTGGAATCATTGATGTATTGCACATTCTGGATCTTCAGCACTTTTTCCAATCTGTGCTCCACTCCCTGAAAATTCGACAGGCTTTCACGAATGGTCGCCTTGCGGATTCCCATTAGTTTTGCAACCGATGCCGCGGCCATCGCATTCTTCAAATTGTGCTTGCCTTCAAGCGCGATGTGCTCGGTTTCCATGATGAATTCTTCGTCGTTGATGTGGATTTCCATTGTGTTTTGTTTTAGGTATGCTCCCTTTTCAAATTCCCGGGTCAGGGAAAAGGGTATTAATTGGGCTTTGGTTTTGTTCTTTTCAAGCCAGGCCGAAATTGCCTGATCATCGGCGTCATATATCAGGCTGTCCGATTCATTTTGGTTCATCGTGATCCTGAATTTGGCATCGATGTAATTCTCATATTTATAATCATACCGGTCCAGGTGGTCGGGGCTGATGTTGGTGATGATCGCGATGTCAGGCCTGTAACTGACAATTCCGTCAAGCTGGAAGCTGCTGAGTTCCAGGACATACACGTCGAATTTCCCTTCGGCAACCTGCCAGGCGAAGCTCTTGCCAATGTTTCCGCCCAGGCCTACGTTTAGCCCGGCCGTCTTCAGGATGTGATAGACCAGGCTTGTGGTGGTGGTTTTTCCATTGCTTCCGGTGATTCCGATGGTCCTGGCGCCCGTAAATTTTGACGCGAACTCAATTTCTGAAATAATCGGAATGCCCGCCTGCGCGATTTTTTGAACAATGCCCGTCCTGTCAGGGATTCCAGGGCTTTTCATGACCACGTCGGCTTTGAGAATCTTTTTTTCGTTATGCGATTCTTCTTCCCACTTTATGCCGTTGATCAACAGGATTTCCTTGTATGAATCCTTGATCTTGCCGGCATCTGACAGGAAAACCTCGTAACCTTCCTTCTTACCCAGGATCGCGGTCCCCACGCCACTTTCGCCTCCGCCCAAAATCACCAGTCTTTTCATTTACCTGAGTTTAAGGGTTACGATTGATAAAATGGCCAGCAAGATTCCGACGATCCAAAACCGCGTCACGATCTTGCTCTCATGGTAGCCCTTTTTCTGGTAATGGTGGTGCAACGGCGACATCAGCAGGATCCTCCGGCCTTCGCCGAATCGTTTGCGGGTATATTTGAAGTATGATACCTGGGCCACAACCGAGAGGTTCTCGACCAGAAAAATCCCGCACAAAAGCGGAATCAACAATTCCTTGCGCACCGCGATGGCCAGGACCGCGATAACCCCGCCAATGGTGAGGCTTCCCGTATCGCCCATAAAAACGGCCGCAGGGTATGAGTTGTACCACAAAAATCCGATAAGCGCCCCAACGAATGCCGCGATGTACACCGTCATTTCACCCGCGTTGGGGATGTACATGATGTTCAAATAATTTGAAAAAATGATGTTCCCCGAGACGAACGTGAAAATTCCCAGCGCGAGCACCGATATGGCCGAGGTGCCGGCCGCGAGACCGTCAATACCGTCGGTAAGGTTGGCGCCGTTGGAAACCGCCGTGATGATGAAAATCACGATGGGGATAAAAATCAACCAGGCATAGTCGCGGTAATCGTCGCCCATCCACCGGAGCGCCTCGGCATAATCCAGTTCATTGTCCTTGAAAAACGGGATGGTAGTCGATGTTGATTTTTCATAAACCGGCGCTTCGCGTATCACGTTCTCAGTGGTTTCCATCTGGATCGTGGCGCGTTTTGAATCATCCCGCACCGTAACCCCGGGATGGAAATAGAGCACCCAGCCCACTACGAATCCGAGCCCAACCTGGCCCACGACCTTAAAGATTCCCTTAAGGCCTTTTTTGTCCTTTTTGAAAATTTTGATGTAATCATCCACAAACCCGATGGTCCCCATCCAAAGCGTGGTCACGATAAGCAGAACGATGTAAATATTATTGAGCTTGGCCAGCAGCAAAACCGGAATCAGGGTGGCCACGATGATAATCAGCCCGCCCATGGTAGGGGTACCGGCTTTTTGCGCCTGTCCCTCAAGACCCAGCTCACGGACGGTTTCGCCCACCTGCTGGTTCCTTAAAAAGTTGATGATCCGCTTTCCGTAAATGGTCGAGATCATCAAAGACAGCAGCACCGCCAGCCCGGATCGGAAGGTGATGTACTGGAATACACCCGTGCCCGGAATGTCAAGCGATTTGTCTAGATATTCAAATAAGTAATACAGCATACTTTATTTATTGAGTTGGGCCAAAAGTTCCCTTACCGTTTCCATATCGTCAAAATCATATCGCACGCCCTTGATTTCCTGGTAGGTTTCATGGCCCTTGCCGGCAATCAGGATAATGTCACCCGCCTTGGCCAATTGGCACGCGAGTTTGATTGCCTGTCGCCTGTCGGTAATGGCAATGGTGCGGTTATGGTGCTGGGGCTCGACTCCCCTTTCCATATCGGCGATGATATCATCAGGGTCCTCGCTTCGGGGATTGTCCGATGTCAGGATGAGCTTGTCACTTTTGGATGCGGCAATCTGTGCCATCAGGGGCCTCTTGGCCTTGTCACGGTCACCGCCGCAGCCTACTACAGTAATGAGCTGTTCATTCCGGGTGCGGATCTCTGAAATGGTTGACAGCACGTTCTCAAGCGCGTCCGGGGTATGCGCGTAATCCACAATGGCGGTCACACGTCCCTGCGAAACCATGTATTGGAACCTGCCGGAAACGCTTTCCAGTTCCGACAAAAGCCTGAGCACTTCTATCGGCTCCAGGCCCAACTCAACGGCCGTTCCGTAAATGGCCAGCATATTATAGGCATTAAAGGTTCCGATAAGCTTGACCCAAACCTCATGCTCATTGATTTTGAGCAGGAGCCCGCCTAACTGGCTCTCCAGGATTTGCGCCTTGTACTCGGCATATGTCCTGAGCGCATAGGTAAGTTTCCGGGCCCTTGTGTTTTGTAGCATGACCATGCCATTCTTGTCGTCTACGTTAACAAGCGCGAAAGCAGTGTGGGGCAGATGGTCAAAAAAGCTCTTCTTGACATCGCGATACTCGGCAAAGCTGCTGTGGTAATCAAGATGATCGTGGGAAAGGTTGGTAAACACGCCACCGGCAAATTGCAGCCCTTCGGTCCTTTTTTGGTGAACCCCGTGTGAGGAAACTTCCATAAAGCAGTATTCCACGCCCTCCTGGTTCATTTTGGCCAGATACCGGTTCAGGATAACCGGGTCAGGCGTGGTGTGCGTGGCCTGGTATTCAGTCTCGCCAACCATGATCCTGACCGTAGACAGGAGCCCCGTTTTATAGCCGGCTTTGGTAAAAAGTTGGTACAGCAATGACGCAACTGTGGTCTTGCCGTTGGTACCGGTCACCCCCACAAGCTTCAGGTTCTGCGATGGGTTCAGGTAGAAATTTGCGGCCATCATCGCCAATGCCGAGCTGGTATCGCGCACCTGGACGTAAGTCACGCCGGGAGCAATGCTTTCCGGAAGCGTATCGCAAACAATGGCCACCGCGCCGTTTTGCAACGCGGCCGCAATATAGGCATGCCCGTCAGACTGCGTTCCGCGAATCGCGACAAAAACACAGCCCGCCGACACCGCGCGCGAGTCAAACACCACGTCATGAACCTGAACGTCGGTATTGCCCTTTACGGCTTCAATCGGAGCTTTGTACAATATGTCCTTGAGTGCGTTCACGATAATTCAATAATGATCAGGTTTCCTTTGCGGAGCACCTCGCCGGGTTTGAGCGATTGCTTGCGGACTTTTCCAATGCCGTTGGCGCGAACCCGGAGCCCCAGGTTTTCCAGTAAAGCCACAGCGTCCATCCCGGCCATGCCCACGATATTGGGCACCACGGCGTGCTTTCTCTCGGCTACCGAATAGTACTGCGCAAATTGTTTTTCAAGCTTTGGATCCTTTCGATCCAGGTTTTCAATTTCATTGGTTGACGGCGCGTCGGTAAAGATTTTTTGGGCGATGCGCTTGAACACCGGGCCCGCCACATCGGCGCCGTAATAATTATTCCGCGATGTATTGGGCTCATGCACCACCACGATGCAGGAATACTTGGGTTGATCGGCAGGGAAATAGCCAACGAACGATGAAATATAATGCTTTTCGGTACCGCCCTTGGTTCCGTAGTTGGCCTGAGCGGTTCCCGTTTTGCCGGCCATCGGGAAATCTTTTGTATAAAGTTTTTTGCCCGTACCGCGAATGACCACGTTGGCCAAAATCGCGCGCACTTTGGCTAGGGTCTCATCTGAACAGATTTTGGGATTGATGACTTCCTTGTCAAACTTTTTGATGGTGTGGTTCCACTCGCGGATCTCTGACACGAACTGAGGCCTTACCAATTCACCGTCATTGGCCACGGCATTGTAAAACGCAAGTGTTTGCAGTGGAGTGAGCGACACACCGTATCCAAAGGCCATCCACGGAAGTGAAATTGCGCTCCAATGCTTATCTCCCGGCCGCGGAACGTAGGGTTTGCCCTCGCCCTGGAACGGCAGTCCCAAAGGTTTGGTAAGTCCGAATTTCTCCAGATGGGCTACAAATTTCTTCGGGTCATCTTTGTAATGATCATAAACCGCTTGAACCACAACCGTGTTCGACGACAATTCAAAACCCTTTGCCAGCGATATCTTGCCGTGGCCCCCCTCATGAGAATCGCGGACTTTTTTCCCGCTGTAGGTCACCACACCGCCGCGGGTGTCAAATATGGCACTGGTATCCACCTTTTTGTCTTCAAGCAATGCGATCAGGTCGGCGAGCTTGTATGTAGAGCCCGGTTCATGCGATTCGGCCACCGCGTAATTGGTGGTTTCGTAGTAAGTGCCGTCATCGGCCCGGCCCAGGTTCGAGATGGCACGCACTTTTCCCGTCCGGGTCTCCATTACCACGACACAGCCGTGATCGGCTTCATATAGTTCAAGTTGTTTGAGCAATGCGTGGTGCGCGATATCCTGTACATAGACATCAATGGTGGAAATGATATCGTATCCGTCCTGAGGCTCCACTTCGTTTTGGTCCCGGATGGGTTTCCACTGCCCTTTTGCAATTTTCTGTTTAAGAACCTTGCCATCCTTTCCATTGAGGTATTTGCGGAATGCCCATTCAATCCCCTTGCCGTCATGATTTCCACGAGGGGTAACGCGCTCATAACCAATGGTGCGCTCGGCAATTTTCCCAATTGGATGCTCGCGCACGGTTTTCTGTTCAGTGATCATGCCGCCTTTGTAAGCGCCAAGTGAAAACAGTGGGAAGGTTTTCATGCGCATGTACTCGGTGTACGACAGGTTTCTTGCCACCAGCATGTAGCGGTTTTTGTTGGCACGTGCCTTTTTGAGCATCGCCTCGTGTTGCCCGGAAGACTTGCCCAGCATCCGCGAAAGCGAATCGGCCAGCGGGCCAACATACTTGGCAAAATCTTCGTGCCTTGGCGCCACCGCGTCAAAACGGATGTTGTAATTTGGGATCGAGGTGGCCAGCAGGCTTCCATCGGCCGAATATATATTGCCTTTATTGGCCGGGATCACAAAATTCCGGACCGAACGCTCCTTGGCCAGCGCGCGATACCGGTCACCCTGCACCCATTGAATATTGGTGAGCTTGATGGTAATGGCCACCGCGCCCAGGAACATCAGGAACGCGACCAGGTAAATCCTGTATGTGATGTGCTTATCTATTTCCATAGCTTCTCAAAAAAGCCGGGTTGTTTGTGTGACCTTACCATTATTTTTTTTGGCGGGACCGATGACGGATAGATTTGCTTCTCTTCCATTTTTGCCGATACCGTTGACTCCATTTTGAGTTTCATCAGTTCTGAACGCCTGTCTACAAATTCTGACCTGAGCTCCTTGACCTGGCTGGTGAGTTTGCCAATCGTGAAGACTTTTCGTTCGTAATTATTGGTGTTCGCGATCATGATGATGGCCAAAAAAATCAGGAAAACGATGAAACGCCAATTCTTCATCGCGTCTTCGTTGATCAGGAACCGGGCCTTCAGTATGTCATAAACATTCTGCTTCATAATTTTTCGGCAACGCGCAATTTGGCGCTGCGTGCCCTGCTGTTTGTGTTTATTTCTTCATCTGAAGGGACTGCCATCTTGCCCACGAGTTTGAACGGCACCGAAAAATTCCCAAACATGTCCCGCTCAGGCTCACCTTCAAACATGCCGTTTTTCATGAATCGCTTCACAAGCCGGTCTTCAAGCGAATGGTAACTCAAAACACTGAGCCTCCCGCCAGGCTTCAGGATTTCCAGGGATTGCTCAAGAAATTCCCTGAGCGCCTCCATTTCCTGATTGACCTCGATGCGGATGGACTGATATATCATCGCCATGAACTTGTTCCCCTTATGGGCCGGGAACAGCCGTGACACGACTGATTTGAGCTGTTCGGTGTTGCGAATGGGAACCTGCGTGCGAGCCTCGACAATAACCCGGGCAATAACCGGCGCGTTGCGCAGCTCACCGTAATCGGCAAAAATCCGCCGGAGATTGGCCTCGTCGTATTCATTCACCACGCGGTAGGCATCGAGCTTGTTCTTCTTGCTCATCCGCATGTCCAGCGCGCCGTCAAAACGGGTGGAAAACCCGCGTTCGGCCACGTCGAATTGATGCGATGATACGCCAAGGTCAGCCAGGACGCCATCTACCTGCCGCACATTGTGAAAACGAAGAAAGCGCTTGAGGTACCGGAAATTCTCCGGGATCAGCGTGAACCGCGGGTCGTCAAGGGCATTGGCCTGCGCATCCTCATCCTGATCAAAGGCAAACAGCCTCCCGTCAGGGCCAAGCCTGCGCAGTATTTCACGCGAGTGCCCCCCTCCGCCAAAGGTGACGTCAACGTAAGTGCCGGCCGGGTCAATGTTGAGCCCGTCAACGGTTTCGCGAAGCATTACGGGGTTATGATATTCCATTGCCGCCGTCATTTACCTGTCCCATTACATCCTCAGCCAAGTCGGCAAAATCGACGACCGTATCATCGATCGCTTTTTCATAAAGGTCCTTGTCCCATATCTCGATGATGTTAACTGCCGATGACAGCACAACATCCTTTGAGATCGAAGCAAAGCTTGTAAGATCTTTGGGGATCAACAACCGCCCGAGCGCGTCGATCTCCACTACTTTCACCCCGGCTGTAAAGCGTCGGATGAAATCGTTGTTCTTCTTGACGAAGCGGTTGAGCCCGTTGATCTTTTGCATCATCAGATTCCACTCCTTCATCGGGTATAACTCAAGGCATTGCTGGAAAACCGAACGCTTCAGGACAAAGCCATCAGCCAGTGATGCCGACACCTGCTTTTTGAGCGGCGCAGGGATCATCAGGCGCCCCTTGGCGTCGACTTTGCACTCATATGTCCCGATTATTGATTCCAAATTGCCTTGTGTTAGTGGCAAAAATATAAAACAAATTACCACATTTTACCACAATCTACCACTTTGTTGATAAGTTTTACCACCTCAGCCTCAATTAATAACCTCAAAAGGCCGGCGTACCCGGGCGCTGTTGAAAACATCGTTGACGGACCGTCTGTGCCCAACTTTGCAATGTGCGATAAAATCATATATTTGCCGGTAACTGAAAGTGAGTTCCAGATGGACAAAGACCTGAAGAAAGAGGGCAAATACAAATATTTTGAAGCAGGCGAAGGCACTCCGATCGTGGTACTCCACGGACTTATGGGCGGCCTGAGCAATTTTGACGGAGTAGCCGAATTTTTCCCTTCCAAAGGCTACCGCGTCATTATCCCGGAACTCCCCATCTATACGCAGAATATCCTCAAGACCAACGTCAAGGCATTCGCACGGTACGTAAAGGACTTCATTACCTATAAAGGGCTCGACCGTGTAATTTTGCTGGGCAATTCGCTTGGCGGGCACATCGCGTTATACCATACCAAGATGTACCCTGAAAAAATGCTCGGCCTTGTGATTACGGGAAGTTCAGGTTTGTATGAAAGTGCGATGGGCGACAGCTATCCAAGGCGCGGCGATTATGAATACATCCGTGAAAAGGCGCAGGATGTTTTTTATGACCCGGCCTGTGCCACCAAGGAAATTGTTGACGAAGTTTATCAGGTGGCCAATGACCGCCTCAAACTGATCAAGACCCTGACCATTGCCAAGAGCGCAATCCGTCACAACATGGGCAAGGACCTGGCAAAAATGCATGTTCCCACATGTATTATTTGGGGCCGGAATGACAAGGTGACCCCGCCGGAAGTGGCCGAGGAATTCCACCGCAGGCTTCCCAACTCGTCGCTGTACTGGATTGACCAGTGCGGCCATGCGGCCATGATGGAGCATCCGGACGAATTCAACCGACTGATGTTCGAATGGCTGCAAAAACTCAATTTGAAGTAATGAAGATCAACACGGCAGAATTCATCATCAGCAACTCGGAAGTGTCCAAATGCCCCAAGGAATTCCTGCCTGAATACGCATTTATCGGCCGGTCCAACGTGGGCAAGTCATCACTGATCAACATGATCACCAACCACAAGAGCCTGGCAAAAACCTCCGGAAGGCCCGGCAAGACGCAGCTGATCAATCACTTTAAAATCAACAGCAACTGGTTTTTGGTCGATTTGCCCGGATACGGTTATGCACGTGTCTCCAAAAAGACCAAAGCTGTCTTTCAAAAGTTCATCACCGATTATTTTGAGAAGCGCGAACAGCTTGCCTGCGCCTTTGTTTTGATCGACATCCGCCACGAGGCGCAAAAAATCGACCTGGAATTCATGGAATACCTCGGTGAAAGCCAAATTCCGTTTTGCATCATTTTTACCAAAGCCGACAAAATCTCAAAAACCAGGATTGATTCCCATGTCGCGGCATACAAAAAACAACTGCTTTCCGGGATTTGGGCCGAAATGCCTACCTACTTCGTGACTTCATCAACCGAGGGAACTGGCCGCGAAGAACTTCTGGATTTTATTGATCAGGTGAACCAATCCTATCGGGAACAGGAGGGCTTTTAAAGTCTGACGCTATTTCTGGGTCAACTCAAGTTTTTCGGCGAAGTAATCACAAAAATCCCGCATCGTATCGCTCATCTGCTCATCGCCCGTCGCCCGTCTGAAAGTGTCAGACATCGCGGTAAGGGTTTGATGGAAGAATTTCTTCATTTCATCCACCGGCATATCCTTTGTCCAAAGGTCAATCTTTAGTGTTTCCTGGGTTTTTGAGTCCCAGACCGAAAGCATTACCGCTTTTGTTTTGGCAGCCATTACGCCACCGTCAGGCGCGGTCCAGGTTATGGATTCCGGCACGCGGTTCTCGTCAAGTTCTATGTCGAATTTTATTTCAGATGTCATTCCTGTGGTTTCTTGGGTTTGTATTTTGATTTTTCAAACAATGATCTGGCGTCCATCTTTAGCATCTGGTCCAATCCAACCTCATTGTTTTTCATAAATGAGCGGACAATCTGCCAGCCTACCCACTGCCCGATCCGGCCGGGGCTTTCGTTGTCAATTTCCAGATAAAACTTGGAAAACGGCGCCGGGTTGACAAAGCGGTTAGGCAGACGGGAATCAGAGTTGTAAAGCAACTGGCCCTGAATAAAGTACTGCCAGATGTAACTTTCATTGTCAGCTGCCCATTGGCTTTGTTCCGCGGTGTAGCCCATGCGTTCGGCATCAGTGAATTCCGGCAGCAAAAGCTCCTTTAAATATAAGATTTTCCCGTGATAAAGCATCAGCGACAAAAGATTTTTATCAGCGGGCAATGGAACTTTGGTCATCGCGAATGACTCAGCCACATCGGGCGCAATTTGCCGCGGTTCAAAATTTTGCCGCAAATACTCGGGGAACTCGTAAAAACGATGGTCTTTGCCCAGGTACAGCTCCAGCGAAACCAACACCAGCGAGTCGGCGTAGATCACTTTATTGTTGTAATCCATTTCTGAGATCAGGGTGACGACTTTGGGGGTACGCGTCCCGGGATAATAATACTTGATGTGTTTAAAAAGCGACTCAATTTCCTGCTCCCTTGGAGAAAAATCGATGAATTTTGCGCGGACCTCGCCGTACAATTCACGCCACAAAGGGTCTTTCATTTTCTGAAGCCAGACATTGTCATCGGGATCCGGAAAAAAATAAGGATAACGTTTCCTTAGGGC
>JAEZGB010000161.1 GCA_023437485.1 Bacteroidota bacterium
TACGTCAAAAACGAATATTACGACGAAGGCCAGGCGCCGGAGCGGTCGGTTGATGTGGAAATCGCCATCAAATTAAAGGAAGAGAACAAGGCCTTCAAGGTCGAGAAATACGTGCACAGCTACCCGCATTGCTGGCGCACCGACAAACCTATTTTGTATTATCCGCTGGACTCGTGGTTTATCAAAATCACCGAGGTCCGCGACCGTATGGCACAGCTCAACGACCAGATCAACTGGAAGCCTAAGGCCACGGGCGAAGGGCGGTTTGGAAACTGGATCAAAAACGCCAACGACTGGAACCTGTCGCGTTCGCGTTATTGGGGAATCCCGCTGCCCATCTGGCGCACTGAGGACAAGACCGAAGAAGCTGCCATCGGGTCTGTTGAAGAACTTTACACTGAAATTGAAAAGGCGATCGCAGCCGGTTTCATGGCGAAAAACCCGTTTGCCGGTTGGAAGGCAGGCGACATGTCGGAACAGAATTACGACCTGGTGGATTTGCACAAGAACGTGGTTGACAATATTACATTGGTATCGCCTTCGGGCAAGCCGATGAAACGCGAAGCAGACTTGATCGATGTTTGGTTCGACTCGGGTGCGATGCCTTATGCACAATGGCATTATCCCTTTGAGAACACCGAAAAAATCGACGGAAGAACCGATTTTCCCGCCGACTTTATTGCCGAAGGAGTCGATCAGACGCGCGGTTGGTTTTACACGCTGCACGCCATCGGGACACTTGTATTTGACAACGTTGCCTACAAAAACGTTGTTTCCAACGGGCTCGTTCTCGACAAGAACGGACAGAAAATGTCCAAACGTCTGGGCAATGCCGTGGATCCGTTCGAGACGCTGGCTGAATACGGCCCCGACGCCACACGCTGGTACATGATCGCCAATGCCAACCCGTGGGACAATCTTAAATTTGACATCGAAGGTGTGGCCGAGGTGCGGCGCAAGTTCTTCGGGACGCTCTACAATACCTATTCGTTTTTTGCGCTTTATGCCAATATCGACGGCTTCAAAAACGCCGAGGAACAGGTTCCGCTGGAACAAAGGCCTGAGATTGACCGCTGGATTTTGTCGGAACTTCACACGCTCATCCGCGACGTGGATGGTTTCTACGCAGATTATGAGCCCACACGGGCTGCACGTGCCATTTCGGATTTCGTGCAGGAGAACCTTTCCAACTGGTATGTGAGGCTTTGCCGCCGCCGTTTCTGGAAGGGCGAATACGCGCAGGACAAGATAGCGGCATACCAAACGCTTTACACCTGTCTGGTTGAGGTCGCCAAACTTTCGGCACCAATCGCTCCGTTCTTGACGGAGAGGCTGTATCGCGACCTGACTTCGGTTACCGGGTCGGAGAAATTTGAAAGCGTTCATTTGGCTGAGTTCCCGGTTTTTGTTGAAAAATTCGTTGATAAGTCGCTGGAGCGCAAGATGCAACTCGCTCAGACGGTCTCGTCGCTGGTGCTTTCGCTTCGGAAAAAGGAGATGATCAAAGTACGTCAACCCCTGCAAAAGGTGATGATTCCTGTAAGTGACGCGGGTTCAAAATCGGCACTGGAAGCCGTCTCCGATTTGATTAAAGCCGAGGTAAATGTCAAGGAAATAGAGTTGCTGGATGACGCATCGGATATCCTGGTTCGTCAGATAAAACCTAATTTTAAAACATTGGGCCCTCGTTTTGGTAAAGATATGGGCTTGATTGCCAAACAGATACTGGGATTTAGTCAGGAACAGATCAACAAAATTGACAAAGAAGGCTCAATAAATATTGATATTTCAGGAAATAGTATAATTTTATCTCAGGAAGATGTAGAAATTACCTCACAAGACATTCCCGGATGGCTTGTGGCGAGCGCTGGTCCGGTGACGGTCGCGCTTGACATAACCCTGACCGAATCGCTCCGCAAGGAGGGCATTGCACGCGAGATCGTGAACCGGATCCAGAACCTCCGAAAAGATTCGGGATTTGAGGTGACCGACCGCATCAGCATCACGCTGGGCCCGGACGGGATGTTAGAGGAGTCGGTAAGGGAAAACGAGGATTACATCAAGGCTGAGGTGCTGGCCGACGAACTTATGTTCTCCTCCAGTATTGAAGGCGGTGCCGAAGTTGAATTTGACGACATCAAAACAACGATACTAATAACAAAATAAGACAGAAAATGGTGGATGAAAAAATTAGATACTCCGATGCCGATCTGGCGGAGTTCAAGGAAATTATCTTAAAGAAAATCGAGAAGGCGCAAAACGACCTTGACCTGATCAAGAGCGCTTATATGAACGACCTTAACAACGGAACCGACGACACGTCGCCCACTTTCAAGGCATTTGAGGAAGGCAGTGAGACGATGTCCAAGGAGGCGAATTCGCAATTGGCGATCCGTCAGGAAAAGTTTATCCGTGATTTGAAGAACGCGCTTTTCCGTGTGGAAAACAAAACCTACGGCATCTGCAAAGTGACCGGAAAACTCATCAGCAAGGAACGGCTGAAGATCGTTCCGCATGCGACAATGAGCATCGAGGCCAAAAACCTGCAGCGATAATTACGCAGGATATCCGGTAAATCCAAATTCCAGATTCATTTTTGGAGTTTGGATTTATTTTTTCGGTATCGGCACAAAATCCTATTTTTGCGCGACAAAACACAAACCATGTCATTACGGAAGGCTTCACTGCTGATTTTCATCATTCTGCTGGTCGATCAGGTTTCAAAAATCTACATCAAAACCAACTTTGTCCTGGGCGAGGAAATCAGGGTGTTTGACTGGTTCCGGATCCTGTTCATCGAGAACGAAGGCATGGCCTGGGGCACCGTGATCCCCGGTGAATACGGGAAATTGATCCTGACGGTGTTCCGCATCCTGGCTGTAATCGGCATCGGGTACTGGCTTTGGGACGCTGTGCGCAAGGAATCGTCAAACTATCTCATTGTTGCGGTGGCACTGATTTTTGCAGGTGCTTTTGGCAATATCATCGATTCGGTATTTTACGGTGTGGTCTTTAGCGACAGTCACCATCAGCTTGCCACTTTATTTGCCGATGATCCCTACGGAACGCTTTTCCACGGGAAAGTTGTTGATATGCTGTACTTTCCAATCTGGAATGGAGTCCTTCCCGAATGGCTTCCAATCTGGGGCGGGAACAATTTTACTTTCTTTAATGCGATCTTCAATATTGCCGATGTTGCGATCTCAACCGGAGTAGGTATCCTGATCGTCTTTAACAAACGCGCTTTTCATAAGCACGATTAAAATTTGTAGATCGCGTTAGGCGTGACGCAATAGTCCAGCCTGACATCGCCTTCGGCAATATCCGAAATTTCCTCTTCGGGTTCAAACATTGACAAACCAATTTTTACTGCCTGGGGCCGGCACTTTGACAGGAAAATGTCGTAGAAACCCTTGCCGTAACCCACGCGGTGGCCACGTTTGTCGTATGCCAGCAACGGGACGAAAATCACGTCGATTTGCCTGGGGTCAATTTCATGGCCGTTTTGCGGTTCGGGGATGCCGTGACTGTTTGGCTTGATGATGGTATCCTCGTCCAGGAGGTAGTGGTGCATGTGCAGCATGTCAAAATCGCTTCGGGAGATGACAGGGCATTTGTCGCGGCCCATGATGGCCTGCAAAAGATAATCGGTGTTTACTTCACGCTTGCCTTTTATGGGCATAAAAAGATGGAAATACCCGTAATCCCAAACGTCGAGTTTGAGGCATTGGTTGGCGATGGCCAGGCTTCCCTCCTCCAGAGCTGCATCATCGAGCTCGGCTCGCAGGAAACGGTATTTGGAACGGAGAAGTTTCTTTTCCATGATCGCGTTTTGCCCAAAAGTAGTTAAATTCCATGCGGGTTTTGCGCCCTGGTGGCTAACAATGCTACATTTGCGGTATGGAAAAGGCGCCACTTTCCCTTCAGATCCAAACGCTTCCCAACAACCCGGGGATTTACCAATATTTTGACAAGGAGGGCAAGATACTTTACGTCGGCAAGGCCAAGAATATCAAGAAACGTGTCTCCTCGTACTTTAACAAGACGCACGATTCCGGCCGCACCAACGTCATGGTGCGCAAGATCGCCGAGATCCGCCACATCGTCGTACCCACCGAAACCGATGCGCTCCTGCTTGAGAACAACCTGATCAAGAGCCTGCAGCCGCGTTACAATGTGCTGCTCAAGGACGACAAGAGCTACCCGTGGATCTGCATCAAGAACGAGCCATTTTCAAGGATTTTTACCACCCGAAAGATGATCAGGGATGGCTCCGAATATTTTGGGCCGTACACCAGTTTCAAGACCGTTTATACGATCATGGACATGATACGCGAGCTGTATCCGCTGCGCACCTGCAATTTTGATCTGTCGCCAGAGAATATTGCCTCGGGAAAGTACCGCGTTTGCCTGGAATACCACATCGGAAATTGCAAGGGGCCTTGCGAGGCGCACGAGTCGCTTGAAAATTACCAGCATCACGTTGACAGGATCAGGGAAATTCTCAAGGGAAATTTCAAGGGTTCGTTGCGTGATTTCAAGAAGCAGATGGCTGCCTGCGCCGCCGAAATGCGCTTTGAGGAAGCCCAAAAGATCAAGGACAAGATTGACATCCTGGAGAAATACCAGTCCCGATCCACCGTGGCCAACCCGAAACTGACCAACATTGATGTGTTCTCGATTGTTTCGGATGAAAGTTCGGCGTTCGTCAATTTCATCCAGATCGCGCACGGGTCGATCATCCGCTCGCACATGATGGAACTCAAGAAAAAACTAGAGGAAACCGATCTGGAACTGCTCGAGATCGCCATTGTGGAACTTCGCGAACGATTCAATTTGACCAGCAAGGAAATTATCGTTCCCTTCGAGGTCAATTTGGGCGAAATCGTAAAGGTGACCGTTCCGCAACTCGGTGACAAAAAAGAACTTTTGGATTTATCGACCCGCAACGCCAAAATGTTCCGGCTCGAGCAGCTCAAACAAATCCAGATTGTCGATCCCGACCGGCATACCAACCGCGTCATGGCGCAGATGAAAAAGGACCTTCGGCTGCCCGAGGAACCGCGTCACATCGAGTGTTTTGACAACTCCAATATCCAAGGCTCAAACCCCGTGGCGGCCTGTGTTGTGTTTAAGGACGGAAAGCCATGCAAAAAGGAATATCGGCATTTTAATATCCGCACCGTTGATGGCCCGAATGATTTCGCGTCAATGGAAGAAGTGGTGTACCGTCGGTATAAACGCTTGCTGGCAGAGGAAAAACCGTTGCCGCAACTCATCATTATTGACGGCGGGAAAGGCCAATTGTCCTCGGCGCTAAAGAGCCTTGAAATTTTAGGTCTTCGCGGCAAGATCGCCATCATCGGAATCGCCAAAAGGCTTGAAGAACTCTTTTACCCGGATGATCCCGTGCCACTTTATCTGGACAAAAAATCTGAAACGCTCAAGATCATTCAGCAACTTCGCAACGAGGCACACCGTTTTGGCATCTCGCACCACCGCGACAAACGGAGTAAATCGGCGTTGCAGACATCGGTCGAGACCATTCCCGGTATTGGCGAAAAGACCATGACCACGCTCATTCGGCACTTTAAATCGGTAAAGCGAATGACCGCCGCCAGCGAAGAGGAGATTGCTTCGGTTGTCGGGGTTTCAAAAGCCAGAAAAATTATCGACTTTTACAAAAATCTTCTCAAGTAAATCTGATGAAAAACCCTACGCTTCTGCTGGCGATGCTCCTGATGGTGCTGGCTGCATTCGGGCAGGAGCGCGAGGAGCCGCTCAGGGTGGGACTCGTGCTCAGTGGCGGCGGGGCCAAAGGTTTCGCGCACATTGGGGTGCTCAAAGTAATTGAGGAAGCCGGTGTCAGGATTGATTACATCGGCGGGACCAGCATGGGCGCCATCGTGGGCGGGTTATATGCTTCAGGGTATAATGCCCGCCAAATCGACTCGATATTCAAAGCGACAGACTTTGACGCCTTGCTGCAGGATTACATTCCGCGATCTTCCAAAAATTTTTACGGCAAGCGAAATGACGAGTTGTACGCGGTTTCCCTGCCCTTCAACCGTTTTCATATAGCGGCACCCACAGCGCTTTCTAAAGGGTTGTACAATTACAATCTGCTCACAAAACTGACCCACCGGGTAAGGCATGTGCGCGATTTCAATAAACTGCCGATTCCGTTCCTATGCATGGCTACCGATATTGAGACCGGCCAGCAGGTTATTTTGGACAAGGGTTATCTGCCCCAGGCGATGTTGGCCAGTTCAGCGTTCCCGTCGCTGTTTTCGCCGGTTGAACTCAACGGGCGGCTTTTGGTTGACGGCGGCGTTGCCAATAATTATCCCATCGATGAGGTCCGAAAGCTGGGCGCGAATTTTATTATTGGCGTGGATGTCCAGGATGATCTGAAGGACCGCGGAAACCTGCAGGACGCAACCAAGATCCTTGTCCAGATCTCAAATTTGCAAATGATCCAGCAGATGGAAAAAAAAATCGCCGAAACTGATATTTATCTTAAACCCGATATCACCAAGTTTGGCGTAATATCATTTGACGAAGGACAATCCATCATCAAAAAAGGTGAGGAAGCAGCCTTTTCAGTCTATGAAAAAATTAAGTTGCTGGCCGATTCGCTTAGTCCGTACCGACGCCCGCCTGCCAAAGTACGGCCCGATACGCTTAGGCTGGGAGCGATCCATGTAAACAAGCAGGAAAACTTTACCCGTGCCTACGTACTGGGAAAGCTTAGGTTTCGGGAGGACCGAAAAATATCCTACCGCGAACTTAAGACGGGAATCGATAATTTGACCGCTACACAAAACTTCAGTTCGATTACCTATTCGCTTGAGGCCAACAACAAAGGCGAGGATGAGCTTTGGCTAACCCTAATTGAAAACCCGGTCAAGACCTACCTGAAGTTCGGGTTGCATTATGACGGCCTCTACAAATCCGGCATACTGACCAACCTTACGCACAAGAACAGTTTTGTAAAGAACGACGTGGTTTCGCTTGACGTAATCCTGGGCGATAACTTCCGCTACAATCTGGATTATTATATTGACAATGGTTTTTATTTCAGTTTTGGGTTCAAATCGCGCTACAACCGTTTTAACCGGAACCTGACTTCTGACTTCAGCAATGGCGAAATCCTTGAAGCCACCGAACTTAACGCGATTAGCATTGACTATGCCGATTTCACTAACCAGGCTTATGTGCAGACTCTTTTTGCCGAGAAATTCCTAACGGGTTTGGGCGCCGAAATCAAGCGGCTCAAAATCGATTCGGACAATTTGGAATCGACAAATCCCGTGATTGAAAACAGCGATTACCTGAGCCTTTTTGGGTATATCAAATACGATTCGTTTGACAACCGTTATTTTCCCCGCCGGGGCTGGTATTTTTCAGGCGATTTCCAGTACTTCCATGATTCAAGCGATTACAACAACACTTTTCGGCCCTTTTCAATTGCCAGGGCTGATGTTGGGATCGCGCAGACCTTTTTCAGGAAATGGACCCTGAAAGCGCAATCCGAAGTTGGATTTCCGGTAGGTGAGGCCAGCCCGCCATCCTTTGACTTTGTTATGGGCGGATACGGTTTTGCCCCGATAAACAATCTTCGGACGTTTTTTGGGTATGATTTTCTCAGCCTTTCGGGTGACAGTTATTACAAATTGTCAGGTACGCTGAATTTTGAATTTCTAAAGCGCAACCACCTTAATTTTTCGGCAAATCTGGCCAGCATCTCTGACCGGATGTTTGAAAGGGCAGATTGGATTTCACAAAAAAAGCATACCGGTTTTGCGTTGGGCTATGGTATGGAAACCATGATTGGCCCGCTGGAAATCAAATATAC
>JAEZGB010000181.1 GCA_023437485.1 Bacteroidota bacterium
GTATAGCTCCAGGCCACATCGTTCAGATCGCCCAGTACAACGCATGGGCCGGGATATTTCTTGGCCATTTTGCCTACAATCAGGATTTCGGCATCGCGCTCAGTGGAATGTTCGTTTTCCTGGGGTACCGGTGGAGTGGGGTGAAGGCCAAATATCCGTACTGTCCGGCCGTCATATTCCACATCGGCAACAATTGACGGGATTGTATCTTCAATCAGGTAATTCACCTCTTTGTGCAAAAAAGGCAGTTTACTGAAAAACAACAGCCCATAGGTATTGTCTAGCGGCACACTGATCTGGTGCGGGTACTCCTGGTCCAACGGCTTCATGGCATCGGCCCATTGCTGATCAGTCTCGGCAAGGAAGAGGATGTCGGGATTGTTTTTGGCAACCAGATCCAGCAAACGTTGGTATTCGCGATTGTCCTGGTAAACATTGCAGACCAAAAATTTGAGCGGAGCCTGACCGCTTATGTCATCGTCCACCATTTTTTTGCCCCAGGGGGTAAAAGGCAGAATAATCCACAGCAAGTGAATCATGGCAATGCCCAAGGCAGTCAATATTAATTTGTCGGCCAGAGTAAGATCGGAACAATAAAATATCAAAAAAAGGCCTGCCGAAATAGCCAGCAATACAAATTTTTGAACCCTGGGATAATCAAAAATCCTGAACCCCCAATGGTCGAACCGAAAAAACGGCAATACAACCGTTACCAGCGCAAGTGCCGAAAGTAGGTAGATCAGGATTTTACCGGTAGCCATTCATCATGTGGATTGTTCGACTAAGTTACGCATAGGCGCGAAAAGTTTTCCAGTCTATTTGCAAAACCTCTTCAAGCGACGTTTTGAGATCCACGAAAGATGGTTTCTTCATCAGGTAATTGGCACCGGCTTCAAGATAGTGCCGTACAAGTTTTTTGGGATAAGCACCGGAAATCATGACGATTGGAATATGCTTGTAATCATCTGACTTTTTGAGCACGTTGAGAATTTCCTCACCGTTGAGCACCGGCATGTGAATGTCCAGGAAGATGATATCGGGCTGCGGCTTTTTATCAAGCGCGCGAAGCATTTCGTGCCCGTTTATAAAAATGGTAACCTGATGGCCGAGTCCTTCGGCAACTTCTTTAAAAAAATACAGGTCATCAATATCATCGTCCAGATAGAATATAGATTTGGAGGCTTTCATATGGGGATGTATTCTAAATACTAAAATAGCAGATTGCGCGCCGGTAATTTACCGGAAAAGCAACTATTTCTTACATAATTCGCACTAGGTGAATTGGCGGATGGTCCTGACAATATCTTGTTTGGAGAGCACACCCGACTGGCGCCAGACCTGCTTCCCGTCCTTGAAAAGGATCATGGTGGGAACCCCGCGAACCTGGAATTGGGTTGCCAGCGGCTGGTTTTTGTCGACATCGACCTTGATGATGGTAACGCCATCGGCGAGTTCATCCTTAACCTGTTTAAGAATAGGCCCGAGCGTCTGACAGGGCCCACACCAGGTTGCAAAAAAGTCCACCAAAACCGGGTTATCCTTGTTTACGAGGTCTTGAAAATTACTCATAGCGGCAAATTTAGGTTCACTAAGTTACCAAAAACCAGTCATTACCGCAAGGCTTTGGTCGATGCGCCAACGGTGAGGTAGATCCTATTTTCGGGCAAATGAAACTCAATTTTGGTTCCGGTTTTGTTAAGCCTCATTTCATAGGTGCCCCGGGGGTCGGAAATTGCAAAAACCCTGAAACTGGGATCGACTTCCGATTGGTTGGACGAAAGGATTGTAAAGGGCATTTTCATCGAAGTCAGGAACAAGGTGACTTCTTTTTTGGCCTCGTCCATAAAGACAAAGGAATATTCATTACCAGAAATATCGCAATCGCCTTTGGCCAAAGGTTTTTGATCGATGCAGTAATGTTGGACATTATACACCTTTTTTTGTGACGTGGCCAATAGCGGAAGCATCAGCAGGAAAAGAGGCAGGAACTTTTTCATGAAATAAAATTTCGGGCCGCCGGGCAAACCCTGCGCCAAAAACCGTGGGATTTACGGCCAGCCCGATATTTTAACTATTTTTTCGCCACTTCTTCCAGATAGAGCGAGTGCGCCGTCCGGGCGTCCCTTTTATAAATGTCTTCGTAAAAGGAGATATGTCCATGCTCATCCGGCCAGGCGGTAAAATAGGCTATGTAAACCGGGATTTTACGCTTTAGGGGTACGGATTGTTCAGTTCCCGAGTTCATGGCCTGGTCAACTTTTGATGGGCTCCATCCGAGGTCTTTGGTAAGCAAATGAGCCAGTTCGCGCGCTTTCTGAACCCGGACACAGCCGTGGCTAAAGGCCCTTTCCTCGCGGTTAAACAGGCTTTTGGCTGGCGAATCATGCAAATAGATGTTGTTTGAATTTGGAAACATGAACTTCACCAGGCCCAATGAGTTGGTTTTCCCGGGACGCTGGCGCACCATGTCATTTTCATGCCACTCCATATTGTTCTTTTCCAGATAACCGGGGTCTTTCTCAAGCGCCGGCTTGATTTCATTTTCCAGGATGCTCTTGGGCACGTTCCAGTACGGACTCAATACCAGGTAGGAAATCTTGCCGCTAAATACGACGGTCTTGTGCAATTCCTTCCCAACAACCACATTGGAGTGCAAAACCCTTTTGCCGTCACGAATATAATCAAGGGTGTAGGAGGGGATGTTTACCGCAATATATTCCTTGTTTTCATAGATCGATGCGGGAATCCAGCGGCAACGTTCCATATTGACAATGATGGTCTTGATGCGCTGCTCCACCGGGATATTGAGCTCATCGATCATTTTGCCGGTAAGTTTTCCGTCGGGTTCGATATTGTGCCGAATCTCCCAGTTGCGGACTGCCTCGGTAAGTTCCTCGTCATAGACGCGGCTTCCCGAATCGCGCTTGAGGTCACCTGAGAATACAAGCCGCTTGCGGAGCTGCACCACGGCAATGCCGGTATCGCCGGGTTTTAGGCCTTTGCTCCCTTTTGGAATCTCAATTTTGCCCCAGCCGCCCTTGTCGCGGATTGTCCTGTAATGCTGGAGTGATTTGCGTAACGCATAATAAGGAGCGATCATCTTGTCCTCATCTTTTTCAATCAGCTCAGGGTCTTTCATGAGTTCGGCCAGGTACTCTGTGTAAGGGACGCGTTGGCGCGGAAGGTACCAGCCCAATTGTTTGCTCTTTTGCGGATCAAGGCCATCGTAAACTTTTTTGGCATAAAAAAAGTACATTGAACTGATCAGCAGTTCCTTGTTCAGGTCCGGCTTTTTGCGGTCATCTGAAAACAGTTCGGAGAATTCCTTTTGGTAGGGAAGCTGGGCCGGGACACCTTCCTTTTCAATCTGGCGCGCCCGGTCATAGAGGACTTCGGCGAAATCATTGCGGCCGTCTTCGTCATACCAAACGAAGCGCCATTCATTTTTACTGTAGAGTTCGGTGACATCATCGCTGTATTCCTTGAAATCAGGATGTTTGGCAAAAAATTCATCGATCTGGGTTGAGTCGATGTCGTACTTGGCTTTCTCGGCCGCGATCTTCTCTTCACTCTTTTTGCACGCGGCGAGCGAGGCAATAAAAAGCACTGCCGTTAACAGCATGGTTTTGGTGGATTTCATAGCGTTTTTTTCTAAAAGTAAAAAAGAAAGAAAAATATGATGCCCAAAAAAATCATAAATCAGCGGGCGCGTTAGGGATGGCAGCGAAAATCCTTTGACATCTGGCAAAGATTGAAGCGAACAGCCCGGCCTGGGATTTGCGCGGGCCGGCGCGGGAGGCAACGCCCAAAAATTAAATAACTTCACGCGGTGCCGAAATATGAAATTTTTACATTTGCCAAAAAAAGCATGAACAGTTTTTCCACGGTTATCCTGTTGTTTATCACAATGATTGCCTCGGGGCAGGAGTGGTTGGCCGATCTTGGGACGGGATTGGAGATGGCCCGCGAAACCGACCGCAAGGTTCTGCTGCTATTTTCAATTCCGGAAGATTGTACGGTTTGTGAAAAACTGGAGCAGAGGGTTTTTTCGGACCCTGAATTCCTGGAATATGCGAGGCGAAATGTGATTTTGGTGCGTGAGGATTTTTCGCAAACCTCACCTGAGGCCAAATCACGGCATCTTGCCATTGTTGAAAAATACAACCGCGACGGGTTTTTTCCGTTGGTTTTGCTGCTTGACCCTGCCGGCCGGGTAATCAAAAAGACCGGCCCTTATGAGGGCGAGACCGCCAGCGAATACATTGCGATGCTGTCCGGGCCCTGAGTTCAGGATTCAAACAGCTGTACCTGGCTTTTGAGCCTTTCTATTACCATGTTCATCATGCGCTTGTTCAGGCTTGACGAATTTTGGATGTATTGCGCGTATTCGTCAACGGTGAAAAGGCCAATGACCATCCCTTTCAGCGAATTGCGGAATTTGATGTCCCGATGGATCGCGTTATCAATGAACTGCATCTTTTTTTCAGGGCTGAATTGGTAAAAATCGGACTTGTATTTAGCAACGTAGTTTTTAAAAACATTTACGAACAAGTCATTCTGGATCTTGAGGATGGGCCTGAGCACACGGTTCTGAAAAGCTTCGTCAGGATTTGTTTCGCCAAAGGTGATGATGGGTTCGCGCAATGAGGCAATAGTGCTGTCCCTGTTTTCCATTTTTTATTTAAAGATAAAAAAAACCGCCATGAAGGCGGTTTCTTTTTTTTGACAGATCAAATTTAGTCTTTGATGGTGAACAGCACCTTGCGTACAAGCTTGCGTGAATCAGCATCGTTCTCAACCGAATTGTCTTCGCCGGCCGGGATGATATTGAGCCTTGAGGCATTGATTCCGGCTTTGATAAGCGTGTTGCGTACGTTGTTTGCGCGCTTTTCTGAAAGCACCCTGTTGAATTCGGCGCTACCGATTTCATCGGCATACCCGGTGATATCAGCCGATGCGTTCGGGTTGTTTTTCAGGTAGGTGAGCAGGAATGACAGGTTCTGGGTTGAAGCCGGAGTTGGTTTTGAACTGTTGAAGTCAAAGAATACCGCTACATATCCTTCGTTGATCAGGCGCTTGACAACGGCATTGTTGTTTTGTTGGTCGGCCGCCGTGGTAATCCTGTCGTCCATGTATTTCTCGAGTTCGTCGGCTACCCCGTTGTTGTTCATGTCAACCATACGGCCTTTGGTATCAACCGCTACGCCGGCCAGTGAATTGTTTTCAACATCGAGGTAATCCGGTACGCCGTCTTTATCGGTGTCGTTCATCATGGTCTCAAGTTCACCGATACGCTGGTCAAGGGCGGCAATCTCTTCAGTGCGCTCGTCAGGAATGATGGCCCAGTCGCCATGGATGCTGCGGTTTCCGAATGAATAGGAAGCACCGACAGCCACGGTATACATACTTCCCGCGAGGTTGTTGCTGGCTTCAGAATAAGCGCCGTCCCAGTTAAAGTGCTGGCGAACGTTGCTGTTCATGGTCAGGTCCATGTGAAGCCCGATATTGCGCGTAACGCGGATTTGGGGCTGCATTCCAAACATCACGCCCACGTTCCATTCATTTTTACCCTCATTGGGGCCCATTTGAGGAGCCATGTTGGCTACCTGCGCTCCACCGTGAAAAAGAAGCCCGAAACGCCCGGCGCGCTCTTCAAATTTAAAAAGTCGTACGGCGTTGACAACTCCCTGCAGACCCATGCGGATGTGCTGCATTTCAAACGGAAGGCTGCCCGATCCGTCCTGGTTCTCAAGTCGGTCATAGGCAAAATCCATTTTAACGCCAAAAACGGGGCCTATCATATAACGGGCTCCGAGGCTGTAGTGATTGATGTCAAAAGTGATGTGTTTGTTGGGGTTGCTGTAGTAATAGCCTTCAGAATAGGGTCTGATACCCTTGCTTTGCCCAACATTGAACTCTATGGTCCATCGGTTGTAATTGTCCGGATCACTGTCCATAACGCGATCCCGGATGGAATCATTTGAGATGCTTTCCTGTGCAAAAACCCCACAGGCCGAGGCGAAGCAAGACAATAACAGTAACTTTCTTTTCATAAGGTGACAAATGGTTAGTGATCAGTAGGGAACTTTCATGCAAATATAAACCTTTACGGTTAGATTGTGCAATTTTGCTAAAAATTTGGTTAAATTAGATATCTGAAATTAAGTAATATAACCATATATCACAATAACGTTGCATAAATCTAACATTTTTTTAACCGTGGATGCGGTAATCACACGAAAGAGAGGCGGTATTGATGAAGTTCTCTTGATACGGCGGGGCCGGGAACCGTTTTTAGGGATGTGGGCCTTGCCCGGCGGGTTTGTGGATCAGGACGAAGATCTCCCCCAGGCCGCTGCGCGCGAACTCTGGGAGGAAACAGGAATCCGCGCAAACGACCTTACACAAGTGGGTGCTTTTGGCAAGCCGGGCCGTGATCCCAGGCACCGGACGGTTTCGGTGGTATTTGCGGGCAGGGCCGAAGAAGATGCCCGGGCCGTGGCCGCCGATGACGCTTCACATGCCGAATGGTATCCGCTGGGTTCACTTCCGCCGTTGGCGTTCGATCATGCCGAAATCATCGAATCGGCCAAAAAGATTATGTCATTATGAGGTTTCATACCCGGAAATGGGTCAAGCCCGAAGACCTGAACCCGAACGGCACTTTGTTTGGCGGAAAACTACTGGCATGGATTGATGAGGAGCTGGCACTTTTTTCCATTATACAATTGGGAAATCCCAGGATCGTGACCAAGCACATGTCGGAGATCAATTTTCGCAGTTCGGCCCAACCGGGCGATATTGTAGAGATCGGAATTGATATTGTGCGGTTTGGCAACACTTCGATTGCGCTCAAATGTGAGGTACGCAATATCATGACACGCGCCACCATAATCACAATAGATTCCATAACGATGGTGACCCTTGGCGAAAACGGAAAACCGCAGGCCCACGGCAGGAGTGAGCCCGTCCCGATAAATGATTAGGCTGACCTCAGGTAGCGGCGCTCAATATAGAATGTTCCAAAGGGAACAAAGGATGCCACGCAGATGATTATATATTTTTTCCAGTCCCAATTTTGCTCAAATTTGAGCATGGTGGCCAAAATGATATAGGCAATGAACAAAATTCCGTGCGCCATCCCTATTGTTTGCACATAGGAGGGCTGGTCAAGCATATACTTCATGGGCATTGCAAAGAAAAAAAGAAGCAACAGGGAAATACCTTCCAATTGTGCGGTAATCTTGAAAATGCGGTTCATCGTTTAAAAAATTTTCGCAAAAATAGCCATAACTTTCAATCCCGCCCATAAATTAACATGAGCAAGAGAGAACTAAGGAAATACCTGGCCGGACAGGACGAAAAGCAACTTTCGGAACAAATTGTCAACCTGTATGAAAAATTCGGTGAGGTAAAGCAATACTTTGATTTTGTGTTTAATCCGCAGGAAGAGAAAAGGGTGGGTGAGGCCAAGGCCAAAATACTGAACGAATATTTCCCCGTCCGGTCCAAAAGGGCGCGGATGCGGAGAACGGTGGCCCAAAAATACATTAAGAACTTTATGGTATTGGGGGTTGATCCTTATCATATTGCCGATGTGATGCTGTATCATATTGAAACGGCGCAGCGGTATTCGGCATCGCGCAGCATACGTTTTGAATCATTTTACAAGGCGATGTACAAAGCCCTGGAACAGGCCGTTTCCTATTCAGTGGCGCAGGGCATTATAATGGAAACCAGGCCGCGCATCTCCTCGATCGGTTTAAGGGCCAAAGAGTTGAAATGGCCAAATGCCAACATTTTTTTAGAACTTGTTGAAGATTTACATTAACTCTACTTTTTCCTGTTATTATTTTTCAAAATCCTGTAACGTGCAATTTGGGCGATTGGGGGAAATTTGTCCTTGAAAAGCTTAATGAACATGACTACAAATTTACTCTCCAGCACCTCAACGCTCATTGTCAGAATCCCCGGATATGTTGATATTCCTGCCTTTCAGGAAAAATCCCGGGCCCGAAAATCGATTGTCCGCGCACTTATCCGGTCACTGCAACTCAAAGATGTGACATTGGTTTACGCGGGCCAGTGGCCGGAAGAGGCGGATACCCAGACACACCTGTCAGGTGACGGAATCCTACTGAGCATCAACGTCCTGAACCCCGGACGAACGTTAACCGAATACAATCTTTCGCAGGATACCCTGATCAGGCGCTTTCGGAAGGAATTGCAGTGCAATGCCGAACAGATCCTGATCGATCGAAAAACTCCGGGCGGGACCCGCCATATCGAAATCTACCTCAAAAGCCGCAACCCGCAACCGGTGGCGCCGCAACCGCATTACGCTTTCGCGGTGAGTTCGGGGACTTACAGGCCGCTTACTGCCTCATTTTAAAGTATTTTCATTTTTGTTCATTCCGGCCCGCCCCCAGGCGGGCTTTGTTTTTGGCCGAATTTTACGCAAAGCGTTCGGCTCAACCCGAATATTAGCGTAGTTTTGCAAAATTGCACACTTTGAATGTTGGAAAAGGATTTTGAAGCTGAAATTGATCAGAGGAAGGAATTGTACGGGTACCAAAAAGGGGACATCGACGCAATCTTTTCCCGAATGGAACAGGTTGCGCCAAATTACCATTTGCTGTACCAGCTGCCTACCGGTGGCGGGAAAACGGTCATCTTTAGCGAAATCGTACGCCGATATTTGCTGAACCACAATAAAAAAGTGGTGGTGCTCACCCATCGGATTGAGTTGTGCAAACAGACTTCCCGCATGCTCACCGGTTTTGGGGTGACCAATAAAATCATCAACAGCAAAATCAAGGAACTGCCTGACCAGCATGATTACATGTGCTTCGTGGCAATGGTGGAAACGCTCAAAAACCGCATCTACGACCAAAAGCTCCACCTGGACAATATTGGTTTGGTGATCATTGACGAGGCGCACTACAACTCTTTTAGGAAATTGCTCGGTTTTTTCAAGAACGCCTTTATCTTGGGTGTGACGGCCACTCCGTTAAGTTCCAACATCAAGCTTCCGATGAACCAGAATTACGACGAACTCATCGTGGGCGATACCATCGAATCGCTGATTGAAAAAGGATACTTGGCCCGGGCACACACCTTTGCCTATGATGTGGGCCTTACTTCGCTCAAAGTGGGGATCAATGGCGATTATACCGTGAAATCATCAGAGGAACTTTACTCGAACGCCTCCATGCAGGAGAAGCTGCTGCATGCCTATACCGAGAAATCGCTCGGCAAAAAGACATTGATCTTTAACAACGGGATCAATACCTCGCTTTATGTTTATGAAATGTTCAGGGAGGCCGGCTACCCCATCCGCCATCTTGACAATACCAGCAGCGCCGAGGAGCGCCGTGAAATTTTGCATTGGTTCAAGAAAACCCCTGACGCGGTGCTCACCTCGGTGGGGATCCTGACCACCGGTTTTGACGAACCTACAGTTGAGAGCATCATCCTGAACCGCGCCACCAAATCACTGACTCTTTATTTCCAGATGATTGGCCGCGGTTCCCGCAAACTTCCCGGCAAGGATTCGTTCATCATCATTGACCTGGGCAACAACGCCGCCAGGTTTGGGTTGTGGAACCAGCCGGTGGATTGGCAGCATATCTTTCGCGCGCCTGAATTTTACCTGGAAAACCTTCGGGACGACGCCGAGATCGAAACTCACTTTAAGTATTCGATGCCACCGGAACTTCGCAGGAAATTTGGTGCCAGCACTGATATCGACATGGATATTGAGCAGGAGTATCATTTTGCCATCCGCAACAATTTAAGGCCGAAGGTAGTGGTTGAAAAATCCGTCGCGCAGCACGCGGCAATGTGTGTTGACAATGCCGATGAACTTTCGCAGGCGCGTGCCCTGGCCAAAATGCTGGGGGAAGACATCGAATGGAGGATGAAGAAATTTGCATCGTTGCTAAGCCATGTAAGCAAGAATTACCGCGAATGGCTTATTGATGATTACAAGCAGAAACTCTCCCTCGCGATTGGACGGTTGTGGCGTGAAACAAGGCTTTAGCGCTGCTGTTTAACAACCCCTTAACTTAATTTCAAGGCGTTTATCGGCAAAAAAAACTGTTAAAATGAACACAGTTTTATGAAAAGTGCATTTCATCGACTTTATAAAGCGTTGAACTGATGTTTTTTTTAGTGGTATTTTCATGAGGTAATTTTGCTTCGTAAGGGATAAACATTTGATCCCGGCATCATTAGCATGAAAAAGAAGTACGATGTTTTATTGATTTTGGAAGGCACTTACCCGTTCAATGGCGGAGGAGTTTCAACCTGGGCGCATATGCTTTGTACCAAGGTCCGAAATGTCAATTACGCACTCTACTCGATCAATGCTGATTTTGAGAGCAAGCCGCGGTACGAATTGAGTGACAATGTTACCGAGGTGGTTCAGGTCCCAATGTGGTCTCCGCTTGAACCGCGTGAAATGATTTCCTACGGTAAGAAATACCATAAATTCGTTGCCCGCAAGGAGCAGGAGGACGATGAGCAGATCCGGACCGAATTCCTTCCCGTTTTTGAAAGGCTTATCCTGAACATGTATTCCGACACGCTGGACCCGAAAGATCTGGACAGTATCTTGTTTGATATGTGGCAGTTTTTCCAAAAGCACGATTATAAAAAGACGATGAAGAGCTCGCTGGTTTGGCGTGCGTTCTGCTACCATGTTGGCGATGTCATGCAAACCGAGGGCAATTCCGAGGCGACCCTGTATGACCTGACCGTGGGCATGCGCTGGTTATACCGGTTCCTGTTGCCACTTTCCATCAATGTTCCGCGTGCCGATATATCGCACCTTACCATTTCCGGCTTTCCGGTAATTCCTGCCCTGGTGCTCAAATACAAGTACGGAACACCGATGGTGGTCACTGAACACGGGGTGTTTATCCGCGAGAGGCTGATTGCCATCAATACATCGGAATACTCGTTCTTTCTCAAAAAGATGCTCATTAAGCTATCGGAAGCCATCACGGGCCTTGTTTATTACAAAGCCGATGAAATTTTGTCGGTAAATAAATTCAACATGACCTGGGAGAAGCTGTACGGTGCCGATCCGGCGAAACTCGACGTGATATATAACGGTATTGATCACCAGCAATTTGCGCCTGCTCCCAAACCCGAAGCCCTCAGGGATGTGCCCACCGTTGTGGCGGCTGCCCGGATCTTTGAACTCAAGGACATCATCACCATGATTCGTTCGTGCGATGTGGTTCGGCGCCAGATACCAAACGTTAAGTTTTTGGTGTATGGCGATAATCAGGCAGTGCCCGAATACACCAAGCAATGCGAAGAACTGATCGATGAACTTGGGCTGCGAGAGAATTTCGTGCTCGCGGGTTACCATTCCAGCCCCAACAAGCTTTTTTGCGAAGGCGATATTTCCATCCTAACGTCAATATCCGAAGGTTTCCCCTATACAGTTCTTGAGTCGATGAGCTGCGGAATACCGGTAGTGGCCACCGATGTGGGCGGGGTGACTGAAGCCCTTGACGAATCCTGCGGGTTTATCTGCAAACCAAAAGACCATGTCGAAATTGGCAAAAGGGTAGTGGAACTGCTGCAAAATGAAGAACTTCGAAAAAAAATGGGTATAAATGCGCGTCGCAAGGTCGTGGAGAACTTTACAATTGGTAAATTTATCAATGAATACGAGCAGGTCTATGAGCGCATGGCCCGCAAAGAAGCTAAAGAAGTTGTCCAACCTATATTCTTGCAATTAGAACAACGCCAGGCGGCTTCGTAAAAGCCACCGCATCCTGCACAGCCCCCAAACCTACTGCATGGAACACCAGAATGAAAATATTAAGTCCCTGATCCTCGATATCAGGGAAAAAGTCGGCAGGCCCGTAAGTAACCGGGTCGTGGTGGCTACCATCGAGTCGCTTGGGATCCGCAGCAAGGATACCGAAGCCGATTATGGTATTCCCTCCATCTATGAACTTGCCGACCTGGTGTATCACGAACTCACTCAATCAGAAGAGCACGCCAACGCAAAGAATGTGAAAGAGCGTGAAGCCCTGGAGAAAGGGCCCGCACAGGTCCAGGTTTCCGATTATCTAAAAATCAAAGCCAAACTTTTTGCCGAATATTATCCCAAGGGAATTCTTCACCTGGCGCCTGTGGTGCTGCAAATTGCGGCCATTATTGTGTTCGGGTATTCGCTATGGACGTTTGTGGGTTTCAATCATGTGCAATCCACGGCGGTAGTGCTTGGGGTGATTATCGGGCTGGTTTCTACCGCGGGTTTTGTGCAGGTGATTGGCCGGCAGGCATCCTTTTACTGGAATTATGACGATATCCCGATGGTGCGGGAAACGGTGAACTACCTGCTAAAGGTGGGGGCCGTATCCATCCTGGGCGTTTTGGCGGTTGTATCCATACTCAACACATTCATATATCTCTATCCGTTCAAGGTGCTTGGCGTGATCTCGGTCTATGCCTTTATGATCGGGATACTTTTGCTGGTTCTCGCCCCGCTGCATACCATCAACCAGCGCTGGGTGATCTCGCTTTCGATTTTTGCCGGTACTGCTGTGGCAATTCTCCTGAAGTCGCAAACTAACGTCCATGTGTATTTTACCCATTGGCTTGGCATTGCGACCGCGGTGGTCATTTCGCGAGTTTTCCTGAACCGGTATTTCCAAAAAAAGATCGGAGCCAAAACGGCCGGCAGCCTCGAAGTTAAGCCTGAAGTGGTTTTTTACCACAATTACCAATATTTTTTGTACGGCCTTTTTTTATATGTCTTTATCTTCATGGACCGAATTATCGCCTGGTCTGATACGGGCAACGGCCCCATTCCGTTCGTGGTTTATTTTGAGAAGAATTATGAGTTGGGAATGGACCTGGCCATCATTGTCTTCTTGCTTTTGACGGGCGTTCTGGAATATTCAATTGCCGCATTTACGCGCTTTATTGACATCGGCCAAAAACTTACCAAATTCAATGACCCGGAATCCTTTAACAAAAGCCTCAAAAAGATGTACTGGCAACACATCGGGATGCTATTTGTCACGGCATTGTTGGTATCGGTGCTGATTTATTTTATCATGAACGCCTCCTGGGGCTACAAAGGCCAGTTCAACGAAGATTTGCTTGAACTTAGTGTAAAAGTATGCATCATTGGCGGGGCCGGTTACTTCCTGCTCGCCTGGGGAATGCTCAATAC
>JAEZGB010000022.1 GCA_023437485.1 Bacteroidota bacterium
GTCCAGGTTACGATATAGCGGCCCAGCACCATTGCCCCGACGATAATCCACTCATACTGAAATGCGAGCAGCACAATGGCCAACAGCAGGAAAAGCAATTGCGAAACATAAAACAGCCCCAGTTGCACTTTGTCGCCCATTTTGTAATGGCCTGCCGTTGAAACATGCCTGCGCTTTTGGGTAAACCATTCCTTGAAAGTGGTTTTGGGCATGGAATAGGTAAAACTTGCAGGAGCGTAGCTGATGGTGGTGTTTTTGCCGGTTGCCGCCTGGTTGATGAACAGGTCGTCATCACCTGAACGGATTTTCATGTGATCAATAAAGCCGTTGACATTAAAAAACTCTTCGCGTTTGTAGGCAAGGTTTCGGCCAACACCCATAAACGGCCGTCCGGCTTTTGCCCATGAAAAATACTGCACCGCGGTGAGCATTGTCTCAAACCGGATTATTTTGTTCAAGAACGATCCGGCGATTTTTTCATATGCGCCGTAACCCAAAACAATGGTTTTTTTCGCGGTGAACTGCGATGACATTTCCCGGAGCCAAGCTGTTGAGGCCGGCCTGCAATCGGCGTCGGTGAGCAACAGGTATTCATATTTGGCTGCTTTGATCCCCAGGGTGAGCGCAAATTTTTTGTTGGCCCAAAACGCTTCGTTGTTTTGCACCTTAACCAACTTGATGTTGGGATATGTTTTTTCAAATTGCTCAAAAATCTCAAGGGTTTCGTCGCTAGAGGCATCGTCAATCAAAACAATCTCAAAATCAGGGTAGTCCTGCGCGGCGAGCAGCGGAATGAACTTCCTGACGTTCTCGGCCTCATTTTTTGCACAGACGATGATTGAAACCGGTATCTTTTTGGGTGTGTTCTTCTGCGCTTTGGCAAAACTGAACTTGCCAAAAATGCCCAGATAATATACAAGCTGGATGGCGACGATAACGATAAATGCGTAGAAGGTAATGGTCAGCATATAGGCAAGGCGTTTTGACGGATGCAAAGGTAGTAAAAGTCAGTCATCAGTCATCAGTTGTCAGTCGTCAGTTGTCAGTCGTCAGTCGTCAGTTGTCAGTTGTCAGGGGGTCAGCTGTCAGCTATCAGCTTGTTGGCGTTTCACCCGGGGGAATTGTTTCTAACTTTTCGTAAACTTTAAAGTATTCATTTGTCTCTGTTCATTCGTCTCGCGTCTTTTACTTCGCTATCGCTCCGTACAGTTCGCCCTTTGGGCTCGGGTCTTCTTTCGTCATTCGACATTCGACCTAAACAATATTCACCTCCGCTTCAATCTCAATCCCAAATTTCTCCTTAACCGTTTTTTGCACATCGCGCGCCACGGCCAGCAATTCGGCGCCTGTGGCATTGCCGTAATTTACCAATACCAATGCCTGGTTCACGTGCATTCCCGCATCGCCAAAACGCTTGCCCTTAAAACCTGCCTGCTCAATGAGCCAGCCCGCGGGCACCTTGACCATTCCATCACCCACCGGATAGCCGGGCATATCAGGGAATTGCGCCGAGGCTGATTTGTAAAGCGATTCGGGTATGACCGGATTTTTAAAAAAGCTTCCGCTGTTGCCCAAAATCTTGGGATCCGGAAGTTTGCTTTGCCGGATCTCGATCACGGCGTTGCTAACGTCTCGAAGTGTTGGCGTAACGATGCCTTTTTCAGTTAGTTTTTCGGTAATATCGCCGTAATCCGTATTGATTTTATGTCCTGTGCTAGTGAGTTTGAACGCCACTGAGGTAATCACGTACTTGCCTTTTGCCTCGTTTTTGAAAATGCTGTCGCGATAGGCAAACCTGCATTCGGCGTTGCTAAACCGTCGCAATTCCAGTGTCTCGATATCCAGCGCTTCACACCAGAGCATGGTGTCCTTGATCTCGGCACCGTACGCGCCAATGTTCTGGATGGGCGTTGTTCCTACATTTCCGGGAATCAGCGACATGTTTTCAAGCCCGCCAAGCCCGTTGTCAAGGGTAAAAAGCACAAACTCATGCCAGTTCTCGCCCGCCATCGCATGCGCCGTTGCAAAACCGTCCCGTAAATCGGTCACCGTTTTCCCCCGAAGGTTTACGTGCACTACCAGGGCATCGACATCGCGCGTGAGTAGCATGTTGCTTCCTCCGCCGAGGATCAGGAGTTGTTCACCGCGGTTTTGGCCGATCACTTCCCTGAGCTGGTCAATCGTTTGTACCGACGCAAATTTTCTTGCTACGGCAGTGATTCCAAAAGTATTGTATTCTTTAAGCGAAAAATTTTCCTTGACTTCCATTATTGGTGGGTGAGGGCGCGGTTCAGGAATTCGTTGAGCGGTTTTAGGGCCGACAGGCTTTGGCAGGCCGATTGTACAAAATCCCTTGATTTTAGTTCTTTGTCGGTGATGGTTTTGGTGGCCGTGAAACACTTCAGCCGAAGGAATTCGGCGGCGGGGTGGTCTTTGTCATACCCTTTGGGGATTGTTTTGAGCGAATTTTCGTCATTGCGGTCCAATGCTCCAAATTCGGCGCGGAACCTTTTATCGGCCGTAATCTTCTGCAGGTCCTCGTAAAAAAAGGCAATTTCGCTGCGGATTTTCTTTAAATCGGGCGCATCGGGATAATAAACACCCCCTGCAAGGAAACTCGCACCAGGTTCGATATGAACGTAATATCCGGCCAGGTTGGTGTTTTTTTGTCCGGCCGACATCCAGATGGCCATGTTGGTTTTGTAAGGCGATTTGTCTTTGCTGAAGCGGATGTCGCGGTTGATGCGGAACATGCAATCCTTGGGTTCAAGGTGCCTTAGCGACGGATCCCGCGCCTGCATTTCGGCCAGGAATTCGGCGGTCAACTGCACATAGAGCGCCTTGTACTGGTCGTATCGTTTTTTATTGGCCAGGAACCATTCCCGATTATTGTTTTCCTTGATATCCCTCAGAAAATCAAGGATTTCAGGAGCCATCATTTGAGTTTGGCTTTTAGGTCGGCTTCGGCAATAAAGCCCGTTTGCTTCCAACTTTGCTTACCATTTTCAAAAAACATGGTCAGCGGGATTTCGTCGGCCTGCAAACTTGACAGCAGCGCCTTGTTCTGGTCGGCATTCAGCCTGATCACCTTGACTGACGGAACATCCTGGTCAAGTCTGGACATGTAAGGCTCCATTTTTTTGCACGGAGCACACCAGGGCGCGTGAAAGTTCACAAGCATCCTGGGCGCAGACGCAACCAACTGGTCAAATTCGGCGCGCGACATCCCACCGGTGCCCTTTACGCCGTTTACGGCTTCCCATTTCATAAAACCACCCTGCAAATCGAACACGGTATAACCCATATGGGTAAGTTTTTGCGCCGCCTGGCCACTTCGGCCGCCCACCTTGCAATACACGTATACGGGCTTGCGCTTATCGAGTTGGGCGGCCTGTTTTTCAAAATCAGGCGCGTACCAGTCAATGTTCGCCGCGCCCTCAATATGACCTGCCGCAAATTCGTCGGGCGTGCGCACATCAATCAATTGGGGCTTTGGTTCGGCACCGAATTTTTGCGCGAATTCCTTGGGTGGCAATACGGTGGCGGAATTTTTGTCCTGCGCGTTGCACGAAAAGGCAAACGTCAAAAACATTGTGAGGGCGAGTATATCTTTCATGTGGTAAAATTAATCATTTGAGGTTGAATATGCGGTATGACTGATGCGTTGACCGGACTATTTCTTCAGTCCGCGCGGCATGGGTGTCCGAGATAAAAATCTGGCCAAAATCGTCGTTGTTTACCATATCGACGATTTTCGCGACGCGGAATTCATCCAGTTTGTCAAAAATATCGTCAAACAACAGGATTGGGTGTTGCCCGCTGCGTTTTTTTACGAATTCAAACTGCGCCAGCTTGAGCGCGATCAAAAACGATTTTTGCTGGCCCTGTGAACCGAATTTCCTGATCGGATGCCCTTCGATTTCAAAAATAAGGTCGTCTTTGTGAATTCCGGTGGTGGTGTATTGAAGCACTTTGTCCCGCGGAAAACTTCGCGAAAGCAGTGCCAGGTAATCCGCCTCCTGGAGGTCGCTTTTGTAGG
>JAEZGB010000076.1 GCA_023437485.1 Bacteroidota bacterium
ATATTGAAAAGTATGAATCCCATTGTTGCTTTATTGGGCAAAAAGCCGGTTTAAGACTTGGAGAAGTTCCTGAAATTTATACGGCTTGGTTATGTAATCCAAGGCTCCCAAATCCATTGTTTCTTTAATATTTTTATAATTGCTCGAGGTGGAAAATATTACCACCGGTATCTGTGCCAATGCGGGATGTTCCTTGATCTTTTTTAGAAGTTCCACTCCGTTCATTTTGGGCATGTTCAAATCCAGAAAGATGATATCCGGTTCTACCTGGCGGGTGTCAAGCGCCTCGTAGGCCAGAATCGGACATTCAAATTCACAAAAAACGTCAATGCCGTCTATGCGGGAAATTGCTGATGAAAAAATCTCGCGATCATCTTCATCGTCGTCAATTAACATAATTGTATTGTACAGCACCATCGGCGAAAACACTTTAAAAGCAGATTAAAGATACAATAGGATATTGGCAATAATTTTACAGGATTAGAAAAAATACTTACATCAGTTGCGAAAATTTAACAAAATATTTAATGCAGACTTCAACTGCCTTTTGGCAATTGTTATATATTTATCTATAAGATTAACCTTATAAAAGTGGGAATTCTGTAAATGGCTAAAAAAATTATATAACGAAAAAATGGGACTTGAAGTTATCTTTGTAGATCTGTCGAGATAGCAAAATCGTCAATGCACGATGAAGTATTTGGTCAGATGTAATACAGAATTTGTGCAAAAGAAGAAAAAAATTACAAAGGCCGACGCTGCCTTCCAATTTCCCAAAACCCCTACCGGCGTCAATGGCCTGGATGAGATAACCGAAGGCGGCTTCCCAAGCGGCAGGCCGACCATTATTTGCGGCTCGGCAGGGTGCGGGAAAACCCTGATGTCAATGCAATTTATTGCTAAGGGGATTACAGATTACAAAGAGCCTGGCGTTTTCATGTCTTTTGAGGAGTCACTCGACGATCTGGCGCTGAATGTTAAATCAATGGGTATCGACCTGCATGAGATGATCGCAGACGGGAATCTTGTTGTTGACCATGTGCATATAGACCGGTCGGAGATTTTGGAAGCCGGCCCCTATGACCTTGAAGGGCTATTTATTCGGCTTGGGCACGCCATTGACAAGGTGGGTGCAAAGCGGGTGGTGCTTGACACTCTTGAGAGCCTTTTTGCCCACCTCAACGACGAGGCCGTCCTTCGCGCCGAAATGCGCAGATTGTTCAAATGGCTCAAAAGCCGCGGGGTCACTGCGGTTGTCACGGCCGAACGGGGTGAAGGAAGCCTTACGCGCCACGGCATGGAAGAATATGTTTCCGATTGTGTTATCCTGCTGGATCACAGGGTTATTGACCAGATTTCAACCCGCAGGCTCAGGATCGTGAAGTATCGCGGATCGACACACGGAACCAATGAGTATCCGTTTTTAATTGACGATCTGGGCATTTCCGTCCTTCCCATTACATCGCTTAAACTGGATAACCCCGTTTCATCCGAGGTGATTTCTACTGGTGTTCCGGGGCTTGACCAGATGTTTAGCCTTCAGGGTTTTTACCGGGGGGGCAACATCCTGATTTCGGGCACCGCGGGAACGGCCAAGACCACCCTGGCCAGTTATTTTGCCAACGAGCAGTGCAACCGGGGGGAAAAGGTGATTTATTTCGCGTTTGAAGAATCGCCGCAACAACTCATCCGCAACATGCGCTCCGTCGGGATTGACCTGGAGAAGCACATTAAAGATGGCCTGCTGATTATCCAATCATCCCGGCCGTCGCTCAACGGTTTGGAAGCCCATCTGCTCACCCTGCGCAAAATGATCGTGGAGTTCAGTCCTGCCGCCGTGGTTATTGACCCCATCAGCAACCTGATCAATGTAGGAAGTGCGCACGATGTCCGGGCAATGCTGGTGCGCCTTATTGACCTTCTCAAAGTAACCAATATCACCGCGCTGTTCACCTCACTGGACCGCCAGGCAGACCAATTGCGCCCTGATTTGTCGGAAGAGAGCATTTCCTCAATGGTGGATACATGGATTACGGTTCGTGACATGGAAGGCATTGGCGAGAGAAATCGCGGGTTGTATATCATCAAATCGCGCGGTATGGGGCACTCCAACCAGGTACGGGAATTCGTGATTACGGGCAACGGAATAGAATTGCTGGATGTTGAAATCGGGCCCGAAGGTATCCTGACCGGAATGGCAAGGCGGACCAACAAGATCAACAACCGGGTGTCCGAGCTTCAGCTTCAGAGCGACCTTGACCGCAGGGACCGCGAAATCGAACGCAAAAAGGCAGTCCTGGAAGCCAATATTGAAGCGCTCCGAAAGGAATTTGAATCGGCAGCCGAAGAACTCAGTATCCTGAAGGGCACCCAGGACATGCGCCGAAATATCGAAAGAAATGAATATCGTACCCAAGACTAAAAAAGCCGAGTGGCAGCTCCTGCTCTACATCGCGGGCCAAACACCCACGGCCATCAGGGCGCTGCAAAACCTCAAGAATTACGCCGAGGAATATCTTGAGGGAATTTATTCGATTGAAATAATTGACTTGTTACAAAGCCCGCAACTCGCCGAGGGCGACCAGATCCTTGCCGTTCCAACACTGGTACGGCGCGTACCTGAGCCCATCCGCAAGATCATTGGCGACTTGTCAAACAAGGAGAAGGTCCTGGTAGGGCTCAATATAAAACCATTAAACACTTAGCGTGCAAAATAACCACAACTCCAATGGAGCGCCACAGTACAACCTGATGCTTTTTATTGCAGGCATGACTCCGCAGTCGGCAGGCGCGGTAGAAAATCTCAGGCGAATCTGCGATCAATATCTTGAAGGGCGTTTTTCACTGGAAATAGTGGACGTTAACAAAGAAAAGGAAAAAGCTGTCCAACACGAAATCATTGCCATCCCTACATTGTAAGAACCTTGCCCGCGCCGAGAAGATTGGTTTTGGGAGATCTGTCGCAAACAGAAAAGGTTTTAAAGATGCTCGATATTCATGTTAGCCATGCAAAGGATCGATAATTTGGAGGCGCTCAAAGCCGAAAATGCCCGGCTGCGCGAAGAGCTGGAAGAAACCCGCGGCGTACTGACCGCCATCCGAAGCGGCGAGGTAGACGCTCTTGTTGTAAACCGCGACGGCCAGGCCCAGGTTTATTCCATGGTAAGTGCCGATTACACCTACCGCGTACTGATTGAGCGTTTTGGCGAAGGCGCGCTGTCCCTGAGCGAGGAAGGCCTGATCCTGTATTGCAACGAACACTTTGCCAAATTGGTCCAGCTCCCGGCCAGCAAGGTCATCGGGAGCTATTTTTCAGAATACACGGGTTCCATTGGCGATTTTAGCCGTTTGCGTGCGGGCCTGGCATCGGGAACCAGCAAAGCTGAAATTTCATTAAAAAACGGCCAGGGCGATTTTGTCCCGGTACTTGCTTCTTTTTCAGACCTCTATCCGAATCTCGACGCGATTGGTGTAGTCATTACTGATTTGACCGAAAAACACCGTCATGAAGATGCGTTGCTGCAATACCAGCGAAAGCTTGAGCTCAAGGTCCAGGAACTCAACAGAACCAATACAAGCCTGGAACAGTTCATTCACGTAATCTCGCATGACATCAAGGAACCCCTTCGGAAAATCCTGACGTATACCTCGCATCTTGCCGAAACCAAGTCCACACTTTTCTCAAATTCCGAACTCAAGAGCATGAATGTGATCAATTCATCGGCGTTGCGGCTCAATTCACTCGTGGACGATTTGGTCAAATACGCCTTTAGCGCCACCCGTGCCGAGATGTCCAACATAAGCCTGAACCGTGTCATGCGCGAAGTCATGGATGATTTGGAACTCGTGATCCGCGAGAACAATGCGCGGATAACCCTTTCCGATCTGCCTGAAATTACCGGAAGCAAGATCCAGATGCGACAGCTTTTTTCAAATTTGCTTTCCAACGCGGTCAAATACAGCCGCGAAGGCGTTTCGCCCATAATATCGATTGACAGCGGCACGGTGCACGGAATTGACCCGCTCCAGCCGGGAAAGCCATACCACAGGATCAGTATCCGCGACAACGGCATCGGGATGGAAACCTCTCAAATTGGCAAGATCTACACGATTTTCCAGAGGCTGCACATGCGCGATGAATTTTCGGGGAACGGGATCGGGCTTGCCATCTGCAAAAAAATAATGGAAAACCACCACGGCCGGATCGAAGCCGAAAGCGAGCCGGGAAAAGGTTCAGTCTTTCATCTGTACTTTCCAAAGGATCAAAATACATGACCACACCTTTTTTCATATTGATTGCCGAAGACGACCATGATGACGGTGAAATCATGATGGATTCCTTTGCGCGCCATCCGGGATTTGAACCCGTGGCCTGGGTGAGGAATGGCAAGGAAATGCTAGACTTTTTAAAAGATCCCCAAAACTGCACGCCTAATGTCATCCTCACCGATATAAACATGCCCATCATGAGCGGAATTGAAGCCCTCGAAAAAATCTGCGCCGATCCTCAACTGTCCAAAATCCCGGCCTTTGTATACTCGTCAACGCTCAATCCTGTGTACGAGGTAAAATGCATGAACCTGGGCACGAAAGGCTTTTTGATCAAACCTTTAAGCCTCAGTGAGTTTGACCAGATCCCGCGTACCATTGCAAATATCCTCAAGGCGGAAGAATAATTTTACCGGCCTTGCTTATCTTCGCAGAAAATTATGCCGATGTCGGGGAAAAATGTTCTTAAGGGTGTTGTTTTGGTGGGATTGGGCGCCACGAGTTACGGGATGTTGGCAACTTTTGTCAAGTTGGCCTACGCCGATGAAGGCATCACCGGAAATAAATACTCCCCGGCCGAAATCATCTCGTCCCAATTCATCATCGGAATCATCGCCATATTGCTGATCAATGCCATGAGCCGGCTGCGCAAAGGCAGTGAAGTGGTTGCCGCCACACCGCGCAACGTCCTTTTTTTGATGCTCACCGGAACATCGACCGGCCTCACCAGCATTTTTTACTACCTGGCGGTCAAATACATACCCGTTTCAATTGGTATCGTTCTTTTGATGCAAACCGTTTGGATGGGCGTGATACTGGAATGGATACTTGAAAAGAAACGGCCGTCAAACATAAAACTTATTGCGGTTTTTGTGGTTTTGCTGGGGACGGCGATGGCGACAAACCTGCTGACAAGCCGCGAACTGCCCGATTGGCGGGGCGTTGTCCTTGGAATCCTGGCCGCTGCATCTTTTACCACTACCATGTTCGCCAGTAACCGGGTTGCAGTGCATATTTCGCCGGCGCAACGAAGCCTTTACATGCTTTTGGGAGGCGCTGTGGTGGTGTTTCTTTTTGCGGCCCTCACCCAGGCGCATGAATACAACTATGACATATTTTACAAATGGGGAATCGTGATTGCGCTGTTCGGGACCGTAATCCCGCCACTGCTCATGAACAAGGGATTTCCCCTTACCGGAATAGGATTGGGAAGTATTGTCTCGGCGCTTGAATTGCCGGTATCGGTTCTGATGGCATTTGTTCTCCTGGGCGAAAAGGTTATCCTGGTGCAATGGCTGGGAATAATCCTGATCATCGCGGCGATTGTGCTGATGAACCTTCCGGGCCATACCTGGCAAAGATTGTTAACCACAAAACGCTGACATGGAAACAATAGCCGAATACTTCGAGCAAATTCCATCGCTGCACCGGGGGCTGATCCTGGCAGGCGGGATCGCGTTGTTTTGGATTATTGAAGATTGGCTGCCTTCACGTACATTCGAATACCATAAATGGCGTCACGCCGGAATAAATATTTTCTTTACAGCGACCACCATTGCGGTCAATTTCGCGCTTGCTTTTGTTTTGCTGATGACGGCCAGATGGTGTGAAACCAATACCTTCGGGCTGCTGTATCTGGTTGAGCTCAATCCCTGGATTTCAATGTTGGTGGGTTTATTGTTGCTGGACTTCATCGGTGCGTACCTGGCTCATTATATCCAGCACAAGAACTCGTGGATGTGGCGCTTCCACCTGATCCACCATACCGATACCTGGGTTGATACTACCTCGGCAAACCGGCATCACCCGGGCGAGAGCGTGGTGCGGTTCGCGATGACCGTATTGGCTGTATTTGTTACGGGTGCCCCCATGTGGATGGTGTTTTTGTACCAATCGCTCTCGGTGGTTTTTTCGCAGTTCAATCACGCGAATATTTCGCTCCCTGCCGCAATTGAGCGCGTGGCGGGGTGGATTTTTGTTACGCCCGACATGCACAAGGTCCACCATCATTACCTTCTCCCTTATACCGACAGCAATTATGGCAACATCTTCTCAATTTGGGACCGGCTCTTTGGCACGCTTCGGCACCTGCCGGCCCGGGAGGTGGTTTTTGGCGTGGATACTCACATGGAACCGCGGGACCACAACCATTTGGCAAGCCTGCTGCGAATCCCGTTTCGCGAGTACCGGAAAGCCCTGGCGCCGGCTGCTGAAAAAAAATTCGGTGACGATTGAAATTGAAAAAGTTTTTTTTCTAATATTGATGTGACGAACGGTCAAGTTTAATCAAACCATGAAAAAGAGCAGTCGACCCGAGCTCACGTACGAACAACTTGAAAGGCTGGCGGGCATGGCGCTCGAAGAACGAAAACCTTTTGAGGCCATCAAAGCCGAGTTTGGCGTTCCTGAAAAGGAGGTGATTGAAATCATGCGAAAACGACTTTCCAAAGACCGCTTTGAAATGTGGCGTCAGAAAGCGAGCGCCAGCAAGCCAAAGCCCAAACCCATGGCCCTTGACGACTTTGACGAGCTTGACCAGAAATATTACCTGCGCAACAAATTTGATTAGAACTGCACAAGGTTGCGTATTTTTGGGCATGCGACAATCCTGGTTACTTTTTTTATTGCTGTCCCTCAACACCTTTTCGCAAATTTCCGAAACGGAAATCGAGGTTTCGCCTTTGTTAAAAGGAACCTTATTTGAAACAGGGAAACCCTCCGGCGGGCTGATCGTCCTGATCGCGGGGTCAGGCGCTACCAACCGCAGCGGGAACCAGATTGGGCAGCATAACAACAGCCTTCGGTACCTGGCACTGGAACTTTCCAAGAAAGGCTTTTCAGTTTTCAGTTATGACAAGCGCCACTTCACGCAGATGGTTCTGGGTAATCTGGATGAAAATTTAAGCCGTTTTGATGATTTGGTGCATGACGCCCGGAGCGTGCTGAAACATTTCAGGGAAAATTACGATTATGAGCCTATAGTTGTGGCCGGCCATTCTGAAGGTTCGCTGGTGGGCATGCTTGCGGCTGATGGAATTGCAGACGGTTTCATTTCCATTGCAGGGCCGGGAAGGCCGATGGATCAGGTCCTGCAGGATCAATTGAGCAAGATTTTCCCGGGTAAAACTGACCTCATCGCCAAAAACCTCAATACCCTTAAAAAAGGCGAAACATTCAAAAACGATGACAGCGGGCTAGCCATGGTATTTCGTGAAAGCGTCCAGCCATACCTGATTTCGTGGATCAGGCACGATCCCGCCAAAATACTTTCCAGGCTTGAGGTTCCAATTTTGATCGTGAATGGCACCAAAGACCTGCAAATGCCCGAGTCAGAGGCCCGACTGCTAAAAAAATCGCATCCGCGGGCATCCATCGCCATTATTGAAAACATGAACCATGTTCTCAAGATAATTCGCGGCGGCGAGGACCAAAACAAAGCATCGTATAATGATCCCGCACTCCCGGTCTCGGCCGAACTGGTGGATGTTATTTCTGAATTTGTAAACAAGCTAAATCCATAACTATGAATAGAACCAAGAGATTACTGCTGGGCATAAGTTTTTTGGCCGCGATGAACATCCACGCGCAACGGCCCGCCACTGAGATCCATGTAGCCCTGGACCTGCAAAACGTGGTGGATGACAAGGTCAGCGTGAGGGTCAAGCCGCCAAAGATATCCACCGACAGGGTGACCTACCATCTGCCCAAAATAATTCCCGGAACGTATTCTGAAGACGATTACGGCAAGTTCATTGATAACTTCAGGGCACTTGACAACAAGGGCAAAGCGCTAAAAGTTGATAAGCTTGACGAGAATTCCTGGGCCATCAGCGGGGCTAAAAACCTGGCAGAAATAACCTACCATGTCAATGACACTTATGATGTTGAAGGTACTCACGATATCTTTTCACCCGCTGGGACAAATATTCTCGCCGGTGAGAACTTCATGCTGAACATGCACGGTTTTGTAGGGTACTTCAACACGCTGAAAGACCGACCTTATAAAATTGACATCACGCACCCGGCAACTCTATGGGGGGCCACCTCACTTTCCGACAGCGATCCATCGGATACCAAAGACACCTTTACAGCTGCGCGATATGCCGAATTGGTGGATAACCCGATCATGTATTCCCGGCCTGATTATACCACTTTCACCGTTGACGACATGACAATCCTGATAAGCGTTTACTCGCCCACCGGCAAGGTAAAGGCTGCCGACATCACGCCGGATCTGGAGAAAATGATGCGCGCGCAAAAAAAATTCATGGGAGCCATTAACAACAACCGCAAATACACCATCTTGCTCTATCTTTCCAATATGCAGCAGGACGATGCAAGGGGTTTTGGGGCGCTTGAGCACAATACCTCAACAACGGTCCTGTTTCCCGAAATGATGCCGCATGAGGCTTTGGTCAACGGGCTTATCGATGTGGTTTCGCATGAATTTTTCCACATCGTGACCCCGCTTGGCGTCCATTCACGGGAGATCCATGATTTTGACTTCAACAACCCCAAAATGTCAAAGCACCTTTGGATGTATGAAGGCGTAACCGAGTATTTTGCCAATCTTTTCCAGGTTCACCAGGGCTTGATTACCGAGGACGAGTTCTACAAACGAATGGATGCCAAGATCAAAAACGCAAAATCGATGAACGACTCGATGCCTTTCACTGAGATGAGCGCCAACGTTTTGCGCGAGCCTTACAAATCGCAGTACCTCAATGTCTATGACAAGGGCGCCCTGATAGGAATGTGCCTCGATATACTGCTTCGCGAGAAAAGCAATGGCGAAATGGGCGTGTTGGACCTGATGCAGCAACTTACGCACCTTTACGGCCCTTCCAAGCCTTTTGACGATGACGAACTTTTTGACCGGATCGTACTCCAAACCTATCCGGAAGTGCGTGAATTCCTCAATACCTATGTTGCGGGCCCTACGCCCATCCCATATGACCAATTTTTTGCCAAAGTTGGAGTGGCCAGGACTGCGATCAAAGTTCCCGTCAACCCATTCGTAAAAGATAACACCCCCTTTATCACCGTCAAGCCCGGAACTACTGATATCATGATCGCCAACAATATTGAATTGAGCAGCTTCCTCAAAAATATTGGGCTAAAAGGTGGCGATGTTGTGAAGACAGTAAACGGAACATCATACAATCTGGACAATATCTATGACATGATGATGGGCGCCCAGGAGTGGAAAGAAGGTGATGAAGTGGTTTTTGTTGTGGACCGCGACGGAAAGTCCCATACGCTCAAAGGCAAGGTCTCACTGGAATACAAAGACGCCGAAGCCTTGCGCGCAACTGATCCTGCCAAAGAAAAATTAAGGCAGGCGTGGCTTAAAGGTTAATCCCATCCCCGGCACGTCCGGGGATTTTTGTTTCTTTGCCGGAAATTTTATTTTATGAAAGGATTTGTTCTGGCCGTTGCCTTATTGGTAATGGGGTCGTGCGCCAAAGAAGTTGAGCCTACCGGAAACCTGATTATCTCGGGTAACGTTAAAGGCCTTAAGGATGGAAAACTCTTTATCCGCAAAATGGTGGACACCTCGCTGGTGGCCGTGGATACGATTGTGATCAGCGGCGATTCTTCATTCAGAACGGGTATGGACATCGCATCACCCGAAATGTTTTACCTGGAACTGGATCGCGGGGTGACCACAAGCATTGACGATCGCCTGCCGTTTTTCGCCGAACCCGGAAACATTCATATTGAAACCACATTGGAAAAATTTTATGCCGATGCCAAAGTTACCGGATCAAAAAACCACGACCTGTTTGAACAGTACAACCAGGTGAAGGCGCGTTTTGCCGGCCAGGAACTTGATCTGACCAAGAAAGAACTGGAAAGCGCACTGGGCAAGAATGCGTCAGGAGAAGACCTGGACGCGAAGTACCAGGCAATCCTCAAAAAGAAATACCTCCACGCGATCAATTTTGCCCTGAACCACCGCGACCAGGAAATCGCGCCCTACATCGCGCTGACCGAGATAAACGATGCCTCGCTTAAATACCTTGACACCATTAACAATTCCCTGAGCCCCGAAATCAAAAAGTCCAAGTATGGAAAGGTGTTGGAGCAATTTGTGGAAGCACGCAGAAAGGCTGAAAAGTAGGGTTTCAACGAAGCCCTTTTCGAGACTACCAGAATGTTCGCGACCACTTCCAGACTTGCGGTGCGATAATCCGAAGAATTCAGAAACGTATTTCTAAATCAGGCTCATCACTGATGACTGATAACTGAAGACTCAATTCCATAAAAAAAGCCCGCCTCCTACGAGACGGGCTTTTGAGCCGATAGAGGGACTCGAACCCACGACCTGCTGATTACAAATCAGCTGCTCTAGCCAGCTGAGCTACACCGGCGGCTTGATGCTGCAAATATAAATTGAAAATCAAAATCTGCAAACATCGCATGCTGAAAATTATTTCAGGTTGTTGATCTTTTCAACCAGTTTGCGTGCCGATTCCTCGAGCTCGGTATTGATGGCCTTGAAGTGCTTTTTCTTGTCCTCGACGTTTTTCGCGTTCACCTTGGTAATCAGCGTGTCAAAGGTCATGATTGCCTCGTCGATCAGCGCGTTCGAAGCATCGGTTGGTTTGCCCGCAGTGGACATTTCCCAAAGGTAAACGGCCTCGATAATATCGCCAAGCACGTAATTGATGTCTTTCTTAAGGGTCTTTACATTAGCCATAGTTCTAATTTTTTAGCAAAAATACGCATTAAAGCGCAATCAGGAAACATAAACTTGCAGCAGTGTCGCGTTGCCGGTAAGCCTTTCGCGATTGAGGACCGCGGGAACCAGTACGGTGTCGCCCTTGGTAAAGATGTAATCCACCTCATCGGCGCGGATGGAGAAACTGCCCTCGACACACATGTAAACGGCAAAGGAGCCCTCTGGCACCTTGGGTTGGAATTCTCCGTCAAGCGGAATGAAATTGGTCGTGAAATACGGGCAGTCCACAATCGGGTTCGCCGAATTTTCAACGCTATCATATTTGCGGACGGCATCCACCTGATCGTAGTTCATCGCCTCAAGCGCCTGATCAACGTGCAGTTCGCGGTTATTCCCTTCATCGTCCACACGGTCCCAATCATAGATTCGGTACGTGATATCAGATGTTTGCTGGATCTCGGCCAACAGAATTCCTGCACCGATGGCATGTACCGTCCCGGTTTCCAAAAAGAATACATCACCGGCGGCGGCTGTTTTTCGCTCGAGCATTTGCGGCAAAGTCTTGTCCTTGAGCGCCTGCAAATACTTCTGCGGCGTCGCACCGGGTTTGAACCCGACAATGATTTGGGAACCCTCGTCGGCATCCATCACGTACCACATCTCGGTCTTGCCAAAACTGTTGTGGCGCTCTTTGGCGAGTGTATCATTGGGATGCACCTGAATCGAAAGATCCTCGCGCGCGTCGATGAACTTGAAAAGCAGTGGGAACTTGTTTCCAAATTTCTCGTGAACCGACCTGCCCAAAAGGTTCCCGCCAAATTCTTCGATCAATTCGGTGAGCGGCGTGCCTTCCATCGCGCCATTTGCCACGATGCTCACATC
>JAEZGB010000073.1 GCA_023437485.1 Bacteroidota bacterium
CACCACCTGGGCATGACCTGCGACCCGATCGGTGGCCTGGTTCAGATTCCCTGCATCGAGAGAAACACCATGGGCGCCATCAAGGCCATCAATGCTGCCGAACTCGCGCTGGAAACCGATCCCAAAAACGTGAAGGTACCGCTGGACAAGGTTATCGACACCATGTGGCAGACTGCGAAAGACATGAACAACAAGTACAAGGAAACTTCTGAAGGCGGATTGGCAGTGGCTGTAAATATGGCCGATTGCTAGTTAGTTGCAGCTTTCAGGCGCCAGTGATCAGTCTGAATTCGTTCAACCCGATTGTAAAAACTTGCCCTGGCTCAGCGCCTGCGGGTATCGGACAGGTGCAGGATTTTCCAGGTACCGGCTTGGCGAAATAACTGAAAAGAGTTAACCCCTGAGTGGCTTTTTTTGCCATCCACATAAAATTCATAGGGCGCCCAGACGTGAGCCATGTTTCCGTCAATCCGTTCCTCAATGGAGAGCAATACTTCTTCAAATTTCATCTCTGCAGGCATCGAACCTACTGAAATAACCAGGTCATCCATGGTTTCCTGACTGAGTTTTGGCCCATCTTTTCTTTCGATGATCGAGTGCAATGGCGCCCCCTTTAAAATCATCGCGCGCAATGCGACGGTATCCCTTTTGTGAAAAGCCGTGAAAAATTGCTCAACGGCCATTCTGGGAGTTTGCTGCGCGTGTCCGCTCAACCCCCACCCAATCAACAGGCAAATTAAGTATTTCATAAAATGTATTTTTAATTTAGTAGTTGTCCAAAGGCATTTGTTACCGTTGGCCCTGCTCAAAGATTTAGTACTTTTACCAATCCAAAAATAATTTATGTCAACGGCAAAAAAAGATTACAAACGCATTACCACCCGGTCACTGATCGAGATGAAGGCCAACAATGAAAAAATCTCCATGCTTACCGCCTATGATTTTACAATGGCGCGCATTGTCGATTCGGCCGGGGTCGATGTGATTTTGGTAGGCGATTCGGCATCGAATGTCATGGCCGGCCACGAGACCACGCTTCCCATAACGCTGGATCAAATGATCTATCACGCTTCGTCAGTGGTGCGGGCCATTACCCGCTCCCTGGTGGTGGTTGACCTGCCTTTTGGGAGTTATCAGTCCGATTCAAAAGAGGCGCTCAGGTCATCCATCCGGATCATGAAGGAAAGCGGTGCGCATGCCGTTAAAATGGAGGGAGGAAGCGAAATCAAGGAATCGATCAAAAAAATACTGAACGCGGGAATCCCGGTCATGGGCCATCTGGGGCTTACCCCCCAATCCATCTACAAATTCGGGACCTATACCGTGCGTGCCAAGGAAGAAGCCGAGGCCGAAAAACTGATGGAAGACGCACAGTTGCTGGAACGCATCGGGTGTTTTGCGCTGGTGCTGGAAAAAATCCCGGCCGCCCTTGCCGAGCGTGTCGCCAAAAGCATCTCGATCCCGGTCATCGGCATTGGTGCCGGCGGAGGTGTCGACGGCCAGGTCCTGGTCATCCACGACATGCTGGGCATGAACAATGAATTCAGCCCCCGGTTTTTGCGAAGGTACATGAACCTGTATGACGAAATGACCGGAGCCATCTCAAAATATGTCAGCGATGTGAAAAGCAAGGATTTTCCAAGTGCGTCGGAGCAATATTGATGACTGTCGAATGTCAAATGTCGACCCGAGCCCGAAGGGCGAACGGTACGGAGCGATAGCGAAGTAAAAGTCGAAAGTCGAAAGAGCCTCCTAAGTAGCGTCATTCAAAATTTAAAATTTAAAATTCAAAATTCTGAAGATTCTTTCCGATAAGAACAACCTCCAGGTCCTCTACGAAGACAACCACCTGATTGCGGTCAACAAACGCGTGGGCGATATCGTTCAGGGCGACAAAACCGGCGACAAACCGCTCAGCGAAGTGGTCAAGGAATATCTAAAGGAAAAGTATAATAAACCCGGTGAGGTTTTTCTGGGGGTCATCCACCGGCTTGACCGGCCCACAACGGGAATCGTGGTCTTCGCCCGAACCTCCAAGGCACTTTCGCGCATGAACGAGCTCTTTAGCAGTCGCGAAACCCAAAAGACCTACTGGGCGGCCACGTATTCATGCCCAAGCCCTGAAGCCGCTACGCTTGAACACCATTTGACCCGCAATGAAAAGACCAATACCGCCAAGGCTCATGCAAAACCGGTAACGGGGAGCAAACCGGCCAAACTGGATTATAAAGTTCTTTGCAAACTGGACCGGTACTGCGTGTTGGAAGTGGAACTTCACACCGGCCGCCACCACCAAATCCGCGCACAGCTTTCGGCTATTGGCTGCCCAATCAAAGGCGATCTCAAATACGGCGCGGCGCGTTCCAACCCTGATGGCGGTATCCATCTTCACGCGCGCAAACTCATCTTTATACATCCGGTTTCAAAAGTACTCATTGAGATTGTCGCCACCACGCCTGCCGACCCGGTGTGGGACGCGGTGAAAATTATGTAAGGCAAATTCCCCAGCCTGTAAACAATAAAAGAAATAATGCCGTAAATTCATGCAAAATATAGGGCATGAAAAAAATTACTCTCCTGCTGGCCCTGCTTCCCGCGGCAGCGCTGGCCCAACAACATTTTTCCGGAATCGGCACCTCGTCGCGCACAAGCTTTTACAATGCGGCGGTCAACCCCGCCGAACTTGCCAATATTTCAACAAGGTTTGAAGCCAACGTGATCGGACTAAGCATCAATGCTTCCAGCAATAAAGCGAAATTCAGCGACCTGATTTCCGGGAAGGACTTAGAGGACCGATTGTTTGAAGGCGACGATCCTACTGACCTGCGCATCGACGCCGAGGTGGCCGGGCCTGCGCTATCGTACAAGACCGGAAACTGGGTCTTCGGGTTTTCTACCCGGGCCTATGGAAAACTTGACCTTGTGGATGTGGATGCCAATATCGGCGATGCCATCACCCGCGCGGGGGTGAACAGTATAGCCGGTTCCACAACAATCAGCAACGATTACAACCAACGGCTCAACGGAACTACCTGGGGCGAAGTTGGCCTGTCGGCCGCGACCGCGCTCTATGAAAACGAATCCCACCGCCTTACCGCCGGTGCAACTTTCAAGCTTTTGTTTCCCGGATCATATGCCAACTTTGGAGCAGACAGCTTTTCAGGAACCATCAACAACACCCTGGGCAACGCCACCCTGACCAATACGCAGGCCAACCTCAATATTGCCTATTCTGGCAACCTGGGCGAAGATTTTACCGATTTTGGCGATTACGCGCGTTCGATGTTCGGCAAACTCAACGGAGTCGCGGCCGACATCGGTATCGCTTACCGGTGGAAGGACGCGATGGAACCTGATCCGCGGCGCTATAGGTTAAAGGGCGGGCTGTCAGTTCGAAATATCGGTTCAATGAAATTCAGTTCCACGAACAATGCATCCACAAATTACGCGCTTTCCATTCAGGGCGCCGAAAGCCTTAACCTCAATCAGTTCCAGGACGTGACCAGTCTTGAACAGGTTGAATCGATGCTGCTGGCCAGCGGATATCTGGACCGTACTGAAAATCAAAAAATGGATTTTAAGGTCAAACTTCCTACCGTATTCCAGGCATATGCCGATATCCGACTGGTCCCGGATCTCTTTGTGACTTTGTACACCCAGCAAAAACTTTCGGATGGCAGCGAGAATGACCAGATCAATACTGAAAATATAATTTCGGTCACACCGCGCTACCTGATTTCACAGGTGGAACTTTTCACGCCTTTGGCTTCAAATGAAATTGCGGGGTTTACTGCGGGGCTGGGAATCCGCGCCTATGGATTTTTTGCCGGATCATCATCGGTGCTCTCTGCACTGATCAATGACAGCCGCCAGGCCGATGCATTTATCGGGTATTGCTTCTCACTCAATTGATATGGATTTCAGAATCAGCCTCCGCGCCCGAAAGGCAGCTCTCCAAAAATTGCTCAAAGCCTTAATCACCCATGAAAAGGATGTGGTCGAGGCACTGGCGCTGGATTTTGGAAAACCCGAATTTGAAAGCGTGGCCACAGAAACGTCCTACGTCATTTCAGATTTGAAATATACGTTGTCAAACATGGAGAAATGGTCCAGGCCGCAATGGGTACTGCCATCGCTGATCAATTTCCCATCGGTTGACCGGATTTACCGCGAACCCTATGGCCAGGTCCTGGTCATCGCCCCATGGAATTACCCGTTCCAACTGGCCTTGTGCCCGCTGATCGCGGCGGTGGCGGCAGGCAATTCAGTGGTGTTAAAACCCTCTGAACTCACTCCTAACACCTCGTCAATAATTGAAATCATCATTGCCAAATCATTTGACCCGACCCATGTTGAAGTCTACCAGGGCGGAGCCGAAGTTTCGGCAAAATTGCTGGAGAGGCGTTGGGACTATATTTTTTTCACCGGAAGCGTCCGCGTGGGCAAAATTGTGGCGATGGCCGCGGCCAAACACCTTACACCCGTAACTCTTGAACTTGGAGGCAAAAGCCCGTGCATTGTTGACCAAACAGCCAACCTTGAAATTGCCGCGCGCCGTATTGTTTGGGGAAAATTTGTAAACGCCGGCCAAACCTGCATCGCGCCCGACTACATCTTGGCGCACGAGGCCATCCGCCCCAAGTTGCTTGAATTGCTCAAATCTGAAATTATTCGCGCTTACGGAACGGAACCCGCCACGTCACCGGACCTTGCCAGGATTATCGACGATAAGAATTTTGAACGGCTGACCGCGATGTTGCAGGACGAAGCGGTTTACTTTGGCGGCAAGGCGGATAGGGAAACGCGGTATATTTCGCCCACGATAATTGACGGCCCCAGGCCTGATGGCGCGTTGATGGAAAGCGAAATATTCGGGCCCATCCTGCCGGTGATGGAATATGAATCGGCTGAAGACCTGGATCGGATATTGAAAAAATACCCCAAACCCCTTGCATTTTACGTGTTTTCGGAAGACGACCGGTTTGCCGGGAAATTAGTTGAGAAGCACTCCTACGGCGGAGGGTGCATCAACGACACCCTGGTCCATTTTGCCAACCGGCGATTGCCCTTTGGCGGGGTTGGCAACAGCGGTATGGGTGCCTACCACGGGAAATTGGGTTTTGAAACGTTTTCACACCGAAAAGCCGTACTCAAACGGGGCACATGGCTCGATGTCAAATTGCGCTATCCGCCTTATAAAAATAAAGTATCGAACCTGAAAAAATTAATGAAGTCTTTAAATCTTTGCTTATGAAATGGATTGGACGCCGGGAAAGCGGCAATGTTGAAGACCGGCGCGGCATGTCAGGCGGTAAGCTTGTTGCCGGCGGCGGTATTATAGGAGTAATCGTTTTGCTAATCAACCTCTTTGGGGGTGGCGACATGACCTCGGTGCTGGAAGGGCTGCAGGAGTCATCGCCGGGGACCGAAGTTCCACTTTCCGAAGAAGATGTTAAGATGGGAAGAATGGTAAAGGTTATAGTGGCTGATACCGAGGATGTCTGGAACAAGATTTTTGCACAGAACGGGCAGGACTATCGCGAACCCACGCTGGTAATGTTCCGCGACGGGGTACAGACCGCGTGCGGCAACGCCACATCGGCATCGGGCCCGTTTTATTGCCCGGCCGATGAAAAAATTTACATGGACCTGGCATTTTTTGATCAGTTGCAACAAAGGTTCGGTGCCAAGGGTGGCGATTTTGCAATCGCTTACGTCATCGCGCATGAAGTTGGCCATCACGTCCAGACAATTTTGGGAACCTCGCAGAAGGTAAGGGAAATGCAACAGCAACTTTCCGGCTCTCAAGGTAATCGGCTGAGCGTTGCCCTGGAACTTCAGGCCGATTTTTATGCCGGACTGTGGGCGCATCACACCCAACAGCTCAACCAGTCATTGGAACCAGGCGATATTGAAGAAGCCCTGAGCGCCGCGCAGGCCGTCGGTGATGACGCGATTCAGCGCCGCACCACCGGAACTGTCAACCAGGAATCTTTTACCCACGGTACGTCCGAACAAAGAATGTATTGGTTTAGCAAAGGATTTAAAACTGGCGATGTCAGCCAGGGAAACACCTTTGCCGAGCTTGAAAGATAGTGCGTGCAGGTTTGGCGGTCAGATCAGAACAGTGTCCTGATCACCTGGTACACGGCGTAACCAAACAATAAAATTGCGGGAATGCTCAAAGTGGCAACCGCGACAAAGCCTGCCATTTCCAGTTGCGGGCTCTTCCATGATTTTGATGATCTTGCCATGACACAAGGTTTTATGTTAAACACCTGAAACACATCCAAATGTAGTTACTTAATCTTTACGTTGTTTATTTTTTAATCGATAAAATGCATTTAATAACGATAAAGTAACAATTTAACATTTATCCTCAGCCCCGCCAGCCTTCGCGGTCAAGGCTGCGATATTGGATGGCTTCGGCAATATGCGCCGGCTGAATCTCATCGCATCTATGCAAATCAGCGATGGTGCGCGCCACTTTGAGTATCCGGTCATATGCCCGTGCCGAAAATCCCAGCTTGTCCATCGCCGTTTTGAGCAGCGCCATGGAGGATTCGCCCAGCTTGCAAAACTGCGCAATCTGACGACTCCCCATCTGCGCATTGTAATTGATCTCGGGAAATTCCGCAAACCGTCTGGCCTGGACCTCGCGCGCCGCGGTAACCCTCGAGCGGATCTGCTCGCTGCTTTCGCCGGGCCCGCTCTCACTTAGTTTTTCAAAGGGAACGGGAGTTACTTCAATATGAATGTCAATCCTGTCCAATAATGGCCCTGAAATCCTGCCCATATAGCGGTGCATCTCGGCATTGCCTGATGAATGAGAATCAGTAAAATTACCCGTGGGACTTGGATTCATACTGGCTACCAACATAAATGACGACGGATAGGTAACGGTAAATTTCGCCCGTGAGATCGTGACTTCCCGGTCTTCAAGAGGTTGCCGCAAAACTTCAAGTACATCTCGCCTGAACTCGGGCAGTTCATCCAGGAACAGGACGCCGTTGTGCGCCATTGATATTTCACCCGGTTGCGGAAAACTGCCTCCGCCGACCAATGCCACATTGGACACCGTATGGTGCGGGCTCCTGAACGGCCTTTTTACCATCAAACCGCCGCCGCGAAGTTTTCCCGCTACGCTGTGGATCTTGGTGGTTTCCAACGCTTCGCCGATAGACATGGGCGGAAGGATTCCGGGGAGTCTTTTGGCCAGCATGGTTTTGCCGGCACCAGGAGGGCCTATCATGATAATATTGTGGCCACCTGCTGCGGCAATTTCCATACATCGCTTGATGCTTTCCTGGCC
>JAEZGB010000097.1 GCA_023437485.1 Bacteroidota bacterium
TTTCAGAAAATCGGGTTCGGCGATGGGGCGTTCAAATTCCCCAATCATTCCCGCTCCTATATTTTGGTGGAGATTTTCCAATTCATAGACTTCATAGGCAACTTCTTCATATATATGGCTGTTGAAAAGTGCCTGCAGAATAGCTTGCTGCTGATGTTTCTTGAAAGTAACCTCGATCCTGACTTCGTCACCCCGCACCAGTTCGCCGCGGTTGCCGATCACCGGGTTACTGTCCTGGTTGCCCCGATAGGTGCTGAATCCCGTAGAGTTAAAACTGCAATGGTCATAATTTCCGATAGTACCGGCCCCGGCCCCAAAAAGCGCATGGCGGACCTGGTCGGCGTTGTCGGGCACCGTATAGGTAACTAATTTACGGATAAAGCCCGCCTTGGGAATCAGGATGCGCGTATTGGAAAGGCCCAACGCGTCGCAAATAATCTTGTTAACCCCCTCCATGTGGTTGTCCAGACTGGTGTGAACGGCATAAATCGCGATGGAATGCCGAATAGCCTTGATCATGGTGCGCTCAACATAATTTTTCCCCGTAAGGCTTTTCAGCCCTGAAAAAACGATGGGATGAAAGCTAACCACCATGTTGCATTTTCGCGAGATCGCCTCGTCAATAACGGCCTCAAGCGCGTCGTGGCATACCAGGATCCCGGTGATGTTTTGTTCCGGGCTTCCACAAAGCAAGCCTACATTGTCGTAATCCTCGGCGTACGCGCGCGGGCACATTTGTTCCAGCACGCGCATGATTTCTTTTACCAGCATTTCAGGTTGACCATTTATTTAGGAAGTCCTTGATGACCCAATTATTGTTTTCAAATTCCAGTTTGAGTACCGCGCCGCTGTTGTGCTCGATGCTTCGGTAAAATACTATTTTAGCCAACGCCGATTTTCCTCCATTGTACAGCAAAGGCCGGTAAATAATCATCAGCCGTTGGTTATTGAGGTTAAAACGCTGCTGCTTTTGCTGGTATTCTTCCAACGTGAGGCAATCGTTGACTTTGGTCCTGAGCCCGGCCATATCTTCATGCGCCATGATTTTTTCCAGCTCGTCACGCCAGTTGGCCGGTGCCACGTCCTGCAACACCTTTTTGCGCAGTGCATTTATCTGACCGGGCGGAAGTTTCAGGGCGTTGACCGTCTCAAAAATCTCCTCGTTGTTTGCCGGTTGATCGCAAAAAACAAACAGCAGCTGGTTGCGGCCTTTTACAATCGGTTTTTCATTTTTGTAATAGTGCCGGGCGATGGTTTTCAAAATACCTTCACCTGCCGATTGCGATCGTGTGGCAAAAGAGATCAGCACGGCGATGGTCGCGAACATAAATGGAAAACGGGTGCGTTGCATGGCGTAAAAGATAAGTTCCAAAGATAAAATATTATATTTTCGCAACATGCCGGGATTTAGAAAATTACTGTATCCGCTGTCGGTGGCCTATGACAAGGTCACGGCCCTGCGAAATTCGCTTTTTGACCGTGGCTATTTGCCCTCCCGTGAATATCCCTTCCCGGTGATTGCGGTTGGGAATTTGAGCGCCGGCGGAACGGGTAAATCACCCATGACCGAATACCTTGCCAGGCTGCTTGGCGAGCGGTACAAAATTGCGGTACTGAGCCGCGGATATGGCCGCAAAACAAGTGGTTACCGCCTTGCCGGACCCGATGACAACGCGGCGGTCCTGGGCGATGAACCTTACCAAATCCACGTAAAATTCCCCGAGGTGGCCGTTGCGGTCTGTGGTGACCGGCGCCATGGAATAGACCAGTTGGCGGCGACCGTGAGGCCCGATGTCATCATTCTGGACGATGCATACCAGCACCGCTATGTAAAAGCAGGGCTGTATATTTTGCTCACATCGTACGGCGATTTGTTTGCCGACGATCAAATGCTGCCGGCCGGAAACCTTCGGGAGCACCCATCGGGCAAGAAAAGGGCGCACATCATCGTGGTGACCAAATGCCCGCAAGGGATCGGGCGCGACGAAATGGAACGGATCAGGATGAAAATCGATCCATTACCTTCTCAAAAGCTTTTTTTCAGTTTTATCGAGTATGCCGAAAACGTGCAGTCAGACACACGGCACATTCCGGTTGAGCAGGTTCGGCTGGCAAAAAAAACATTGTTTGCCGGAATAGCTAAACCTGAACCCTTTTTTGATTATTTGAAAGGCGGCCAGGACACCCTGTTGCGCTTTGCCGACCATCACGATTTCTCGGCTGCCGAAATCCGCCACATTATGGCAGGCCCCAAACCCGTAGTGACCACTGAGAAGGACTATGCAAGGCTCCGGCAGAAAGTCGCGCCTGATATGTTGTATTACCTGCCGATAAGGCAGTCCTTTGTAACCGGCGCCGAACGCTTTGATCAAAGCATTCTGGATTTCTGCAAAAGTTTTGACAGATAAATTTTCGGGCAAACTGATGCCAATGGCTGCCGATTGAGTATTTTTGAATCAAATTTTCGTTATGTGGGAAAAAGTTCAGCAAACCGTTGATTATATAAAGGGAAGAAGTGATTTTGCGCCACGCTACGGCATCATCCTGGGCTCCGGGCTTGGGGGGTTTGCAAATGATATCGAGGTGGATCACGTAGTCCCGTACTCGGAGATCCCGAACTTCCCGGTATCTACCGTGGAAGGTCACAAAGGTGCGCTGGTCTTTGGCCATGTCGGCGATAAAAAAGTCGTCGCCATGCAGGGGCGCTTCCACTATTATGAAGGTTACAATATGCAGGAGGTCACTTTCCCGGTCCGGGTTATGAAGCACCTTGGCATCGATCGTTTGATAGTATCAAACGCATCGGGTGGTGTGAATCCGCATTATCGGGTGGGCTCCATCGTCATCATTACTGACCATATCAACATGATGCCCGAGCACCCGCTTAGAGGAAAGAACGACCTTCGGTTTGGACCTCGCTTTGTCAACATGAGCGAACCCTACAGCCGCCGGATGATTTCCAACGCTAAAAACATCGCCTATGAACTGGAAATCGATGTCCGGGAGGGTGTATACCTGGGGCTTCAGGGGCCCACTTTTGAAACGCTGGCCGAGTACCGCATGGTCAAGGCGATGGGCGGTGATTGCGTAGGTATGTCAACCGTGCCGGAGGTTATCGTGGCGCGCCATATGGAACTTGAGACTTTCGGGGTTTCGGTGATTACCGACATGGGCAATGAGGAGAGTATCGGCACCATTACGCATGCCGAAGTCCTTGAAGCAGCCCGCCAGGCCGAGCCGCATGTTCGCAGATTGATTCGCGAGGTGATTGCCCGCGATTGATCAAATTCCTTCCTGTAAATACTTGATCAGGTTTTGGATGTCATTGCGCGCCTGTTCCGAAGGGCTTGTCGCAAAATTTTCGATTTTGGTGATGACCCGGTCTTTGGCAATCACCTCAACCGAACTGTTGCTGAGTTTTCGGCGATTGATGTAATTCACGACTGCTTCCGCAAGGCTTTGACGCTCGCCGGGATGCCGGCTTTGCAGCATCTGATATAACTTTTTGCAGAGATAGGCGCGTTGCATAGAATTCTGTTTTGGGCATGCTCTAAGGTATTGAGGGCTTAGGTCCAAAACATTACTGAATTGCTTCATTTTGTTACAGAATTAATAAATAATCTGCAGATTCCCGGCCTAATTTCGTTCGATATTGGCGCTATTAAATATTCTGTGAAATCACCTTGTAGAAGTTGTTTGGGTCAAACGGTTTGGTGATTACGTCGTTCATTCCATAGGACAATAACATCTCTCGGTTTTCATTGAGCGAAATTGCAGTTAGGGCAATGATACGCGTGTGCTGATCAAAAGTGCGGATGGTTTGGGTGGCGATGGTTCCGTTGATTCCCGGCAGATGCACGTCCATCAAAACCAAATCATAATAGTTATTCTTGACGGCCTCGATGGCATCTTCACCATTGTCAATGATTTCACAAAGAATCTGCTTGTTCTCCAGCATTTTTTTGGTGATCATCTGGTTGATTTTGTTGTCTTCAACCAACAGCACCTTCTTGTTCACAAATATGGATTCGTCATAATCTTCCTCCCCGCTGCGCTCCGTCTCAACATGGTTGCCTACCCGGAAAGTAAGGGTAAAGTAAAACGTCGATCCTTTCCCTACCTTGCTTTGAAGTTTGATGTCCCCGCCCAGTATTTCAGTAAGTTTCTTTACGATGTTAAGGCCAAGGCCCGTCCCGCCGTACTTGCGATTTATCTCGATCGAGCCCTGCGCGAAGCTGTCAAAGACCGTCTCCTGTTTGTCCTCTGGAATCCCGATGCCGGTATCCACGATCTTGAAATCAATGACCGACTCTTCCTCAGTGCGCGAAACCTGGGTGGCAATTACCTTTACCTCGCCGTTTTTGGTAAACTTGAGCGCGTTATTGATAAGGTTGATGAAAATCTGCGAGAGTTTCGTGGGATCGCCAATTAAGATGTCCGGGATTTCCGGGTCAATCTCGATCACGTATTTATTGCTGTTTTTCATCGCCAGTTCCCTGAGCGAATTCTGGATGTTTTCCAGCAACAGCTTTAAGTTGAAGTTGATGGCCTCGGCCTGCACGTTACTGGATTCTATGCGGTTGATTTCCAGTATTTCATTGATAAAAGTCAGTAGGTAATTCCCTGAAAATTTGAGTGACTCCAAATAGTGCAGTTGTGACTTTTTTGGGTTTTCCTCAAGTAAAAGGTGCGTGATCCCGTTTATGGCGTTGAGCGGCGTGCGCAATTCGTGGCTAACCGTCGAAAGGAATTCGGCGCGCGCCTTCGAGGCCTTTTCGGCCTTGTCCTTTGCAATTTGCAATTCGCTGTTCTTTTCCTTGAGCAAAAGGTTGCTTTGGTTGCGGATGATGTTGTTCTTGTAAAGCGACAGGCTCAATAACGAGAGAATTGAGATCAGCGCGATGGCCAGGATACTCACCAGCTTTTGAAACTGGTTGGTTTGTTGCTGGCGCTCATTTTCGCGTTCCATTTCTTCAATCCGTTTGAGGCGGTCGTTTTCCTTGAAACGGTTGTAATCTTCGGCCCCGAGGCGCTCGTTGCTGATATTGAAGATGCTGTCCTTTAGCTCGATGTGCATTTTGAGGAAGCTGAACGAGTTTGGGATATCGGACATATCTTCATAAACCGAGCTCATGGCCTTGTAAATATTGGACCTGAGTTCAATATTGGATCCCTCGCGATTTAATTCAAGTGCGCGCCTGAAATAATTTACCGCAAGATTATTGCGTTTTTGTGCAGCTTCAATGGTGCCGATATGATAAAATGCATCGGCCTTGATCTGGTAGGGATCGCTGGGTTTGCCTATGATGGCATTGAAAATCTGCGCCGCGAGTTTGGTCTTGCCCTTGGCCTTGTAAACAATCCCCTTTTGCAGGTCCAGCAAAACAATGGCATCAGGCAGTTCCACCGTTTCGTATATTGTCTTGGCCTTGTCCAAATTTACCTCGGCTTTGGAGTAATTTTCCTTCTCCATATAACAAAGCCCCAGGCTGTAATAGGCATAAGCCTGCTCATCTGACGGTTTGAGCGTATTGTAAAGTGCGATGCTCCGGTTAAAGTTCTCGATGGCATCGTCATACTTTTTCAGCTGAAAATAAAGCGATCCCAAAGCCGCGGTCGCGTTTGCCTCCGCCCGGGTATCGTTGATCTCACTGGCGTAATTGATCGCGTTTTGCGTGTATTCAAGTGAATTCTTGAAATTGTTGATCTTGGCGCTGAAGTTTGCCAACTGGATGTAATAGGCCACGCTGTCGACTTTCTCCACAGTATTGCGCTGGCCAATAGCAGCGTACGAGCACAGCAAAACGATCAGGAGCCAAAACCTCATTTAGGGCACTGTAAATTAGAGTTTAAAGATATAAATTATTTGTTATGGACCACCGGGATCAGGTCTATAATCCTGGAGCTGTACCCAATTTCATTGTCATACCAGCCAACCACTTTTACCATTTTGCCAATCACCGAGGTAAGCTGCGAGTCAAAAAGACAGGAATGTGTATTGCCGATGATGTCCACTGATACGATCGGGTCGTCGGTGTAATCCAGAATGCCTTTCATTTGCACCTGAGAAGCTTGCCTGAAGGCGTTGTTGATTTCCTGGATCGATGCCTCACGCCGAACATAACAGGTAATATCGGTGAGCGAGCCGTCAGGGACCGGGACGCGGATTCCGCCGCCACCAATCTTGCCTTCCATTTCAGGAAAAATGGTGTTGAGTGCCTTGGCCGCGCCGGTGGTGGTGGGCACAATGGATTGCGAGGCCGCCCGTGCACGCCGCAGGTCGCGGTGAGGTTGGTCATGCAGGCTTTGGTCGGTGGTGTAGGAGTGGACCGTGGTGATGTAGGCCTGCTCAATCCCACAAAGTTCATCGATGATCCGGATCATGGGCGCGGCGTTGTTGGTGGTACAGCTCGCGTTGGAAACAATCCGCTCGGAACCGTCCAAGATATGGTCATTTACTCCCAGCACTACGGTCTTGATTTCAGGCGTTTCAGCCGGTGCTGATAAAATCACCTTTGGCGCGCCACTCTCAATGTGTGCATAAATGTCCTCGTAGCGCTTGTATTTGCCCGTGCACTCGATCACGAGGTCAACACCGAACCTTCTCCAATCAAGATCGGCAATTCGGCGCTGCGAAGTGTAGGCGAATTTTTTTTGGCCAACAATCAGGTGGTTGCTGTCATGCGAGCAGGTTTGAGGCAATATCCCGTGTATCGAATCATACTTTAGCAGATGTGCCATGGTAGCCACGTCGGCGATGTCATTGACCGCAACCACCTCGATATTTGGATGATCGAGCAACAGCCTGAAAAGGTTCCGGCCGATCCTGCCAAATCCGTTGATCCCAATCGTGATTTTACCCATACTGTTTAAATGTAACTAAAAAGCCCGCATTAGGGATGGCAACGAACCCGGAGGCAAAAGAATTAAAAATTTTGAATTTTAAATTTTGAATGCGCCCCAATTATTAATTATTACTTATTAATTATTAATTATCAAAGGATGTGTTTTTGCGCATGGTATGAACTCCGCACCAGCGCGCCGCTCTCCACATGGCGAAAGCCCATTTCCTTTCCGGCGAGCTCGAATTCCTTGAATTGTTCGGGCGTCACGAAGTGTTTGACGGGCAGGTGTTTCTTGCTGGGCTGCAGATATTGGCCGATGGTCACCACATCAACATTGGCATCGCGCAGGTCGCGCATGGTTTGCAGGACTTCGTCCGGGGTTTCTCCCAGCCCGAGCATGATGCCCGATTTTGTCCGGTTGATGCCCTGCTGCTTGAGATACCGCAATACCTCAAGGCTGCGGTCATACTTGGCCTGGATGCGGACCTCACGGGTAAGGCGGCGCACGGTTTCCATGTTGTGCGAGACGACCTCGGGGTTGGCGGCCACGATCCGGTCAATATTGCGCTCATTGCCCTGAAAGTCAGGGATGAGGGTCTCCAGTGTGGTTTCGGGGTTCATCCGGCGCACCGCCATGATGGTCTCATACCAGATGATCGATCCCATGTCCTTGAGGTCGTCGCGATCCACCGAGGTGATTACCGCGTGCTTGATTTTCATGAGTTTGATGGATCGGGCCACCTTTTCAGGCTCGTCCCAGTCCACGGTATCCGGACGGCCGGTCTTTACCCCGCAAAACCCGCACGATCGCGTGCAGATATTGCCCAGGATCATGAAGGTCGCCGTGCCCTCGCCCCAGCATTCGCCCATATTGGGACAGCTGCCGGAGGTGCAGATGGTGTTGAGCTTATACTTGTCCACCAGCCCGCGGAGCTCGGTGTATTTTTGCCCAATGGGGAGCTTGACTTTCAGCCACTTGGGTTTGGAAACCGGTAAAGTTTTTTCCTGCAGGATATCCATGGGGTAGAATTGATGGGCAAAGATACAAAAGGTTATGACGAATGACCAATGACCGGCCTCCAATCTGCGGCAGGAGACCAGCCAACCGTTGGCAGGCCGGAAATTATCGCAAAGTTAAAACCGGGATTACCACGGCGCAAATTCCCTATTTTCGTTGCCATAAGCCATTAGCCACTAAAACCATAAACACCAATGCCCCCTGCCAAGAGCCGTAAGCCGCTAGTCATTTCAATTGCTGTCCTTGTACTGTTGGGAGCTTCCTATTTTGCCATCGCCGACGTTCGCAACGCACTGGACAATGCCTGGCAGGTGCTTACCAGCGGCGATTCGCGGGCCGTGGAGCATTGGGTTTCGGGATTTGGATGGTTTGGCCCGTTGCTGATCGTACTGGTGATGGTCTTACAAATGTTCCTGATCATTATCCCGTCATGGCTGCTGATGATAGTGGCCATCCTGGCATATGGGCCCGTTTGGGGTTCACTGATTGTATTTTGCGGGATTTTTGCTGCCTCAAGTGTTGGTTTTTTTATTGGAAAGTACCTGAGTGATGACGTGACCACGCGGCTCATCGGGCCCAGAAATCAAAAGAAAGTTTCTGGTTTAATTGACCGGTACGGTCTGTGGGCCATCGTGATCACGCGTATCAACCCGCTTTTGTCCAATGACGCGATCAGTTTTATCGCCGGGCTTTTGCAAATGGGTTATCGCAAATTCATCCTGGCAACCTTGGCCGGAATTGCTCCACTGATTATTTTCATAGCCTGGCTTGGCGAGATAGGCGATACCCTTACCACCGGGTTGCTGTGGTTGTCAGTGATCAGCCTGGTTTCACTGGGCGCGTTCATTTGGTATGACAAGCGCATGATCAGAAAGTCAGGCAATGGCCGGCGCGAAGATTGATTTGGCGCAATTTTATCAGAACTATTTGCTAAAAACGGCTGTGGTCCAGAATGTTGCGACTAACTTTAAGGTTCTAAATCAATATGTTATGAGAATATTCAAAAATTTCTTCACAGCGCTGTTTGTGGCCGCCCTCGTGCCGTTGTACGCGCAGGTTGAGGTCACCACCACAACCACCACGTTGCCCGACTGGGGAGTAGCCGATGCCCGCGATGCCCGCTACTACTACCTTCCTGATATGGAATCTTATTACGATGTTCGTGCCGGCAATTTCGTTTACCTGGATAACGGCACATGGGTGCGAACCAAAGAAGTTCCGCCCGCACACGCCAACGTGGATTTATGGGACACCTACAAGGTTGTGATCAACGATGACAAGGAGCCTTTTGCCGATTTTGACAAGATGAAGGTCAAATACGCAAAAGGTTACAAAGGTGACCCGCAAAAAACGGTAAAGATCAAAAAGAGAAAAGACGGAACCATCAAGATCAAGGAAAAGTCCAATTAGCAAAAATCCCGCTTCGGCGGGTTTTTGTTTTTACATTTGCCAAAATTACACTCATGGAAGTTAAAGATTCAAATGGCAATATCCTAAAAGATGGCGATTCGGTTACGGTGATCAAAGACCTTAAGGTCCGGGGGTCAAGCGATGTGATCAAACGCGGCACCAAGGTGAACAACATCAGGCTCACCGACGACCCCGCCGAAATTGATTGCCGCGTAAACAAAACCGCGATGGTGCTGCGAACCGAATTTGTCAAAAAGGCTTGATCAGTCACCGGGTTTAACGGTAATGGGCATGGTGTAAGAGGTGCGTACCGGCTGGCCCCTGATCATTCCCGGTTCCCATTTTACCTTAAGCGACTTCAGCACGCGGATGGCTTCGGCGCCTGCCCCATAGCCGGGATCGCGCACGACTTTGATATCGCTTAAGGATCCGTCTTTTTCAATTACGAACGAGAGGAATACCCGGACGGTTTTTCCATCGGTTTCCACAGGCCTGAAATTTTTCCCTACGAAGTCGTAAAATTCGTCAAGCCCGCCAGGAAATGCAGGTTGCCGGTCCAGCGACGCGGGAATCTCGACGCTATTGGGCTGCGGCAGGACAGCGTTGGCATTGCCGGGTTGCGCGAATGTGTTTCCGGTGTTTTCATTTGGAAGAGTGGAGTGGGTTCCCTGCGTAGCAGATACCGGGGCCTCCGTTATTTGGGATTCTTCTTCAGGTTCAGGCGTGGCACTCGGAACCATGACTCCTGATTTTTTTGTCCCCGGAGGTTGCGGCGCCGAAGGGATGCTGATAACGGGATATACCTTGACCAGTTTGATGGCGGGATACACCGGATCAGGGACAACCAAAGACGCTTTTGGCGAGTTAAGCAGGTTGACCAGCATGAAAATCCCGAAGGCTGAGGCCATGATCAGGACGGCAAAGATAAAGGCGGTCAGGGTGTCCCGGGCATTTTCCCGGCGAAGGCGGTATGCGCCATAGGATTGGTTTCGACCCTCAAATACAATGTTGGCCCACCCGCGATCAAAGATACTTACAATGTTCATGATCCAGAATGAATTGGTTAAGTATCAGTGCTGCATAGGTATATTTTAAATGTTAAAGTATAACATCAGTTTTATCAAAAATATTGTACAATTTTTAAGAAATATTTTCCCGATCGCTGATTATGGCGGCCAATAATTTCTTCGCCCGAAGCAGTTTTACCTTGATATTGGTGAGGGGTTCCGTCAGTTGATCGGCAATTTCCTGGTAGCTCAGTTCCTGAAAATAACGCAGTTGGATCACTTCCTGGTAATGCGGTTTAAGTTGACGGATGCATTCCAGCAACTTGGCTAGGTTTTGTTGGCGGATCAGTTCGTCTTCGGCCGAAAGGGTTGTATCGGCCACTTCGTATGCGGGGTGATCCTCGTCGCGGTTCAAATCCACAATCGGCGATGATTTGCGCCGCCGAAGCATGTCCACATGCACATTCTTGGCGATTGCGATCAGCCAGGTATTGAATTGGAATTCATCTTTGTAACCTGAGATCTTGTCAAATGCTTTTGAAAAGGTTTCGATGGTGACATCTTCGGCATCGGTTTCATTTTCAGTCCTCTTGAGCATAAAGCCGTACACCTCGTTCCAGAAGGAATCCAAAAGTAAGGTAAAGGCCGCCTGATCGCCTTTTTTTGCCCGCTCGATATAGCTTTTTATTTCCAATGCACCGGTTTGGAGAAAATGTTGGTGAAAAAGACGTTGAGTTGCGTAAATATAAGCACAATTTCCACTATCGGGTACATATACATTACATCGACTTCCTTCAATTTACCGGCGCTCAGGCCCAACAC
>JAEZGB010000130.1 GCA_023437485.1 Bacteroidota bacterium
CCTTAGTGGCGCCCTGAGCCATCCCGAACAGAATTACTGGTATGCCGTCCTGTTGCTCATCGCTTCACTGTGCTACGCGGCCAACGTGAATTTGATCAAAAAACACTTAAGTGACATCAGCCCGCTGGCAATCGTAACGGGTAATTTCGCTGTAATGCTGGTCCCGGCAATGCTGATATTGTGGCTGTCAGGATATTTTGGAGTGATCGGGCAGGATCATGCGCAAACTGCCACTATATATGTTTTGGTTTTGGCTGTCGTCGGAACCGGAATCGCCAATATTTTCTTTTTCCGGCTCATCCATATGTCGTCGCCGGTTTTTGCCACGTCAGTGACTTATTTGATTCCTGTCGTGGCCTTTTTCTGGGGAATGTTTGACGGCGAGATGCTAACCACGGTGCAGTTTGTGGGTGCAATCATTATTATGCTTGGCGTTTATTTGGCGGGCAAGAAGAACTGAAGGGCCGAAACCCTGAATTCTGCCACAACCCATAAAAAAAGCCGCTAAAAAAGCGGCTTTTTGCTGGATAATAAACTACTACTGGAAATCAGCGTCCGAAACACCTTCGTTGATTTTTACATCATTGTTGGTGAAATCAAGTTCCTGTCCGCTAACGCTCAACAGCGTTTTGTATGGAATTTTGACGCCTTTTACATCGCGATAATCACTAAAGTAGCGGGTCTGGGTCATTTGTTGTCCTGCCTGCTCTGAAGTTTTGGATTCCGCAACTTTTAATCCGGTCTTGACATCGTAATATAAAGTTGTTTTGTCATCCTTAATCACGTATGCTTCTGAACCATTAATGTTCTCAATACCGGTAAGTGTCACTGATTTTTTATCGGCTAGCATCAGTTCGTCAAATGGATGGGCGCCTTCCCTCATATCAGCGAGTTCATTACCTTCCAGGTCACGGCGCTGGCCTTGTTGCGTCATGTAGGCGCCTTTTTCGTTTACCACCTGCTTCATCAGAGTCATCCCCATAGCCTTGAGCTCAACGGCCATCTTGTTTGGCACGGCAAATTTCTGGGTCAGTTCAAGTGGTGTTCCCTGGATGGATCCTGAGGCATTGATTGCCATTGATTTTACGGCTTTGATTGCTTTCTCGCCGCCAACGGCCTTGATGTAGTTCTCAAAAACATTTTTCGCGCTCATGCCAGCGGGAACCGGCTTGGCCGCTGCTACCGGCTTTGCGGTCGCGTTTCCAAATTTGTCAAAGTAGAAAATTGGCATTGGTTTCCCATCTACGGTCAGTTTTTCCAGAGCTGGGAGCACTTCCGAACCTTTACCTACGATGACGATTCGAGCGTTGTCGGCAAGGAAGTACTTTTTGGCAACACGCTGAATGTCATCGGGAGTCACCGCGTTGATGTTCTTGATGAAGTTCTCGTAAAAATCGGCGGGAAGGCCTTCGGTTTCAATGTTGAGCGCGTAACGGGCCACGGTTTGCGGCTTTTCAATCTGCATCACAAAACGCCCGATATAACCTGCCTTGACACTGTTTAGCACCTCGTCCGAAACTTTTTCATTGCGGATGCGTTTGATCTCTTTCAGGAATTCGACCACAGCGCTGTCAGTTACTGAGTTGCGCACCTGTGAGCTAGCCTTAAAGGGCGTAACCCAGCGGCTGGCGTTTAGCCCTGAACGCGCTCCGTAAGTCCAGCCGTGCGCCTCCCGCAGGTTCATGTTAAGATAGCTGTTGAAGTCGCCACCCAATACCTGGTTCGCCAAGATCACAGGGAAATAATCGGGATCCTTCATCTGGAGTTTTACCGTATTGACAACAGCGATTTCAGATTGTACCGCGTTGGGCATGTCGACAAAATTGATTTGCGTAAACTGCACGTTTTGCGGGTCAGTATAAGAAAACTGCGGAGCCACGCCTTTGCGCCATCCGCCAAAGAGTTTTTCAACCATCTTTTTGGTTTCCTTCAGTTTCACATCGCCAATCACAACCAGATAAGCCTTGCCCGGTACAAAATATTTGTTGTAGTGGGCTTGAACATCGGCAAGGGTGACATTGTTGATGGTCTCTTCGCTCAGGTATTCGCCCATCGGATGGTTTTTGCCAAACGCGAGTACGTTGGTTACGCGGGCAGCAACCGCCGGAACGCTTTTTTCCTGTGCTTTGAGCCCGTCCAGCATCTTGGCCTTTTCCTTATCAAGTTCTTCCTGCGTAAAGACGGGGTTCAACGCTCCGTCGGCCATCAGTTCAAGGACGCGCGCGCCGTATTTTGACAATGAACTTGCATAAGCTCCGGTAGCGCTGAAATTGATATCGGCCCCCAAAAAGTCTACTTCTTCATTAAAGGCATCTTTGGAAATTTTCTTGGTACCGCTGCCCATCATCGCGCTCGTCAGGTCATCTACCCCTTTTTTGTCGCCTTCGGCAAACGGCGCGGTGTCAATATTGAGGTTAAAAGTCACTCGCGGGAGTTTGTGGTTTTCCACCACCATTACCTTAAGCCCGTTTGAAAGGGTAAAAGTTTCAGGTTTTTTGACCTTTATCGAAGGAGCCGGGCCCGGTTTGGGCTGTGGTCTGTTTTGTGCTTCCATAGATAAAGTTAAAACCAGGCTAGTTAAAAGTATTGCTATTTTTTTCATTGTTTTAGTTTTGAGCTTTGTCTTTTGCGGGAACGTAATCAAGTATCAGCCTTTGGTTTGGATTCAGGTATTTTTTGGCCACTTCACGAATTTCCTCGCGGGTAATTGAACGATAAATGTCGATCTCGGTATTAATCAGGTTTACGTCGCCGTACAGCAAGTAGTATGACGCAAGGTTTTCGGCCACACCTTCAACCGTCGCGTTGCTGCTCACATAATTGTTCTCATACTTGTTTTTGAGTTTCTGCAGGTCACGTTCTGAAATAAGCTCGGTTTGCAGTTTCACGATTTCCTCGTCAACTTCTTTAAGGATCGCCTCGGTTTTGTTATCGCCCTGTGGCATTCCGTACAGGATGTAGGATCCGTAATCTTCCTGGTTAAAACTAAAGGCACCAATCTGCAATGCCATCTTCTTGTCGTCAACTATTTTCTTGTAAAGGCGGGAGCTCTTTCCGTCGCTAAGGATGGTAGAGATCATGTCAAGAACGCGCGCGTCGCGGGTTTTCATTGACGGGGTCCGGTAAGCAGCCACCACCATCGGTATCTGGATGTTTGGATCTTCATAGGTTGCCTTGATGGTTTTGGTAATTGGCTCCTCTACAAAAGTTTCGCGCTTGATTTCGGCACCGCGCGGAATTGGCCCAAAATATTTCTGGATCCACGCTTTGGCCTTGGTCACGTCAATATCCCCGGCTACCACCAAAACGGCGTTGTTTGGAACATAGAATTTCTTGTTGAAGGCTTGGAACTCCTCAAGGGTGGCGGCGTCAAGGTGCTCCATTGAACCGATTGGCGCCCAGCGGTATGGGTGCTTAAAGAACAGATTTCTCTTGACCTCGGCCAACAGGTTTCCGTAGGGCTGGTTGTCAACCCGAAGTCGTTTTTCTTCCTTGACAACCTCATTTTGGGTGTCAACGCCAATTTGATTGATAACTGGGTGCATCAAACGCTCCGATTCCATCCAAAGCCCCAGTTCCAGGTTATTGGACGGGAAAACCTCGAAGTAATAGGTCCTGTCATCTGATGTGTTGGCATTATTGGTTCCGCCGTTGGAAGTAACGATTTTAAACCATTCGCCCCGCTTTATATTTTCAGTACCTTCAAACAAAAGGTGTTCAAAAAAGTGGGCAAAACCGGTACGTTCGGGGTTCTCATCCTTAGCCCCCACGTGGTACATCACTGATGTGATCACGACAGGTGCCGATGGGTCATTGTGCAGGATAACATGGAGCCCATTGTCCAGTTTATACTGCTCAAAATCTACCTTTTGGGCTTCGGCCGATGCCCCTAACAAAAGCGCAGCACTTAAAGCCATTAGTGTGTTTTTCATAAAGATTAGTAATTTTTGATTCGCGTATATGTAGTAAGCCTTTGGGCTTTGTTACGCCAAATGTAGTTTTTTAAGTCGAAAGTCGAAAGTCGAAAGTCGAAAGTCGAAAGACAAAAGACGGCACCGGGCGAAGCTGAACTGGACAGGGCATGTGAAGTTAATGACGAATGACAGCAGATTCCTAATAGGGAACAATTTCAAACAGCAAATCAGGATTTAAATTTTCAGAGAAGGGGTGAAAATTGCGGGCGGATAGTTTCATGTAAATGCCAATTTTACGGTAAAAGGGAGGAAGGGATGAACTCTTAAAATACGTCTACGGAAGTCGCCGTAGTAAAAGCTTTGACCCAAATTGTTGAAAACTGGACAGAATCTCAATTTTCCGAAATACCTCAAAGGTTTTAAAAACCTTTGAGGTGTGATTTACGGGAAAACCACCTATTTTATTAATTGTGAATAACTTTATGAATGCTAAAGGCACAAACCACTATGGTCAGGGCAATACCAATCTTCAACGAGGGTAATTCAACATTATTTTTCCGCATCAAATTCAATTAAATCGACCTCACTAGCAGGTTGAACAGTTGCTGTTGTTAAGGCGCAGGGTTAAAGATTCATTAACCGCAAATCATCAGGTTGACCAACCGATGACTCAGGACTGATAACTCAAGACTGTTCGCCTCCGGGTTGAACGCGATCAAACTGACACCTGACACCTGATAGCTGACAGCTTGTTAGCATTCAAAATTTAAAATTCAGAATTCAAAATTTCCCCCTTCCCCTTGTCACTTCCAATTATTTGCCTACATTTGCATCCATTTTATAAACAACTAATATCATTGTTATGTATGCAATCGTAGAGATAGCAGGGCAACAATTCAAAGTAAGCAAAGACCTGAAGGTGTATGTTCACCGTCTGGAAGGCAACGAGGGCGACGCGGTTTCATTCGCGAAAGTTCTTTTGCTTGACGACAACGGAAGCATCACTTTGGGCGCCCCGGCTATAGATGGAGCTTCGGTAGAAGCCAAAGTACTCCAGCACCTTAAAGGTGACAAGGTAATCGTCTTCAAAAAGAAGAGAAGGAAAGGTTTCAAAAAGAGAAACGGACACCGTCAGTCATTGACTCAAATCCAGATCTCAGGCATCACGCTTCCGGGCGCGGGCAAAAAGAAAGCCGCCAAAGAAGAAACAACTCAAGAATAATTAACACTTAATAGTAAAACGTCATGGCTCACAAGAAAGGTGTCGGTAGTTCCAAGAACGGACGCGAATCAGAATCGAAACGCTTAGGTGTTAAGATTTACGGAGGCCAGGCAGCAGTGGCAGGCAACATTATCGTTCGTCAGCGCGGCTCCAAGCACAATCCGGGTCCAAACGTTTACATGAGCAAGGATCACACGCTTCACGCTCAGGTAGACGGGATCGTAAAATTCCAGAAAAAAGGAGACAACAAATCATTCGTATCCATCTTGCCTTTCGAGGCATAATCGATTGATTGTTAGATAAATTAGGCTGCCGGAAGGCGGCCTTTTTTGTTATTATAAATTTTGAATTTTAAATTTTGAATTAGGATTAATAACATGGCATCAATGCACATGAGTTCCAGGATTTCTACTGACAACTGATGAGTGACAACTGACAACTGACGACAAAAAAACCGCCAACAGGCGGTTTTTATTTCACGATGATAGTGTCCTTCTTATCAATTGCGCGGTCAATCCGCTCCTCAGCCTTTTCAAAAGCTTCGCGGGTTTTATCGGCGGCCTTGCCGAGTTCGGCCTTGGTGGCTTCCCATGCTGTCTTGGCCTTAGCCGATGCTTCCCGCGCAATTCGTTCGGCCTCGGTGTCGCCGCGCTCACGGGCTACCCGTACGCAGTCCTCGGCCACGCGATACTCATCTTCGGCCTTGCGAAGCCTGATGTCGTAATCGGTAGTCGTTTTGGTCACGGTTGAGGTAGATCCGTCCGGATTGACGGTCGTGGTCTCAGTAACCGTCGTCTCGCGCTTGCAGCCAAAAGCCGCGATGATTGCTATCGCAAAAAGGATTTTCTTCATCGGTTATAAATTAGTCAATTTTGGCGCGTTCCAAAGTGCGGTTATAAGCTTCCTTGGTTTCCTGGCCAGCTTCCTTCATCGCGGCTTTGGTGTCATCCCAGGCCTTTCTTGCCTCGGCCGATGCTTCCCTTGCAGCGCGTTCAGCTTCTGCATCACCTTTTGCAACGGCGGCTTCGATATCGCGTTCGGCTTCATTCCATTCCTTTTCGGCCTCGTTAAGGCTTAGTTCATAATCCACGTCCGTTTCGGTTTCGGTGGTCATGGTTCCGTCGGCTTGGATGTTAGTATCCTGCTCGCGTTCAACTTCTTTCTTACAGCTGGTAACAGTGAGCACACCCACTGCGGCTGCCATCAACAATAACTTTTTCATGTTCTTGGTTTTTAGTTAATTCTAAAATTAGGAAATAAGTTGGAAGGCGATTCGTAATAAAAACATAAAATGCAGGGAAGCTATCAGCTGTCAGCTGTCAGCCTTCAGCTTTATTGTGTTAATCGAATGGCTAAAGTCGTCAGTCGTCAGTCATCAGTTATCAAAAAGCTATTGGCTATCAGCTATCAGCTTGTCATGGTATGCGACAGGCGGCAGAGATTACCTGCGCACGGAAAGTCTATAGTTAACAATTTAAGGATTGCTGTTTAAGGATTGCACTCATAACCCAACCCGAATCCGGAGGGCGAACTGAACGGGGCGTAGTAATACCCATAGCCAGTCATCAGTCATCAGTCGTCAGTAAGCTATCAGCTGTCAGCTATCAGTTTGTCATGTTTATGCGACAGGCGACAGAGATTAACGGAGCGCGGAATGTTTACGGTTTATTTAAGGATTGCAGTTTAAGGATTGTACTCATAACCCAACCCGAGCCGAAGGGCGTACTGTGCGGAGCGGAGCGTAGTAAAACCCATAACTAATCGTCAGTCATCAGTCATCAGTCGTCAGTCATCAGTCGTCAGTCATCAGTAAGCTATCAGCTATCAGCTGTCAGCCTTCAGCTTGTCACGGTTACGACAGGCGACAGAGATTAACGGAGCACGGAATGTTTACGGTTAACAGTTTAAGGCTCGCAGTTTATGGATTGTTCTCATAACCCAGAACCCATTACCCATAACCCACTACTAGTCGTCAGACCTCGGTCATCGTCAGACCTCGTAGTCTATAATATAAACTTCAAATGATGTTACTGGCCGCTCCGTTTGACATTGGACGTTCGACATTCGAAAAAAAAAACAGGCCTAAGCCCGTTTTTTTAATATCTGTAGTACTCAGGCTTGAACGGCCCCTTGACTTCCACGCCAATGTACTTGGCCTGTTCATCGTTGAGGGTTTCGAGCTCCACGCCCAATTTTTCCAGGTGTAACGCCGCGACTTTTTCGTCCAGGTGTTTCGGAAGCATGTAAACCTGGTTTTCGTATTTATCACTGTTGGTCCAAAGTTCAATTTGAGCCAGCGTCTGGTTGGTAAATGAGTTTGACATCACAAAGCTCGGGTGCCCGGTCGCGCAGCCCAGGTTCACCAATCGGCCCTCGGCCAGGATGATGATGTCCTTGCCTGCGATGGTGTATTTGTCCACCTGCGGCTTAATCTCGATTTTTGAAGCTCCGTGATTTTTGTTAAGCCAGGCCATGTCAATTTCGTTGTCAAAGTGCCCGATGTTGCACACAATGGTCTTGTCCTTCATCTTCTCGAAATGACGGCCCACCACGATGTCCTTATTTCCGGTAGTCGTGATGATGATGTCGGCATTGCCAACAACTGTGTCCAGCTTTTTCACCTCATATCCGTCCATCGCGGCCTGAAGCGCGCAGATCGGGTCAATTTCGGTTACGGTCACGATGGAACCCGCACCGCGGAAAGAAGCCGCCGTTCCCTTGCCCACATCGCCGTAGCCACAAACCACGACGCGTTTTCCTGCAAGCATGACGTCGGTGGCGCGTCGAATCGCATCCACGGCGCTTTCCTTACAGCCGTATTTATTGTCAAATTTTGATTTTGTAACCGAGTCGTTTACGTTGATGGCTGGCATCGGAAGAGTGCCGTTTTTCATGCGCTCGTAAAGGCGGTGCACGCCGGTTGTCGTCTCTTCAGACAAGCCTTTGATTCCGTCGATCAGTTCGGGGTAGCGGTCAAAGACCATATTGGTCAAATCGCCGCCGTCGTCCAAAATCATGTTGAGCGGCTTGCGGTCTTCGCCAAAAAACAAAGTCTGCTCAATACACCAGTCAAATTCCTCCTCATTCATTCCCTTCCAGGCGTAAACCTGAATCCCGGCGGCGGCGATCGCGGCAGCAGCCTGGTCCTGTGTAGAGAAAATGTTGCACGATGACCAGGTCACCTCGGCACCAAGTGCGATTAGTGTCTCGATCAAAACCGCCGTCTGAATGGTCATGTGCAGGCAACCGGCAATGCGCGCTCCCTTTAACGGTTGCGAACTTCCATATTCGCGCCTAAGCGCCATCAATCCCGGCATTTCGGCCTCGGCCAGCTCGATTTCCTTACGACCCCACGCGGCCAGTGAAATATCTTTTACTTTGTATGCCACGAAAGGCATCGTTTGCGTACTCATATTGTTATATTTGTATAAGCCGCAAATTTACGCATAACTTTTATTTGGACGCGGCGTTTAAAAAAGAATTAATACCAGTTTCATCTACCTAACGTTTTGGCGCTGAAATTTTTAATAATCAGGAGCCAATCCCGCTTTCCGCTGCAATCTTTCGCCTCGCAAAACCTGCTTCGGCAAAAGGATTTTCGCTGCAATCGGGGCTAAACCTCACGCACATGCCGCTTTCCAATATTATACACAATGACTCCGGCACCACGCTTTTTGTCTGGGACATCCAGGAATCGCTTGCCGATCTCTTTGACTGCGCAGCACTCACTGACCGTTCGATCTTCAGGATCGGGAACATGAAATCCCGCCAGCATCAAAAAGGTTTTATCGCCGTAAGGCTGCTGTTGCAACAGGCTGGTTACACCGATGCCCAACTGGTTTATGACGGGCTGGGGAAACCGCACCTTCCGGACGGTCGGCACATTTCCATTTCACATTCGCACGATTGCTCGGTAATCGGGATCAGTGACAGGCCCATCGGCATCGATTTGGAACTCCAGCGCGATAAAATCGCACGGATAGCCGCAAAGTTCATGGAGCCTTCCATGCAGCTAGATCCGACGGCGCCTGACTATGTTCGCAAACTCACCGTGAATTGGGGCATCAAGGAATCGATTTTTAAGATCCGCAATGAAAAAGGCATCAGTTTCAAGGATCATATCCGTGCGCGCCCCTTTGAGCTGTCAGATAAAAAAACCACCGCCGAACTCCATTTCGGGGCCATCGTCCGTAACTTTGAGGTTCATTTTGAAGAACTCGGCGAGTACACGCTTGTCTTCGCATTTGAAAAAGATTTTCTTGGCTACAATCTACAATGACATATTAACGGCGCGCGCGGAGGAAAAAAAACTCTTGGCCGTCCTCATCGACCCTGAAAAGACCCCGCCTTCGCAAATTGCGCGAATTGCCACTGCCATAAGGTCATCGCCGGCTACGCACATCTTTGTTGGAGGCAGCACCTTTGAGGGCCAAATGGAACCGCTTGTCTCCGAGCTGCGCAAGATCGGGTTGCCCGTTATCATTTTCCCGGGGCATCCGTCACAAATTTCACCGCTGGCCGATGCATTGCTGCTGCTGTTTTTGGCATCGGGCCGCAATCCCGACTATCTGATCGGCCATCATGTACAGGCAGCGCCAAAATTAAAGGACGCCAATATCCAGATTTTGCCCACGGGTTACATTCTGGTTGACGGCGGGAACGGGTCGGCTGTGGCGCGCGTAACCGGAACCACGCCGATTCATGATTCAACCACCATTGTAAACTCGGCAATGGCCTGCGAGATGCTTGGGCAAAAACTCATTTATCTCGAGGCGGGAAGCGGCGCATTGCAACCGGTAGAATCTGAGATCATCCGGCGCGTTTGTTCGGCGGTTTCGATTCCCGTGATTGTGGGCGGCGGAATTCGTTCAATGCAGGCCATTCAGTCGGCTTATGATGCGGGTGCCCAGATGGTTGTTATCGGCACCGCCTTTGAACAAAACCCCGAATTCTTTAACCATGCTTGATTTTTTTATCGACGCCTACAAAAACGCGCCCGTTTACCGGATTGTGCTGGAAGCTATCGCCTTTTTCACGGGTATTGCGAGTGTCTGGTTCGCCCGGAATCAAAACATCCTGGTTTATCCCGTGGGCCTTGTCGCAACTGCCATCACTACTTATCTTTTGTATGTGGCGGGTTATTTTGGCGACATGGTGGTGAATGGGTATTACACCCTGATGAGCCTTTACGGATGGTACAAGTGGAGTGGGGCTTCAGTAGAGAAAGTGTCGGTTTCCAGAACCAACCATCGCGAAAAATTAACGGGCCTTTCCCTGTTTATCATCACGATAATCGTTATTTTCACGATATACAAAGGATTTGGCCAGGACATCATGATTGAGAACTGGTTCGATATTCTAACCGCAGGCATCTTCTTTACCGCGATGTGGTTCATGGCGCTCAAAAAAATCGAGAACTGGACCCTATGGATCATCGGGAACCTGATTGCCATTCCTTTATACGCATACCGGGGGCTGGGCATGCTCGCGCTCCAATACGTCATTTTTACCATAATCGCCGTTCAGGCCTACATAACATGGAGGAAAATCTTAAGCAGCCGGGAAACGTCACCGGAATACTCAAAATAGCCGTCTTTGGCCCGGAAAGCACGGGAAAGACTACACTTGCAAGCCAGTTGGCCGCCGAGTTCAATACAACCTGGGCCGCCGAGTTCGCACGCGACTATCTCCAGAAGAAGTACGATGATTCGGCGCGGCCATGCGCACCGGAAGACCTTTTGCCCATAGCGTTGGGCCAGATTGAACTGGAAGCCCAGGCGTTGCGCGGAGCCCGGGATTTCGTCTTTTGTGACACCTGCCTCCTGCAAACAAAAGTTTATGCCGACCACTATTTTGGAATTTGCGACGCCTCAATTGCCAAAGCTGCTGCCGAACATCATTATGACCTGTTCCTGTTAACCGATGTTGACGTTCCCTGGACCCCTGACGATCTGCGCGACCGGCCCAACGACCGGGACAACATGTTGCAGGATTTCCGGGCTGCACTGGAACAGCACAACAAACCGTACATCCTTCTTTCAGGAAGCGCACGGGAAAGGTTGGAGGAGGCAAAGTCAATCTTGAAAAAGTTGGCCAAGGCAAAGGAACTGAATTTGGACGCTCATGATTTTATTGACATCCATTCCCGAGGAATAAATCTCGAAACTCTTGAGTCACAACTGAAGTTTTTTTACGACGGTATTCCCAAAACCGTTCTGGATCGGCCGGCGACCGTGGGCGATGGTATCCTGAAGCCCGATAATTCCGGCTATGAATTTTATGCCGGCCTTTATGAGCGTCACTCGGGATCGCTTGAGGTTTGCAAGTTTGTGCCCGCATCGGGCGCCGCCAGCCGCATGTTCAAGTTCCTGAGTGAATTTATCAATGATTTCAACTCTGAGAGCGAGAGTGTAAATGCCTATATCAACCGCAAAAATGCCAGCGACCTTGCCGTTTTTCTCGCGGGCCTGGAAAAATTTCCCTTTTACCCGTCGGTAATTGCAAAACTGCAAGACCAAAACCGCGATTTCGCCTCGCTGGACCGCACCGAGAGGATTTGTGCCTTTGTCCGGCAATTGCTTGAACCCGACCAACTCGGATATTGTGACAAACCCAAAGGAGTCTTGCCTTTTCATACATACAAAACCCATACGGCCACGCCGGTAGAAGAACACATTGCCGAATCAATGCTGTACGCAGCAGGACGGGACAACCAGGCCCACGTGCATTTCACGGTCTCGGATGACCACCAACGGCTGTTTGAGGAAATTGTGGCCGCCAAAAAATTTAAATACGAGCAGGAGTCCGGGGTCCGGCTTAGAGTAAGTTACAGCATTCAGGATCCCTCAACCGATACCTTGGCGGTCAATCCCGCAAATGAGCCGTTCAGGGACAATGACGGGAAACTGGTTTTCAGGCCAGGCGGGCACGGGGCCCTTATCAGGAACCTTGGCCTTCTGGATGCCGATGTGATCTTTATAAAGAACATCGACAATGTTTCGCACGGGAACCGGCCGGAAATCGCATTGTACAAGAAAGCGCTTGCAGGTATCTTGCTTGAAATCCGCGATGGCGTCTTCAACTGCCTTGAACTTCTGGACAAGGAACCTGACGCGGCGGTTGTTTTACAGATTCACGAATTTATCTGCGACAAACTCCAGTTGTGCATGCCCGATGATTTTGAAATGTACACCCTTGAGAATAAGGCCGCACTCATCAAAAAAATGCTTGAACGTCCCATCAGGGTGTGCGGCATGGTCAAGAACGAGGGCGAACCCGGCGGAGGCCCGTTCTGGGTGCGTGACCGCAAGGGCAACCTTTCGCTTCAAATAGTCGAAACCGCGCAGGTGGATATGCAGAACCCGGAGCAGGCGGCCATCATGGCCCAATCCACGCACTTTAATCCGGTAGACATTGTTTGCAGCATCCGCAACCGCGAGGGGGAAAAGTATAAACTTGAAGATTTCATAGGCCACAACAGTGGCTTTATCGTCCAAAAAAACAAGGACGGCAAGCCGCTCAAGGCCTATGAGCTTCCCGGCCTGTGGAACGGCGCGATGGCCAAATGGATCACGATTTTTGTCGAGGTCCCGCTGCTCACCTTCAATCCGGTGAAAACCGTCAATGACCTGCTAAAACCTGCGCACCAACCCTGATGGAAACTGAAAAGATAATCCAGGAGCTGCAGTTCAAGGCCGTTCGCAGCAGCGGCGCCGGCGGGCAAAACGTCAACAAGGTGGCCAGCAAGGCCGTGCTCTCGCTTGATGTCATGGCCTCGCAGGGATTGTCAGAAGATGAAAAATCGCTCATCGCCACCAAACTCGCCAATAAGATAACCGCCGACGGCCTGCTCACGGTCTCCAGCGAAGAAGACCGCAGCCAGCTTCGCAACCGCGAGATCGCCACCCAAAAATTGATCGCGCTTTTGGAATCGGCACTCATAGTGGCCAAACCGCGAAAAAAGACCAAAATCCCAAAATCAGTGATCAGGAAGCGCATCAATGATAAGCGCAGGCATTCGGGGGTGAAGGAGATGCGGAGGAAACCGGAGGTTTAATTTGAAAATGAGACAATTTAGCTTCGCTCAGTTCGCTCTTCGAGCTCGGGTGAAAATTTGAAAGTGAAGCTGCAAGTCAATGGATTATAATTGTATAGCGAAAAAATTATAATCTGAGACTCAATATGTTATTGACTTTGCCTCTTGATTGGCAATTTCAAATTTTCAAATTTCCAAATCTTCAAAATTTTCCTAGCTTTGCGCCATCTCAAAGGGGTGCTTTAACAGGCTGAGATCATACCCATGGAACCTTGAACAGGTAATGCTGTTTAGGAACAAGCTCGCAGGACGCTGCGGCGCCAAATCATTATTAACAAAGGATAATTGCCCCTTTTATTCGTAAACTTTTTTACGGATGAAACTTTTATTCCAAAATTTCGGGCGTGTCCCTTCGGGCCGCGCTCTTGGCGGTACGCGGTGCCTTGCCGCGATCGCTCACGCATCCATCGCCGGATGCTTTTTCTCAACACAGGCCTTTGCGCAACAGCAACCTGATTCCACTGCCGTTCCGTTGGAGGATGTCATGGTCACGGCAGTCCGCGCTACGCAAAAAACGCCGGTCACCTTTAGCAATGTGCAAAAGGAAGAGCTGGAGCGCCGGAACCTGGGCCAGGACATCCCTATTTTGCTCAATTTCATGCCTTCGGTGGTAACAACCAGCGACGCCGGTAACGGCTTCGGATACACCGGAATCCGGGTCCGCGGAAGCGATGCCACCCGGGTGAATGTCACCATCAACGGGATTCCGTACAATGACAGCGAATCCAGCGGAACCTTCTGGGTCAACATGCCTGATTTCGCATCGTCGCTGCAGAGCATACAGCTTCAGCGCGGCGTCGGAACATCAACCAACGGAGCGGGAGCCTTCGGCGCAAGCCTCAACCTGCTTACCGACAGGGTTGCTGACACGGCTTATGCCGAGATTTCAAATTCGTTTGGCAGTTTTAATTCGCGCAAACACACGGTGAAATTCGGGAGCGGAAGGCTTAACAATAGCTTTGAACTTTCGGGAAGGTTATCGCTGCTAAAATCAGACGGTTATATTGACCGCGCAACCTCAGACCTGAAATCGTATTTTTTACAGGGAACTTACATGGGCAAGACATCAACCATAAAAGGACTTGTATTTGGCGGCAAAGAGCGCACCTACCAGGCCTGGAACGGATTGGATGCCGAAACACTGGCTTTGGATCCCACTTTCAACTATTCGGGAATGTATACCGACGAGGCCGGGAACACCCGATTTTATAAAAATGAGGTCGACGACTATTCTCAGGACCATTTCCAGCTGCATTGGAACGAGCGCTGGAATGAGCGCTGGAGCAGTAACCTGGCGCTGCATTACACCATCGGCAGGGGATTCTATGAAAATTACAAGGAAGACGCTGATCTGGCCGAGTACGGCATGGCGCCGGTTATCATCGGCACTGAAACCATCACCGAGAGCGACCTTGTACGCCGCAAGTGGTTGGACAATGACTTTTACGGCACAACCTTTTCGGCCATTTACCGTCAGCCGGGGATTGAGCTAATTTTTGGCGGGGCGCTCAACAATTATGAAGGCCTTCACTTTGGCGAGGTAGTGTGGTCGCGGTACGCTTCGACCTCGGAACCTCTTGACCATTATTACGATCAGTATGCCCGCAAGACTGACCTGAGCACATATGCCAAAGCGCAAATCGATGTAACGGGGCGGATTTCGGTTTTTGGTGACATCCAGTTTAGGAATGTATCCTACAAAACTACTGTTGACGGCGGCAAAAAAGTAGACGAAAGTTTTTCATTTTTAAACCCAAAGGCCGGTTTGAATTTTACCGTAAACCGCGAAAACCAGCTTTATCTCTCGTATGCAAAAGCTTCCAAAGAGCCCAATCGCACCGATTATGAAAACGGATCGCCAAAGCACGAAGAGCTTCACGATTTTGAACTTGGCTGGAGATTTAACAGGGATCGCTACCGCATCAACACCAACCTGTTCTACATGCTATACCGCGATCAATTGGTTAAAACAGGCGAAATTGATGAAATTGGAGCCGAAATTCGGCGCAATGTTGACCGCAGTTACCGGGCCGGAGTTGAGGTTGACGCGGCATTTGCAATAACTTCCCGTTTTACGTTAAGCCCGAACCTGGCGCTGAGTGTCAATAAAATTGAAGATTATGCAATTGTTGGCGAGGAAGGACTTTTGAATTTGGGTGATACAAATATTTCGTTTTCGCCCAATGTGATTGGAGCCCTGGTGGCAGCCTACAGGTTCAATGACCGGTTTTACGCCGCGCTGCTCAGCAAATATGTGGGTGAGCAATATGCAGGGAACATTGACACTCGTGAAACCCGTTTGGACAGTTATTCCGTAACTGACCTTAATGTTGTCTATGAAATTAAGCCCAAAGCAGTTTTTCAGTCAATTGTGCTCACCGCGATGGTGAACAATCTCTTTGATGCCCGGTACGTTTCGAACGCATACCTTTATGGCGAGAACTACATCAGTTATTTCCCGCAGGCCGGGACCAATTTTCTTGCGGGAGCCACATTAAGGTTTTAATTTTGTTTGTTTTAGTTACGAAAGTGCCGCCAAGTGCGGCATTTTTCAATTAAAGACCCTAAGCACGTTGCCCTGTACGCTCACCCGGTATGGTTTCATGGGGTATTCCTGTTCAGGTGCCTGCCCGGTGTAAAGGTTGTAGGCCACTTCATCACATGGGCAAACTGCTTCAATCCCGTTTAGCTGCAGGGTTGAACAAGGGGCCATTGCCTGGTT
>JAEZGB010000147.1 GCA_023437485.1 Bacteroidota bacterium
TTTTAGTTTCTTTGCATGAAACCAAAGTGATAGCAGCTACAAGAGCCAGGCTAAAAAATACTTTTTTCATCTTACTTTAGTGTAAAAGGTTAATTATTAATTCGAGGCAAAGATATAAATTTTTTGACATGTATATTTTTTTTCGAATTTTTTTTTAAAAAATTCCTACAGGCCTCAAACCCTTGTATTTGTTGGGTTTACGATCAAAAAAAAGACCTATTATTTGCCTGTTCCTACAATTTTCATCTCTTGGATCAGGTGCTTTGCACCGGCGTATTTATCGATGATGAAAAGGATATAACGCATGTCAACCATGATGTTCCGGCAAATTTCAGGATCATAGTGAATGTCGCTCATGGTGCCCTCCCAAACGCGGTCAAAATTGAGCCCGACCAGGTTTCCGCGGGCATCGATCGCCGGGCTGCCTGAATTCCCTCCCGTGGTATGGTTGGTTCCGATGAAATTCACCGGCATCTTGCCGTCCATCCCATAAGGACCGTAATCTTTTTTATTGTACAGGTCGATGAGCTTTTGAGGCACATCAAACTCGTAATCGCCGGGTACATATTTTTCCATCACGCCATCAAGGGTGGTAAACGGAGCGTAGGTCACGCCGTCGGCAGGCGAATAGCCCTTGACTTTCCCGTAAGTTACCCGGAGGGTGCTGTTGGCATCAGGGAATACGCGATGGCCGTGGCCCAGGTCAAGAATTGCTTTCATATAGGTGCGTTGCAGTGCGGTGATGCGCAGATTGACCTCGTCATATTTGGGCGCCACCTTTTCCATATAAGCCTTGGCGGCCGCTTTGATAAATTGGTAACCCTTGTCCTGGTTGATGCGCGAAATGACGGCCTGTGCGTCACCCTCAAGCAGCTTTTGCAATTTTTCATTGCTAACCAGGGAAGATGTTGAATAGATATCGTCGGCAAGTTTGACCGCATCCATTTTCCCGGCGCCGTCAGGAAGGAACTGCTTTGGCGTTTCATTAAGGTATATGGCGACGGTTTGTTTAAATACGTCGCGGTCCACGTTGGCATTGAAGTCCTTGTAAAATTCACCGATGCCGGCCAGCAGATTGTTCTTGCGGTCATTAAAGGCTTGGGCGCCGCGCGCATCGAAGGCCTGCTCGAGTTGGTAAAGCCTGAAGCCGACAGTGGTCAATTCGGTATTGCGCAGAAAGACTTCGCTAAAATAGTCCCGTGCCAGGGCATAGGGAGCAATTTCGGCGTACGCCTTGTCAAAATCTGAAAGCAGGTTGCCGTATTCGGCTTGTTTGCCGGCTTTGGCAACCTTTTGCATGAATTCCTTTTCAGACTTGCGTTTAATTGCCACCGCGTTTGATTTTTTTAGCCCCTTGGTCTCGCCAATCCACTTTTTCCAATAGTTGGCCACGCTGGCATATTTGGAAGCATACTGGATCTTGATCGCATTGTCCTTGCGCATGTAAGCGTCCTGAACTTTGAGTGCGGCATCACGCACCCCGATCTTGGCAGGGTTGAGCGTGTTGATGATCTGCTCTACGGCAACGGCCGGAAGGTATTCGGTGGTGCGGCCGGGATAGCCCATCACCATGGTAAAATCATTTTCCTTTAACCCCGCAATCGATACTGGAAAGTAGTGCTTGGGTACATAAGGCACATTGTTGGTCGAGTATTCGGCCGGCCGGTTGTTTTGGTCGGCGTAAATCCGGTACAGCGCAAAGTCGCCCGTATGACGAGGCCAGACCCAGTTATCGGTATCAGAACCAAATTTCCCGATTGATGATGGCGGCGCGCCCACCAGGCGGATGTCCTTGAAGGTTTCGGTTACGAACAAAAGGTATTGGTTGCCGTCAAAAAAGTTGCGGATGCGATTCTCCTGCCACGGTTCCTTTTTAAAAGTATTGGTAACCGATGTGATGTTTTCCTGGATCTTTTTCTGTTTATCGGCTTCGGCGGAAATGTTTTGCGTACCGGCAAGCACCTGGCTGGTCACGTCTTCAATCTTGATTACAAAAGTAACCACGACCCCGGGGTTCGGAAGCTCCTCGGCCATGCTCATCGCCCAAAAACCATCTGTAATATAATCTTTCTCCACCGACGAGTGGCTTTGGATCTGGTCAAAACCACAATGGTGGTTGGTGAGCAAAAGCCCTTTTGGCGAAATCATCTCGGCCGTGCAACCGTTGTTGAACTGCGGAACGGCATCTTTAATTCCCGGTTTGTTGGCATCGTAAATGTCCGATGCGCTGATTTTCATGCCGAGGTTTTTCATTTCGGTCTCGTTCATGCCCTTGAGCAATGACGGAACCCACATGCCGCCTTGTTGGGCCTGCACCTGGACAATAAATAGCAAAAGTGCCAGTTTCAGAATTCTCATATGGTAAATTTAATTAGTTTCAATTGAGCGGTATGTCGCCGCGGGTTTCCAAATGTTTCATGATCCGGCCCACAGCGTTGGTATTCATGGCGACGAATGTTCCGCAGATGCTACCTTTTTCGGCGCGCAGCAGTGAATCTGACGCAAGATCCTGCAACGCCCGGGCCAACTCCGCCGCCGTTTTTACAACAAGGCAGCCGCCAAGTTTTACAAGTGCCGTGGCCTCGGCAAAATGCGAGTAATTGGGGCCGGTGATAACGGGTATTCCGAACGCGGCCGGCTCGAGCACATTGTGAACGCCCGGATTGCCAAACCCGCCGCCTACATAAGCGATATCGGCGTAACTATAAATCTTGGTCAGGATGCCGATGGTGTCGACGATGAAGATACGGTAATTGGAAAGCATTTTGCCTTCCCGTTCTGAATAAAGTACCGCCTGGTCACCAAAGGACTCGCGCAATTCCCTGATCTGATCGGGTTTGATGTTATGCGGCGCGATCACATACCGGGTGTTCGGGCCGTCTTCCCTAATAACGGTTTTCAGCAGTTCTTCATCCTTTGGCCAGGTGCTTCCCGCAACTACCAAAATTGCCGGGCCCTTGAAATCGTCAATAAACTCAAGGCTATTGTCGCGTGCCAGAATATCGGCCACCCGGTCAAAACGCGTGTCGCCGCTAATGGTCACGTTCTCCTTTCCGATGTTTTCGAGCAAATCACGCGACACTTCGTTTTGCACAAAAAAGTGAGTGAAAGTATCCAGCGCCTTGCGGTAAAACCGGCCATACCACTTAAAGAACGCCTGGTCTTTGCGGAAAATCCCCGACACCAAAAAAGTGGGTGTCTGCGCGCGCCGCAATTCCCGCAGATAATTTGGCCAGTACTCATATTTGACAAAAAACGCCATTTCAGGATGGGCCATTTTGACAAACTTCGCGGCGTTTCCGGCAGTATCCAGCGGCAGATAAAGCGTGAGGTGCGCAACGGTGTTTTTTTTCCGGACCTCATATCCTGATGGTGAAAAGAATGTCAGTACCAGTTTGTACTCGGGCAATCTTTTGCGGATTTCTTCCATTACCGGAAGCCCTTGTTCGTATTCACCCAGCGACGCCGCATGGAACCAGATGACCCTGTCGCTCTTGCCAATCGAATTTTCAAGCCTTTTAAAAACATCCTTCCTGCCATCAATGAACAGTTTCATCTTGGGGCTGAACCTTGCGGCGACTCCCAGTGCGAACTGCATGAGGTGGGCAAAAATGTTGTAGAGGAAGTACATCGGGCGCTAATTTACAAAATGGTTGCGGGTTTTACTACGCTTTCGCTCCATACGGTTCGCCCGTTGGGCTCGAGTTGGTCTTGAGTTGTGGGTTTTGAGCTTTGGGTTGGTGCGCTTCAGGCTCGTGTGTCGTTCGTCATTCGTCATTCGTCATTGGACATTTAGCTTCGCTCAGTTCGGCTTCGCCTCGCATGTCGTTTGTCGTTTGTCGTTCGACATTTGTCATAGAACAGTCGTCATATCGGTTTCCTTCGTATTTTTGCCATTCAACAATTTTTAGATGAAAAAAATCCAGATGGTCGACCTTAAGGGCCAATATGATAAGATAAAGGATACGGTGAATGCCTCAATAGCCGAAGTGCTTGAAAACACTGCCTACATCAACGGCCCGCGCGTGCATGCATTCCAAAAAAACCTCGAGGAATACCTCGGCGTAAAGCACGTCATCCCGTGCGCCAACGGCACCGACGCGCTCCAGATTGCCATGATGGGCCTTGGACTTGAACCCGGCGATGAGGTCATCACCGCCGATTTCACCTTTGCCGCCACGGTCGAGGTTATCGCGTTATTGCGGTTAACACCCGTGCTCGTGGATGTTGACGCCGACACCTTTAACATTTCCATTGATGCCATTCGCAAGGCCATCACGCCAAAAACAAAGGCGATTGTGCCGGTGCACCTTTTTGGACAGGCTGCCAACATGGACGCGATCATGGAAATTGCAAAAGAGCACAATTTGTTCGTGATTGAAGACAACGCCCAGGCAATAGGCGCAAATTACAAACATGCCGATGGTTCCAAAACCAAAGTCGGGGCAATTGGGCATGCGGCTTCCACCTCGTTTTTTCCGTCAAAAAACCTGGGTTGCTACGGCGACGGCGGCGCAATCTTCACCAATGACGATGCCTTGGCGCACACCCTCCGCGGAATCGTAAACCACGGCATGTACGAGCGCTACCACCACGATGTCGTGGGCGTCAATTCCCGTTTGGACAGCATCCAGGCGGCGGTACTCGAGGCAAAGCTTCCGCATCTTGATACCTACAACAAAGCACGCCAGGAGTCGGCGCGCAAATATTCGGAGAAGCTGGCTAACCATCCGGGAATCGTGACGCCCGTTATCACCGGCGATTTGGACAGCCACGTATTCCACCAATACACGCTTCGCATCACCAAAGGCGACCGCGATGCGCTCATGAAGCACCTGTTGGACAAAGGCATTCCGTGCGCAATTTATTATCCGATTCCTTTGCACGCGCAAAAGGCTTACCGCGACAGCCGTTACCGCGAGGAGGATTTTCCCGTGACCAACCAATTGTGCCGCGAGGTGCTTTCGCTGCCCATGCACACCGAACTCGACGACGAACAAATCGATTACATAACATCGGCGATTCTCGAATTTTTAAAGTAATTTGGAGCTGTTTCCCGCTCTCGCCTGGATCTCTCCGCTTCGCTGCGAGGATGCCGGCTCCATCGGGGCTAGGGCATATTGCCAATCAACAAACCTAACCAACGCATGAAAATACTCGTTACAGGAGGCCTGGGATTCATCGGGTCGCACACCGTGGTTGAACTCCAAAACAAGGGCTTTGAACCCGTTATCATTGACAATCTTTCCAACTCATCGATTGAGGTTTTGGACGGTATCGTTGCCATTACCGGCAAAAAACCATTTTTTGAACAACTTGACCTGCGAGACAAACCCGCCGTCATTGATTTTTTTAAAAGGCACCCGGATGTCTCGGGCGTAATCCATTTTGCTGCCTCGAAGGCAGTCGGCGAAAGCGTCGAAAACCCGCTGCTTTATTACGAAAACAATATCAACACGCTGGTTTACCTGTTGCAGGAACTTGCCCAAATGCCTTCGGCGCATTTTATTTTCAGTTCGTCATGTACCGTTTACGGCCAGGCCGAAAAAATGCCCATTACCGAGGACGCATCGGTCCAGCCGGCCATGTCGCCCTATGGCAACACCAAACAAATCGGCGAGGAAATCATCACCGATACCTGCAAGGTCACCAATATCAATGCGATTTTGCTTCGTTATTTCAACCCCATCGGGGCGCATCCGTCGGCACACATCGGCGAATTGCCCATCGGCGTCCCGCAAAACCTCGTGCCTTTTATCACACAAACGGGGATAGGCCTGCGCAATGAACTTTCGGTTTTTGGCGACGATTACCCAACCCCTGACGGAACATGCATCCGCGACTACATTCATGTGGTTGACCTGGCCAAAGCTCATGTTGTGGCCCTGCAGCGACTACTTGATGGCAAGAATTCGGACAAGGTGGAAACCTTTAACGTGGGCACAGGAAAGGGTTCATCGGTACTCGAGGTCATCAATGCATTCGAGAAGGTGAGTGGCAAGAAGTTGCCTTACAAGATCGTCGGCCGTCGTGAGGGAGATATCACTTCGGCGTACGCCAATAACGACAAAGCGAACAATGTTCTGGGCTGGAAAGCGCAGTCAACCTTGGAGGAGGCGTTGGAGAGCGCGTGGAAGTGGGAACAGAAGATAAGAGAATAATTTTGAATTTTAACCCGAGGCGCAGCCGAACTGAACGACCATAGGGAGTTAATTTTTAATTTTGAATGACACCAACAGCTTGCCGTTTGCCTGATGGTGCGTTTTACACCAATTATTAATTATTAATTATTAATTGAATTCGCGTGAGCGGTTGCAGCGGCATCCTTTTACGCCGCGGCGCCGCTGAATTGTTATTTTTTTGCCGGAATTCTGCGCGCGAGGCAGCAAAAGATAGAG
>JAEZGB010000002.1 GCA_023437485.1 Bacteroidota bacterium
TGACCGATGGTTTGCAACTCAGGATTGCCATATAGCCGGAATGCCTCAGCCCACCGAAATTTCATTGGCCGAACTTGGCAAGATCAGTTCGCTCTCCACTCCCAATCAGTGCCTGGCGCTTTTCAGGATCCCCATTCACAGGGAATTGCCCCAATCTGACCTTACCGTGGTGCTGGACGATATTCGCGACCCGGGAAACCTGGGAACCCTCATCAGGCTTTGCGACTGGTTTGGCGTGACCAAGTTGGTTTGCTCGCGTGAATCGGCCGATGTGTTCAATCCGAAAGTCGTACAGGCCACCATGGGCTCGCTGGCGCGGGTCGATGTACAATATTTGGATATCGCCGGTTTTCTTAAAGATTATGACGGATTGGTCGTCGGAACCTTTATGGACGGCGAAAACCTATACCAGTCACTGATTGCCGAAAAGATGGCCATCGTGTTTGGCAATGAGGCTAACGGAATCAGCCCTGCAGTTGAAAAACTGTGCAAAAAACGTATTGCGATTCCGCTGTTTGGGCCGCTGAAAAAAGCCGAGAGCCTCAATGTCGCCACGGCTGCCGCGGTGGTTTTGGGGGAAGTGAGGAGGAGGGGAAATTGAAAGTTTGAAAATTTGAAAATGAAGATCCGAGCCGCAGCCGAAGTGAATTTAGTGGCAGTGGAGTTAAATGAGGAAATTGTGAATTAGGAAATGAGGAAATTAGGAAATGAGGAAATTGGCCAATTAGCGAATTAGCGAATTCATCGAACACTCAACAATGCGTTTTTGGGTTGGAAAGGACCCAGCCGCAGCCGAAGTGAATGTAGCGGCAGTGGAATTAAATGAGGAAATTGTGAATTAGAGAATTAGCCAATTAGCGAATTAGCGAATTCGTGAACACTCAACAACGCGTTTTTGAGTTGGAAAGTAGCAAGGAAGAATGTCACCTACCGAGGAACATCCGGTTGGTCGTAATCAAGCTGATAGCTGATAGCTGAAAGCTTCAAACATCCGGGTTGACCGACTGAAGACTGAAGACTGACAACTGACGACTTTAATGAAACGTAAAATTCACAAAAACCGCCCTTGTCTTAAGCGCTTCGATATTGGATGTCCACGGGCTGTTGGGGTCGGCGTCGCGGATGAGTTCGTCGCTAAGGCCAAATACGCCTCGGATTGACGGCGAAAACTTGAAGTACTCAAAATAAAGGTCAACACCAAATCCCACTTCCCAGTTTGAGGTCCACTGCTTGACGCGGAAGCGCCCCGCCGCGTTGTCATCCTTTGACTTGGAATTGCTTGAAATATTGAGTGTTTCTGAAAGTCCTGCGGTAAGGTAAGGCCTGATGTTGCCGGTGCGCAGCGACGAAAATTTAACGAGTAACGGGAAGTGGATATACGTTGATCTCACCTCGCGGTCACGGTCGGCGGCCAGGATCAGGTTTTGGTAAACCAGATCCCGCTGCGTGTAGTAAAGTCCTGGTTCAAAACGCAGGTCAATATATTCCGTCAACCTCAAATTGCCAACAAGACCAACGTTGAAGCCCGTTGTCCCCTTGACAAGGACGTCCTTACCGGGCGGCGTTTTATAATCAAATTTGAAATCGTAACTGTTAAAGCCCAAAAAATAGCCCCAATGCACACGCTGCCTGTCAAAATTCTCCAGATTGATCAGGGGATCCCTGCCAAATTGTGCCAGAGCAGTACCTGAAATAAAAAGGAAAAAAATTAGGACGGCGTTTCTCATGCGTTTTTGAAAGCTGAATAAATGGTTGCGACACCAAAGGTTTGTGGCATCGAAACTACGTCTATAAACCCAATTTTGCGCAAAATATTGTTCAGTTTTTCGCCGTATGGAAATACCGATGCCGATTCTGAGAGATAGCCGTACGCCGAACGGTCGCGGGAAAAAATTCTGCCAATGAGCGGCAAAATGGCCTTCGTGTAAAAAGCGTAGCCCTGTTTAAAAGGAAATTTTTCAGGTACCGATGTTTCCAAAATAACAAACCTTCCGCCGGGACGCAGCACCCGCAGGATTTCAGACAGGCCTTTTTCCAGATTTTCGAAATTCCGGATTCCGAAGCTTACCGTCACTGCGTCAAAAGTCGCATCGGCAAAAGGCAGATTTTCAGAATCGCCGTAAACAAGTTCGATCCTGTCGCTGAGATTGGCCGCGGTGATCTTTTTTCGGCCCACTTCGAGCATGCCATTTGAGATGTCGGCACCGGTAATCTTCGCCGTGGTCGAACCCGAGAGCATGATCGCAAGATCCCCCGTGCCAGTTGCGATATCCAAAATGGTTTCGGGATTTTTTTCGGCGATGAGCTTTACAACATTGCGCCGCCACTTTTGGTCAATGCCCAGCGAGATGACGCGGTTTAGCGAGTCGTATCCGCCGGAGATATTGTCAAACATGGTAGCTACCTGCTCTTTTTTCCCCAGTCCCGAATCCTTGTAAGGTTTTACGTTTTGAGACATCCTGATGCTTTACGCAAATATACGTTATTGACGGTCAACGCACCGCTTATAAGTAATGAAGGAGAACGGAAATCGGTGCCGATCATCGGCTTGGTGGTGTTCCTGGAATATAATTTCAAATTCCGACGGGTCAATTTCGGGAAAAAAAGTGTCCGCTTCAAAACTTTGGTGAACGCGCGTGAGTTCGATGCGATCGGCGATGGAAATGGCCTGGGCATAGATCTGGCCTCCGCCGATGACAAACGCAGGCTCGCCCTCCGGAACCCTGGCAATGGCTTCGGCGAGGTTTTTTACGACGATGCAGCACTGTGGACTAAAATCGGGATTGCGTGAAATGACGATGTGTGTCCGGTTGGGCAACATTCCGGGCAACGATTGGAAAGTTTTCCGGCCCATGATGATGCAGTGCCCCGATGTCAGCGCCTTGAACCTTTTGAAATCGAGGGGCAAATGCCACAACAGTTTATTGTCCTTGCCAAGCGCATTATTTTGTGCCGCAGCGGCCACAAGCACGATTTCGTTTTTTCTTTCCATACTAAACGGCAACCTGGCCTTTGATGTGTGGATGCGGCTCATATCCCTCGAGAGTGAAATCTTCAAACTTAAAACCGAAGATGTCCTTAACATCGGGATTGATTACCATCCTTGGTAGCGGTTTGGGATCGCGCGAGAGCTGCAGTTCAAGTTGCTCGATATGATTATTGTAAATGTGCGCGTCGCCGAACGTATGTATAAACTCTCCGGGCTCAAACCCGGTTACCTGGGCCACCATCATCGTGAAAAGCGCGTAAGATGCAATATTGAACGGAACGCCCAAAAAGATGTCGGCGCTGCGCTGGTAGAGTTGGCATGAGAGCTTGCCATCGGCAACATAGAACTGGAAAAAGGCGTGGCAGGGCGGAAGTGCCGCCTTTCCGTTGGCCACATTATCGGCAAAACTCATTGAAATATCGGGCAATACCGAAGGATTCCACGCCGAGACGAGCATCCTTCGGCTGTTGGAATTTGATTTCAAAGTTTCAATTAACTCCCTGATCTGGTCAATACCGTCGCCATTCCAGTTACGCCATTGGTAGCCGTAAACCGGGCCGAGATCGCCGTTTCCATCGGCCCACTCATCCCATATTTTTACGCCGTTTTCGTTGAGGTAATTAATATTGGTGTCGCCTTTCAAAAACCACAAAAGTTCATAAATGATGGACTTCAGGTGCAGTTTCTTGGTGGTCACCATTGGGAAACCCTCGGCCAGGTCAAACCGCATCTGATACCCAAACACACTGCGCGTCCCGGTTCCGGTGCGGTCGCCTTTATCGGTTCCGGTGGATAGGACGTGGCGGACGAGATCGAGATACTGTTGCATAATTTTGAACGATGAATTTTGAATTTTGTATAGGCATCGAGCTAATCGACAGGCCAAGGGATTAATAATATTTAATTATAATTTGGATGTAAATTTAAATTTGATGATTAAAGGCCTAATCTAAATTCGACTATTCAAACTTAAGTAAGAGCTAATTGCTAGGCCATTCAAAATTTAAAATTTAAAATTCAAAATACTCCTTAGCTTTCTCGCTTCGAGATCTCGTCCCTGATTTTTGCAGCTTTTTCATAATCCTCACTTTGCACCGCGCCCTGAAGCAATTCGTGCAGCTCTGACAGGCTCAGTTTTGAATAGGCGCCGCCGGAGGTATTGGATTCTTCCATGCCAAAAGTTTCCGGCTGCGAAAGCACGTCGTCGGAATCGTGGCCTTTATCATCGTCTGAAGGATTGGCCTTGAGATAGATGCCAGCTTTGTCAAGGATGTTTTTATAGGTGAAAATTGGCGCGTTGAAACGCAAAGCCAGAGCGATGGCATCTGATGTTCGCGCGTCGATGATTTCCTCGATCTTGTCGCGCTCGCAGATGATGCTCGAATAAAATACGCCATCAACCAACTTGTGGATTATCACCTGGCGCACCGCGATGTCAAATCGGTCGGCGAAATTTTTGAAAAGGTCATGCGTTAGCGGACGCGGCGGCTTGATCTCTTTTTCAAGCGCGATCGCGATAGACTGTGCCTCGAAAGCACCGATCACGATGGGCAACTTCCGGTCTCCGTCAACTTCATTCAGGATCAAGGCGTAGGCGCCGTTTTGCGTCTGGCTGTATGAAATCCCTTTTATGGTCAGTTTTACAAGGCTCATGGCGAGGTTTTGGAAAAAACTAATTTACGTATTTAGTCTTAAAGTCATAAGGTCTTAAAGTCATAAAGCCGTCAAATGTCAAATGTCGAATGGAGCTACAAACTTTCGATCAACATGTGGTTAAACGAATTTTGCAGCTCCATCTTCAAATTTTCAAACTTTCAAATTTTCAAATTGTTAATTATTCGCTTTAAACGCCCTCACTTTCTCAGCCAGCTTGGGAACAATCTCAAACGCATCGCCAACCACACCGTAATCGGCGACCTTGAAAAACGGTGCCTCGGCGTCCGAGTTGATCACGAGTTTGACTTTTGACGAGTTGATTCCGGCGATGTGCTGGATCGCACCTGAAATCCCAACGGCAACATAAAGGTTCGCCGCAACGGGTTTTCCGGTCTGGCCCACGTGTTCGCTGTGAGGCCTCCAGCCGAGGTCTGAAACGGGTTTTGAACAGGCCGTTGCCGCGCCAAAGGCTTGCGCCAGATCCTCGATCATATGCCAGTTCTCAGGCCCTTTCATTCCGCGCCCGGCCGAAACCACGATCTCGGCATCGGCAATGGTTAGTTTTCCGGCGGTGCGGTCAACCGATTCGGTTTTAACGGCGAAATCCTCATCTGACAGATTCGGAGAAAATACTTCCTCGGCAGCCGAACCCGAACTTTCCACAAGTCCGAAAGAATTTTTGGCCAAAGCGATCACCTTGACATCGGTATTGATCTCGGTGATGTTGAATGCCTTGTTTGAAAATGCGTTGCGCTTGACCTGGAAAGGCGATGTGCTCACGGGAAGCCCAACCACATTGGAGGCGTAACCCGCATCGAGCATCACGGCCAGCATGGGTGCGATGTAAAGGCTGTCAGTAGTCGATGACATCAGTACGAGTTTGGCGCCTTCGTTCTGGGCAGCCTGTTTGATCACATCGGCGTAAGCCTTGGCCGAAAAAGTCGACAGCTTGTCACCAGTCACCTTGAGCACTTTGTCCACGCCGTATTTTCCAAGCTCGGATGAATCGCCTTGTCCAATGACAACCGCGGTTACGCTCGTGCTCATTTGGCCGGCTACGTTTTTGGCATAAGAGGCAAGCTCGAACGCGACTTTCTTGAATTTTCCTTCGGATTGCTCCGCGTATATTAAAATTGACATATTAATGTTGCTTGAGTGCCTAATTATTAATTATTCACTATTAATTATTAATTGATTAGATAACTTTTGCTTCGTTGTGGAGCGCATTGACCAGTTCGTCCAGATTGTCAACGCTGTACATTTTCACCGCCGACTTTGGCGCGGGCTTCTCGAACTTGACGGCTTTGGTTTTGGCCTCGGCCGATGTTGGCTCAAGTACCGTAAGTGCCTTGGTACGCGCGGTCATGATGCCTCGCATGTTGGGAATGCGAAGGTCTTTCTCCTCGACAAGGCCCTTTTGCGCGCCGATTACCAGCGGAAGCGATGTGGCAACGGTTTCCTTTCCGCCATCGATCTCGCGAACAGCTTTTGCCGTAGTTCCTTCAACCGTAAGCCCGATGCAGGAGTTCACGAAGTTTGCTCCGGTAAGGGTGGCCAGCATTCCCG
>JAEZGB010000009.1 GCA_023437485.1 Bacteroidota bacterium
GATGGTGGGCTGGGCGATGAATGCCTCGCACGGTCGTGACGATGTGCCGGCACACCGGGTAGTAAATCGAGTTGGCCTATTGTCAGGCAAGCATCATTTTGGGGGGACTAACCTGATGCAACAACTCCTGGAGAGTGAAGGCGTAAAAGTCCGCAACAACACGGTGGTTGATTTCAAGCAACTTTTTTGGGATCCCGCCTATAAATAACCCAGCACTTCCTTTTTCAGCGCATCGTATTCGCTTTGCGCGATCAATCCGTTGTCCAGAAGTTTTTTATAATTCTGCAGTTTGCTAAAAAGTTCCTCCTGGGAGAGCCCTGCCAATGCTTTTTCACGAATGTCGTCAGCTTCCGAATCAATGTCAAAATCCGGATGCTGTTTCTCATCGCGGTAACCGGACTGCGGCACGGGAAGGTCGGCAATTGTTTGAGGTTCGGGGGTTACCGGGCCGGGCTGCGGCAAATCGGCGTCAGAATGTTCGTCAGATTTGGGCGGTGTATGGGCCGCCGCATTTTTAACCACTTCCGATTGTTCGCGGGCAAAAGCGTAAATTTTTCTCGCCTGTGCTTTTGGAAGGTATTCCATGGAAACATTAATCCCGGTCCGGGTTGAAAACGAAAATTCGGAGCCCAGGATGTTTTCCTTGACCACGCAGCCGGTCACTTCGTCCCACGCATAATCAGAAAAGTCAAGTGAAAGTCCAAGATTTTTGGGGCGGCAAACAATGATTCGCCTGTTTGTAAGCGCAATGGCATCGGGAAAAACAGTAATTGCAGGCATTTTCTGTACCCCTATATAAACGATTTCCTCGTCTTTCATCATCAGGTCCTGTAGCCTGACGGCAATTTTTTCAATGGCTTTTGGGTCCTGTTCCTCGTTCAGGAATTTCTTGAACTGTTCTTTCATGTTATTGCGATGAATACAAATTTAATCAATTTTCAGTGGCCTTCCTGCGCTATCTGCTGCTGAATTTTGCGCGGCAGAGACCCCAGCACGAGCTGGTAAGAATGCCGCAGCAGTTCGTTGAAAAGCGCCGGAGGGACATCGTCATTGGCGCTCACCGAATTCCAGTGCACCTTGTTCATGTGGTAGCCGGGTGTTATCCCGCGGTACTGTTCCCTAAGCTCAATGGCGCGTTGCGGATCGCATTTCAGGTTGGCCCCGGGATTGCCTTTCTCCCATTCCGTCAGCGAGGCCAGGGCGAACATTTTTCCGCCAACCTTGAATACCAGGGTGTCCTGATCAAAGGGAAAGTGTTCGGTGACGCCGGGCATGGATGAGCACAGCTGGTGGAATTCTTCAATATTCATAAACTAAAATTAAAGAAAATTTTCACTTTTCCCATACCCGATATTCAATGGCCTTTTGCCAATTTTGTGTAACTTTATAACGCCCGACGGGCGAAATCCGATCACTATGCTCAAGCAGTCGCTCAACCTCAAATTATCGCAAAAATTATCGCCGCAGCAAATCCAGCTCATGAAGCTGATCCAATTGCCCACGCAGGCCTTTGAACAGCGCCTCAAGGAAGAAATGAATGAGAATCCCGCGCTTGAGGCCGGCAAGGAAGATGATGATGAACTTGAACAGGATGAATTTTCTCCTGAAGTTGAGTATGATGATTATGAGGACGGAGAACACATTGAGGCCGACGACATCAACATTGACGAATATCTGAGCAGCGACGAAACTCCTGATTACAAACTTCACGCAAACAATTACAGCGATGACGATGAGGTTCGCGAATCGCCTTTGGCCTCGCCGGTGACCTTTCATCAGGACTTGCTCAATCAGCTAAATACCTTTATCCTTTCGGAAGAAGACCGTGAAATTGCCGAGTTCCTGGTAGGGAGCATTGATGATATGGGTTACATCCGCCGCAGCATTCCTGACATTGTCGATGATATGGCCTTTACTCAGGGTATTTATACCGATGAGAAAAATGTCGAGCGCATCATGCACGTGATCCACGAGCTTGAACCTTCGGGAGTGGGCGCTCGCGACTTGCAGGAATGTTTGTTGCTGCAGCTTAAACACAAAACACCCACCGAATCAGTCGGGCTGGCACTGGAAATTGTCGAAAACCAATTTGACGCTTTTACCAAAAAGCACTATGATAAACTTCAGGCCAAGTTCGGGATCAGTTATGAGCAACTCAAAAAGGCGATAGAGGAGATAGAGAAACTCAATCCAAAACCGGGCAACTCTTTCACCGGAAATACCACCAGGCTGGTGGAACACGTAGTCCCTGACTTTGCCATTCGGATAAACGAGGGCGAGCTTGAACTGACGCTCAATGGCCGCAACGCACCCACTTTGCACGTTTCGCGTGAGTACAAGGATATGATGCAAACCTATAAGGAATCAAGGGAAAAGTCGACGGCGCAAAAAGAAGCCGTATTGTTTATCAAGCAAAAACTCGATTCGGCAAAATGGTTTATTGATGCCATCCGCCAGCGAAATGAAACGCTTTTTGTCACAATGAACGCCATCATGCAATACCAGCGCGAATATTTCCTTGACGGTGACGAAACCAAACTCCGGCCCATGATCCTCAAAGACATTGCCGATACGGTTGGGCTGGACATTTCCACAATTTCGCGCGTGGCAAATAGCAAATATGTCGATACGCCTTACGGAACCAAACTCATCAAGGAGTTTTTCTCGGAGGCGATGGTCAATGACCAGGGCGAAGAAGTTTCGACCCTTGAAATCAAAAAGATCCTTAAGGACATTATCGAAGATGAGGACAAGAGCAAACCGCTCCCTGATGACCAACTCGCCGAGATGCTAAAGGAAAAGGGTTATCCAATTGCCCGCCGCACCATTGCCAAATACCGCGAGCAACTTGACATCCCTGTTGCCAGGCTGCGCAAAAAAATGTAAATGAAGGGGCTAAAGCGCATCCTTCCGTTTTTTTCATACGTGTTCCATCCGTTGTTCATCCCTTTTTATGCGGTGGTTTACGCGGTTTTGCTGCGCCAGCATTATTTGCTCCCCGCCGAGGTTTACCTGCTATTAATCCAGGTGGGCATCATCACCGTGCTGATCCCCATCAGCATTTTCTTTTTGCTGCGTTCGTTGGGGCGGATTGATTCAGTAATGGTCAATGACCTTCGGCAAAGAAAAGTCCCCCTGGCGGTTCAGGGGCTGCTGATTTACCTGTTGGTACGTCAGAGTATCACCCTTGAGCGAATGCCCGAGCTCTACTTTTTTTTCCTGGCCACGATGCTGTCAATCGCCATCGCGCTAATCATGGTTTTTTTTGGCAAACGCATCAGCCTGCATATGATGGGGATGGCAGGGCTTATCTTTTTTGTCGTCGGGATAGCCTTTCACAACCGAATCAACCTGGCCGATACAGCCGCGTTCCTTTTTGTGGCCACCGGCTTTGTGGCATCGTCACGGCTCTACATGAAGGCACATGATTATCTGGAACTCGCCCTGGGCTTTTTCGCGGGGATGTTGCCGCAAATGACGCTTTGGTATTTTTGGGTGTAAAATGGACAGGTTTTTGCGTAAAGTATTGTTATGAAAACACTTTTAATCGCACTGCTGATATCGGTTGGCGCATCGGCCCAAAAAGTTACCGTCAAGGGCCGCGTAACTGATTCCACCAACGGATTCAATGTCATTGAGGTCGTGATCAACGACACGCTTTCCAGATTGATGAAAGACCCTAAACAAAACCGGTCGCGCTATCTCAGGATTTACGATGACCCGCGTTATGTGGTCAGGACTGACAGCACCGGCAATTTTTCAATTCGCGCCAATATTACTGATACGCTCTACTTCAAGTCCTACCGCCACGCGCCACAGGCCCGCCCGGTCAGGGAACTCATTGATTCGCCAGAGGTTATCAGGTTAAAACCCGATTGATTTTTTTGGAGCTTTTTCCCGTCTTCCGCTGTGTCTTTTGCCGCGTTGCGTCAAAAGTACGCCGCTGCAACCGGGGCTAGGGCTTTTGTACAAGCAAAGTGTGCGGAAGATCAATTTTAAACACCGATCCCCCGCCCTGGCGAGGTTCCACGGTTAGTTCGCCTTCGTGATTATCGACGATTTTTTTGCAGAGTGCCAACCCGATCCCGGTTCCCGGCAGGTTTTTATCCATCCTTGAAAACATCTTGAAAGCCTTTTCGGCAAAGTCTTCATTGATCCCAATGCCGTGATCCATCACCAAAATTCTAAAATAGCCCGGATTGAACTGTACTTCAGGTTCAAATTGAATTTCAACTAGCGGCGAGTCTTTGGAAAACTTGATCGCATTGCTGATCAGGTTAAAAAACAGCTGATGCATTTGTACCGGCAATGAATAAACCACCGGCAACTTTCCGTATCGAATCTCGCCCGAACGTTCTTTGAGCGATATTTCAAAGTCATTCTCGATGTTGGAAATCACGGTATTCAAATCCACATTTTCAAAGAGTTCATGGGTATCGCCAATTTGTGCGTAGGCCAACACGTCCTTGATCAAACTGCCCATCCTTGCCGCCGAAGCCCTTATTTTTGTGAGGTTTTTGTTGGCAACATCGGCATTGTGAAGGTTTTCCTGCAATAGCTCTGAAAAAATCTGGATTTTGCGCAAAGGTTCCTGTAAATCATGCGAGGCCACATAAGCATATTCCTCAAGTTGCTTGTTTTGCCGGCTGATGCGATCCTCATAGGCTTTCCGCTCTGATAAATCCTTGGTCACTTTTGAGAACCCGGTCACGCGGTTGTTGTCACCATGCAGCGCCGTGATCACTGTGCTGCCCCAAAACAAGGTTCCGTCATTTCTCTTCCTCCAGCCCTCATGCAAAGCTTTGCCATTCTCCAATGCCTCGGCCAACAATTGTGCAGGAAGGTTCGCCTTTTGGTCCTCGTCAACGTAAAAAATCGAGAAATTTTGCCCAATAGCTTCCTGGTCGCTGTAACCTTTGATTTTTTCGGCGCCTTTGTTCCAGTTCAGGATCGTGCCGTCCAGCCCCAGCAAAATGATGGAGTATTCTTCCACTTCACTGATCATTTGGTGGTATTGCTGTTCGCTTCGGCGAAGCTGTTCAGACTTGATCATCAGTTCATTGGCAAAGCGTTCCTGCCGTTCTTCGGCCATTTTGCGTGTGGTCAAATCACGGGTCACCTTGGAAAATCCAATTACATTGCCCTCGGTGTCGTGCAGGGCGGTAAGCACTACTGATGCCCAAAAGAGTGAACCGTCGCGCCGCACGCGCCAGCCTTCATGCGCCGATTTATTATGCGTCCTGGCCGTTTCAATCAACTGGCCCGGCAATCCGCTGTCCAGGTCTTCATTGCGGTAAAATATTGAAAAGTTGCGCCCGATGGCTTCCCTGGCGGTGTAGCCTTTGATTTTTTCGGCACCCTTGTTCCAATTCATGATGTTTCCGTGGGTGTCCAGTAGCAGAATTGCATAGTCTTCTACCTCGGCAATCATCATGTGGTAGCGCTCTTCGCTTTTTTGAAGTTCCAAGTTGCGGTGTTCAAGTTCCAAAGTCTGCCTGCGCAGGGCCTCCTCGGCGCTCCTTTTCGCGGTAAGGTCCCGGGTTAGTTTTGAAAAGCCAAGCACCTCGTCGTTGTCATCGCGCAGGGCCGTGATCACCACCGAACCCCAAAAGTGGTCGCCGTCTTTTTTGACACGCCAGCCCTCATGCGCCGCCCGGTTATTGCGTACGGCCTGCTCCAAGAGTTTTTCTGGCAATCCTGATTTGCGGTCCTCTGAAGGGTAAAACATCCGAAAATGCTGTCCAATGACGTCTTCTTCACTATACCCTTTTATCACCTGTGCACCCCGGTTCCAGTTCAGGATATGACCTTCGGTATCAAGAAAGAGGATGGCATAATCCTCCACCTCATCGAGCATTTTTGTAATGAGTACATTGAACCGGTCGAGATTTTGTTTAAGTCTGTATGGGGCGTTTGCGTCAGTTATTGCAGGCGATGTAATTTTTGGTTTTTTCATTTTATGCGCGGGAAAAACTTCCTATTACCAATTTACGCGAAAAAAAGGACATCTCTCACTGCAAATTTTCAAAATCATTAAAATTTCCCAGCCTACAAAACGGAATATTGAAAGAAGTAGTATTATCGATTACTTAAACAAATCTTAATTAGGAAGTGCGGCCGGCAATCCAATCTTCAATTTTGCGCTCAAGTAATTGCAGGGGCAAAACACCGCTTTCCAGGATTTTTTCGTGAAACACCCTGATGTCAAATTTATCGCCCAGTTTGGCTTCGGCATTTTTGCGCAGTTCCATAATTTTCAATTGGCCGATCTTGTAAGAAAGCGCCTGGCCCGGAATCGCCATGTAGCGCTCAATTTCGGCAATGATCGAAGCCTCAGGTTCAGCCTCATTGTCCAGTGAATATTGTATGGCCTGTTCGCGTGTCCAGCCCTTGGTGTGCATGCCGGTATCAACCACGAGCCTGATGGCCCGGTGCATCTCGCTGCTCAACATCCCAAAATATTGGTACGGATCGTCATAAAGCCCAAGTTCCTTACCCAGGCTTTCGGTGTAAAGCGCCCAGCCTTCGCCATAGGCGCCAAACCAATTGAATTTCCTAAAATCTGGCAAGGCCTCATTTTCCTGTTGCAGCGAAACCTGGAAGTGATGGCCGGGAATAGCCTCGTGCAGGAAAAGATCTTCGTCGGCGTAGTAGTTGTACTTTGAAACGTCGGGGATGGGCACGTAAAAAATGCCCGGGCGGGAACCATCGGCGGCACCCTGAACATATTGCGCACTCGCCGTTTTTTCGCGGAAGGCTTCGGTTCGCCGGACCTCAAACGGTGTTTTGGGTTGTAATGAGAACAATTTGTCCACATTGGGTTTGATGCGTTCGTGAATTTTCTCAAAATTGGCGATAACCTCTTCGGGTTTGGTAAAAGGCATCAGTTCCTTGCGCGCACGGACGTGATTGAAGAATTCCCCAATCGTCCCTTTGAAACCAACCTGGTTCTTGACGCTTTCCATTTCGCTTCTTATGCGCGCTACCTCCCGCAGCCCCAGTTCGTGAATTTGGGCGGGCGTCATGGTAGTGGTGGTCCATTGTTTTACCAGCGTGGCATAGTATTGTGACCCGCCGGCATTAGCCGAAAGGCCGCTGGTTTCCCTGCATGCGGGTGCGTATTCCTTCTCAATAAAATCGGCCATGGCCTTGAAACGCGGCACCAATTGGTTCATAATCACGTTGGCGTAATCGGTTTCAATTTGCTTTTGGGCGGCAGCCGGAATTGAATCGGGCATTTTTTTGACTGCCGAATAAAACATGTTATCCTGCGCGGTTTCGCTTATCATATCCCGGAATTGTGGCGCGACCCTGAGCGCCAGCACACGCGGGATTGTCACTTGTTGAGCCATCCCTTTTTTCATGTACACTTGCGCCGAATCCATCCAGACGGCAAATTTTTCCAGTCTTTTCAGGAAGTTTTGATAATCTTTTTGGGAATTGAACGGTTGCGCGCCCTCACCACTGGCAAGCATGCCCAAAGTAAGGTGGGTCCCGTCAAATTGGTGAATGGGCGTCAGGTTGCTTTTGTGCGAAAGCATTTCCTTGCCCACTTCAATTTCCCATTGCATCACTCCAAGGCTTAATTGCTGCTCCTGGTCCAGCGTTTTTGTATCCACCTTTTTAAGCGCAAGCTCATATTTGTCAAAAAACGCCTTTTGCCTTTCCCGGTATTCCTGCGTCATTTCCAGTTCAAGGCGGTCATTGTATTTTGATTGCCCGTTAAAGGTCGCATCCAATGGATTCAGCGCGTTCTTATCATCAAAATATTGGGCGCAAAGCGCGTTGAAATCCATTTCGTCGGTTTTGGAGTTGTTGCATGACACGATCAGGAGGACGGCCACGCACAAAAGAAGATTGCGCATCATATGAATTTTAGGCAATAAGTCGCGACCAGGCGCGGTTGTTACAAATTTTTCAGGTTGATGATTTCCTGCTCGGTGAGTACACGCCAGTTTCCGCGCGGAAGGTTTTTCTTGGTGAGTCCCGCAAAGGCAACGCGGTCCACTTTAAGCACGTTATACCCGAAGTTTTCAAAAATAGACCGTACCACTTTCACATTCGCTGTCCGAAGCCTGAGTCCGATCTCGGTTTTGGGCTGGTCTTCCACGTATGAAATCTCGTCGATGAAAAGTTTATGTCCGTCGAGCGTTACGCCTCCTGAAATCTTTTCCAGATCCTCAAATTTCAGGTTTTTGTCCAGTGTGACCTGGTAAATTTTAGGCGAGCGCTGGCCGGGAAGGCTAAACTTGCGGATCATGTCGGTGTCATTGGTGAACAGCAAAAGCCCGGTGGTGTTCTTGTCCATCCGTCCGACTGGCTGGAGTTTGGCTTTTGAGGCACCGCGAATGAGTTCGGCGACGTTGCGCATTCCGGGCTCATCCTCACCGGCTGTGGTGAAGTTCTTGGGTTTGTTGAGCAGAAAATACTCCTTTTTCTCGGGGACGATGTTGGTGCCGTCAAAGGTCACGACATCGCCCGGTTTTACCTGGTAGCCCATCTCGGTTACGGCAATGCCGTTTACGCGGACGCTTCCGCTTTGGATGTAGATATCGGCGTCGCGGCGCGAACAAATTCCCGAATTGGCGATGTACTTATTGAGCCTGATTTCATCCGGGTTGGCTTTCTTGGCCGGTTTTGGTGCCTTGGGCTTTGCATCGGCTTTGGGCCTGGCGGCGCGCTTCTCCATGGGAGGACGCGATTTTGATGACGGGTTTTTCCCGCCCGGTTTGGGTTTTGCCGCGGACTTCCGGTTTCTATTGGGCTGATTCATAAATTTTTTTTGCAAAGATAATTAAATAGCAGCGAGCGCAGCCCGGATCGAGGCGGCATCCTTTGCGAAGCAAAGATATAGCCGAGAGCCGGAAATGTCTGCCATTACCCAAAACTCATAACTCACAACAAAACTAAAAAGACATCCACCGCAGCATTTCCCTTCCGTGCACCAGCACGCGGGGCTCAACCAATATGATTGAGAAAACGCCCGTCACGATTAAAAATTTGAGCACATTGTGAAGCGTAAGGTAGTGCGGTTTTTTCTCGCTTTTCCACAGGCGCATCACGATAAACAGCAGCGCGGCCAGGCAGAGGTAAAAGTAAATGTCCATCAGGCCGACGTCGGCGTGTTCCACCAGTACGTAAACCGGAACCAGGGTCAGGATGGCAAGCCCGGTGATGATTTTCTTTGAGGTTTGTTCGCCGTAGGCCACGGGCACGGTCTTGTAATTGGAGACGAAGTCGCCCGCCAAATTTTCAAGGTCCTTGACCATTTCGCGGATCATCAGAAGTAAAAACAGGAATGCGGCATGGGCAAATACGATGGCGAGTTGCTCGGGTTCGTAGCTCCGGAATTGGTCCAATTTGGCATAGTAGAGAAGGATTCCAAAAAAGGGGAAGATCGCCAAAACCGCCGCCGTGACATTGCCGATAATGGGATACTTCTTGAGCTTGTGCGAGTAGAACCAAATCAGGAATATGTAGGCCGAATAGAACGCCGCCACTCGCCAGGACACCAGCATGGCCAGCGCGACCACAAAGAAATTCAGCCCAAAGTACACGTAAAGTTTGGTCTTTTGGCTGACAAGCCGGTCCAGCATCGATTTTGTGGGTCGGTTGATCAGGTCTTTCTCTGAATCGTAAAAGTTGTTGATAATGTAACCCGAAGCAATCGAAAGGCTGGAGGCCAGTACCAGGACAAAGAGGTTTGCGTCGAGTAAAATAGCAAGTGACGGGATGTCTTTGGGAGCAAGGATAAAAATGGCCGCCAGGTATTGCGCAATGGCAATCACCGGGATGTTGTAACCCCTGACCACTGAGAACAAACTCACGATTTTCATGGCGATGAGCCTGTTTTTCCTGCTCAGCATGTGCCGTGCTTAAAACTGGTAAACTACTTCGAGCTTGTAATCTTTAAGCGATTGGCGAGCCTTGTCAAGATCTTCGGTAAAACCTAAAATATAGCCACCACCGCCTGATCCGCAAAGCTTGAGATAGTAATCGTTGGTCTCAATGCCATTTTGCCATACGCCGTGAAACTGCTCGGGGATCATGGGTTTGAAATGGTTGAGTACCACTTTTGAAAGCTGTTTGGTATTGGAAAACAGCGATTTGATGTCGCCGCCCAGGAAATTTTCGACGCACGCATCGGTGTATTTAACGAATTCGTTTTTGAGCATCGCCCGGAAGCCCTTGTCCTTGAGGTTTTCCATGAAGATGTTGACCATCGGCGCCGTTTCGCCAACAATTCCCGAGTCCAGCAAAAACACTGCGCCCTTGCCGTTGGTGGCCTGCGACGGGATTCCCGCGGGTTCGATGTTGTCCTTTGAATTGATCAGGATCGGGATGCTGAGGTAGCTGTTGAGCGGGTCAAGGCCGGAACTCTTGCCGTGGAAAAAGCTTTCCATCGCCCCAAAAATATTTTTGAGCGTCAGCAATTTTTCACGCGTGAGGTTTTCCAGCACCGTGATTTTGTCAAACGCATATTTGTCATAAATGGCGGCTACCAAGGCTCCGCTGCTGCCAACGCCATAGCCCTGCGGGATGCTCGAATCGAAATACATTCCGGCGTCGATATCGGCCTGAAGCCGGTCGCAGTCAAAACGC
>JAEZGB010000064.1 GCA_023437485.1 Bacteroidota bacterium
GTTCAATCGAATTCGGGATGATTGTGAAGGTATTGTCCAGCCCAAAGACCTGGTTGGTCACGCGGGCCGTGTAATCACTTACTGAAATAAGCCCGTCGGCCTGCCGGATTGCTGCCTTTTCCAGGAATTTGGTAAAGGGCTTTACCGGCCTTTTGTCCAGATGGCAAAAATAGGTGTCCGACCCGTTTAGCCGGATCACCATCGGACACCGGGTTTTCACAAAGGCTGATATGCCCGTCCAGTCAGGCGCTTCAACAATATCGATTTTACCTTTGGCGTGCAGGGAATTGATCAGGAATTGGATTTTTTTGCGGGTCAGCAACCATGAAAGGCCTTTAAATTTCACGTTGCGGATGAGGTAAAAACCTATGTTGCCCTCTTCAAAATAAGCGTCCCGGTCTTGCCCGTAAACCAAAACCACGGGCTGATGCCCCAATTTGACCAATCCCCTTGCGAGATTGAATATGCCGGTGCCAATACCGCCGGCCGGACCAATTCGCGGGTGCGGATACTCAGGTGTCAGGAAGGCAATATTCATGATTTTATCCACGTTGCGGCCAGGTAACGGCCGTTGACGGCGTGCTCCTGGATGAGTTGTTGTTCACGGGAGCGGAATTCGGCGGGCAGTTCGCTCTCGAGGAAGCCAAAGAATCCGTAAGATCTGGCGCCGATCAATTGATAAGGCAATAGTTCCCGCATCCGCGACAGCGAAATACCCGTCCCCGTGGAAAACGGAAGCCCGTCCACATGGATATCGGTAACGCTCCAGATTTCATCCTCACGCATTGGTCGGGCAATTGCCTTCATTTGCAGCAATTTGTCATTCACCTGATCGATATAGCTTTTTTTGCCGATGGCCTTTTTAACCGCCAATTTCCAGCGGTTGGGAATGATTGAGGCCACCTTCTTTAAAATTGGCTTGTCATGCGCGGCTTCCAACTCTGATAGCCTTTGCCGATAGGCCCCGTCATTGAGGTTATCACCGTTGGGGTCCTGAAGGTGCATCAATATTCCGCCGGTTTTTTGCAGTCGGCTGACAGAAGATAAAAACTCTTCAATATCCGGTATGTGGTGCAGAACCGAGCAAACCAGGATCAGATCATAGGATCCGCACAGCGATTCGATGCCCGTGTTGAACGTATCAGTCGGGATTTGCCAACCCCGGGACCTTTTGGCGGCGCGCTCAAGCATTTGCGTCGATGTATCGGCGAGGGTGATGTGGGAAATATGCCGGCCAAGGCCCGTCTGCAACAGCAACTCGGTACTCAGGCCCGTGCCACATCCAATATCCAGCAATCGAATGCGGTCAGGCACGAAAGGCAGCAGGTCACCGGCCAGCAAATTGAACTGTCTGCCAAGGCTTTGCCACATGTCTTCGTGCACCAAATCATAATGGCCGGCCTCCACGTCGTGAAAAACCACGTTTACCGTCTTATGAAATTCAGAAGGCGAAAGCGGGCTGCGCGTTTTGCGGATCAGGGGTAACAGGCTGGTAAGCGACATGGCAATTGAAAGTGCAATTATACCACATTTTTAGCGGGTTGCCTATCTTGCACGGGTGCTGTTTTGGATGTAAGCCCCGGATCCTGCGTTTGAAATCACCTCGGCCATCGGGGCCGCGACCACCGATTTTGCCTCAAGGTCAAAGGTGACTACGGCATTGGCGCCGATCAAAACATCATCGCCAATTGAAATCTTGCCCAAAACCACGCAGTTCGGGCCAAAGAATACCCGGTTTCCAATTACGGGCACACCGATCCGGGACCCCCGGTTGAGCACGCCGATGGTCATCCCCTGGGAGAGGTTGCAGTTTTCACCGATGATGGCATCGCCATGGATGACAATCCCGCCAAAATGGCCAATGTACAGCCCTTTCCCGATGCGGGTCCGGTACGAGATGTCAAAACCGTACTTGTATTTGATCCGGCGAAGCCACAGAAAGAAAAAGTAAAATAGCATCCTGTTGCGCCGGCGATAATGCTGCGTAAGCCTGAAGATGATGCTGAACCTGACACCCGGCGTGCAGCTTATGAACATTTGCCGGAAGAAACACAAAAACCCGAAATCACGGTCAATCCCGTAACGGTGCAGGTCCTGTTCAATGAGGTATTTTGCCGTGGGTTCAGCCATTGGACATGATCTTTTTCATGCCTTCCACTATTCGGGCAGAGGCCTGGTTTGCGGGGTGCTGGTTTATCTTACGGAACCATTGATTCGCTTCGGCAACGGTTTGCGGTGCGCCCTCAAGCCCCTCCAGTATCACCCCTGTGAGATCATCGGCCGAATTTATCCACAAAACCGCGTTTTTTGAAGGCATTGACCGGAAATGTACGAATTTATAGATTGTGTTTACACTCCAGCCTTTCACGGCGGTGTGGGGAACATCATAATTAATGTACGCGCAGGGTTTGTTGGCCGTGACAAAATCAAATACCATTGACGAACCAAGGTTGATGACCATCTCACAATGAGCGATGGTATTTACCTGCAGATTGAGATCATCATTGGTGGGAAATACCGTGTTCCAGGTATCGCCCGTTTTCTGCCATTTGGGATCAAGGGGCGTAATGATATCGCCGAATTTTTTCAGCACGGCGTCATACCTGTCTGAAAAATCAACCGGGCACCGCCTGAAAATAATCCCGAGGTCATGCCCACTCCGGTTCAGCTGCCCAACAGCGGCGGCCGCGTCTTCCAGGTATTGCGGGTCATTTGGCGAGGTTGTGACGTCATCGCCCGAGAAACAAATGTACTTACGATCCGGATTCAGGTTGTATTGCGCCAGGAAAACCGCTCGAGGCAAGATCCTGTCCCTTTGGAAATGGGGCTCAAATTGCGGGGTTCCGGTAACCAGGATTTGCTGTGGGGAAACATAATCATGGTATTGAGTCAATTCGGCCTTCATGTGCTGGCTCCATACAAAGTACCAATCGGGCTCAAGGGCCATGGTTGCCTTGGGCAGGTTGTCCCAGGAAAAAATAAAGGTTGCCGTTGGGATTTTCAAATCCTGCGCGGCCAGTATGGGCGCGATGGCACGGGCGATGCGCTGGTTGGTGCAAAATAGCAAATCGGGTTTTTCGCGCTCGAGCAGTTCGCGGCATTCGCGGTAGTATGCCGTGCTGCGCTCGAGGCTTTTGATTTGTTTCCTCACCTTGAGCGAGCCGGAATTTGAACCATGCGAGGCCAGCCACGCGTTCATCCAAACACTTTTGACGGCCTGCCTGACAGTTTTATACGAAAACGGGAAGCGATAACGGCTGTAAATGGCATCGCCTGACCTGCGGATATTTTCGCGCAGATCAAATTCGGTGCGCAAGGTTTTAAGCATCTGGCTTTTGCGGTGAATGCCGCCCCTGGCCCGGACTTCGGAATAGCCCATCGAGGCCAGGTCCAGCGCCGTGTCGTTCCAAAATACAGTATCCAATCCCTGCGAGGCGGCAATTTTGAGAAAATCAGTATAAGCGAAATTTCGCATACCGATTCCGTCGGGAAGCAGGAGCAGGATTTTCTTGGTGTTGGTCATATTTTGCCGAACCTAAAACTCCAGGTTCTTGAATTGCTTTTGGTGGTTCAGTTGCCAAATATCTTCTTTTTGAAGCGATTCCAAAAACAATTGGGCGCTATTTCCCTCGCCAAACCCCGTTCCCGGCGCAAGGATTTCCATGGTATCAACCTGCCTGAGCGCATCAAGAATGTCCGATGCGGTATAATTAGTGTTGAGGATATGGGCGTGCAATGCCCTGTTTTGCTGACGGGTACCGATGTTGATAACCGGGATGCCGTAATAGGGCGCTTCCCTGATCCCCGCGCTGCTGTTGCCAATGATAAACTGTGCATTCTTGAGCAGCGTAAGGAAGTATTCAAAGCGCAACGACGGGAATATCCTGAACCGCGAACCCTCCCTGAGCCGTTCATAGGCGTTCAGGATGTGTTTGCTGCCCAGGTCATTGTTTGGATAAATGACGACAAAGTTGTGGTGGTCGGCCAAAAGCGCCTGGACAAATTCGATCGCATACTGTTCCATGTGCGCCGATTCAGTGGTCACGGGATGGAACATCGCCACAGCATACTTTTCAAAATCAATCTCATAATATCTTTTGACAGTAGCCAGGTCAGGCAAATTACCTGAAAACATCACGTCTATATCCGGTGACCCGATGATCATAACCGACGATTCAGTTTCGCCCATTTGGATCAGTCTGCGGGCCGCTTCGTCATTGGAAACATAGTGCACATGGCACAGCTTGCTCACCGAGTGCCTGATCAGCTCGTCGACGGTGCCGGAGAGTTCGCCGCCCTCAATATGCGCCACTAAAATATTGTTCAATGATCCGACGATGGCGCCGGCAAGGGTCTCAACCCTGTCGCCATGCACCACGATAAGGTCAGGGGCAACAGACTTGCAATGCGCCGAAAAACCTTCGATGGTACGGGCCAGCGTGAGGTCCATTGTAGCTTCGTCGGTATGGTTTTCAAATGTGTGGATGTTCTGAAATCCGCAGCGCTCAATTTCCAGCAAAGTATAACCGTATTCCTTTTGAAGATGCATTCCGGTCACAAAAATGAACGGCTCAAACCCGGGGCTTTGTTCCAGGATTTCTATCAAAGGCTTGATCTTGCCAAAATCAGCACGGGTGCCGGTGAGAAAAAGGATTTTGCGCGTCATTTGAACCTGAATATTTTTTGATTGGCCGCGACATCGTCGGTGATAAGCTGGTGTGCACCGATTACGGCATTATCGCCAATTTCCAATGAACCAATGATCGAAGAATTGCAATAGACCGTGACGTCGTTGCCAATGCGGCTTCCCGCCCCTTGCCCGTTTATCCTGTGGCCAATGGTGCAGCCGTGGTGGATCTTGAACCCGCGGCCTATGGTATTCCGGCTGCCGATCACGGTTCCCACGCCATGGATTACGTAAAAACCCGTCGCGATGGAATTGTTAAAGTAGATTTCGCAACCGCAAAGTTGTCGCATCAGCCCGTGTACCTGGGGTATGAGGTCTTCTTTGCCGGCCATGTGCAGTTCTGCCCCAAGCCGGAACAGGAAAACAGCCAGTTCATTGGCGTTCGATTGGATCCTTCGCATAATTTCGCCGGCATCCAAATCCGGAAAGTGATAACGGACATCATTAACCGTTGCCACCAAGGCGCGTTCAACATGAACGGCGTCAATAGGTTTCGGGTCAAAAACTTTTGAAAGCAGGAAATCGACAAAATCCTTCATCATGTAAAATCTGAATAATCAAGTTGGACGTCATTGCCGATATCACGGGTAGCAACCTTGTTCAGTATCGAGTCATAGTGTTCGGCCAAAATTTTTCCGGTCCCAGGCCGTTTTACCCAAATATTGTCGCGGGTGAGTTTTTCGCCTTTGGCAATGGGGCGGATGCTGCAAACTGTCGCAAAGGCAAAATCGATGGTAACCTGCTCCTCCCTGGCCGGTTCTTTGGTCCCGCCCCGCATGGTCCAGATCTCTTTTGACGACGCGATCAATTCACGGCAGGCCTGCTGGTCCATGCTGCAAACGATGTCGGGCCCGGTTCGTTGCATGTGATCGGTAAAATGCCGCTCAAGGATCGAGGCTCCCAGCGCTACGGCGGCAAGGCACGCATTATTGTTCAGGGTGTGGTCACTCAGGCCAAAAACTTTTTGCGGAAAAGCCTCATGCAACTGCACCATTGCCCCGAGCCGCACCAGGTGCGAAGGGGTCGGATACAGGTTGGTGGTGTGCAAAAGCGCAAGCGGAACCTTGTGCCGGTCAAAGATTTCAACTGCTTTGGCCACGCTTTCAATAGTGTTCATCCCGGTGCTCAAAATCACAGGCTTCCCAAATGAGGCAATGTGTTCCAGGAGAGGGTAATTGTTGCATTCGCCCGAACCGATCTTGTAGGTCGGGATATCAAATTCCCGCAGACGATCGGCCGCCGCGCGTGAAAATGGCGTGGAGATGAATATCATGCCCTTGCTTTGGACATAGCGCATCAATTCGAGTTCATCCTCCTGGTCAAGCGCGCAGCGTTCCATGATTTCGTAAATGGAAACATCGGCGTTGCCGGGTATGACATTTTTGGCGACGGAACTCATCTCATCCCAAACAATATGGGTTTGATGTTTGACTACCTCGGCTCCCGCACGGTGTGCCGCATCAACCATTTCTTTGGCTACCTGAAGCGATCCCTCGTGATTGATGCCGATCTCGGCAATGACAAGGGGCGGAAAATCAGGCCCGATCTTTCGGCCGGCTATTTCAAGGTAAGGATTCATCGTTTTTGTATTTATGGTAGAGAAATTCGGCGTAATCAAAATCATCCTGGATATCAATGTCAACGCGGGCAAAAGGATGATCGATAACCATTGGGTGGGCTTCGGGCGCGATGATCAGTCCGCGATCCAAAACCGATGGTTCGCAGATGTACAGCAAACCGTTTTCAAAATATAAGGGATCAAGGTCCTGGCTGCGCTGGCCCGGCTGATAGTTGTACGGAACAAAATTTTCACCGATGATCTTACCGAGTTTATGATGGGATTGGCTGACTGTAAACAAGCTTTGAATTTGCTGCCGGTCAAAAAGTTGTAGCGCATCATCCAACAACGTTTGCGGCCTAAGCGGATTGGTGGGTTGCAGCAATACCACGCGCCGTGGCCCTGTTTGTGCCAAGACGTGCTGAAGCGCGGTCACGGTAGGTTCCTCATCTCCGGACAGGTTCGGGGGACGGTCAATGACACTTGCGCCAAACCCAAATGCGGTGGCCTTGATTTCTGGGTTGTCGGTAGAAACAAAAATTTGGTCTATTGCAGAACAGGCCTGGGCATATTTTATACTGTGCGCCAAAAGGGGAATTCCTCCCAGTGGCAGCAGGTTTTTTCCGGGAAGCCTTTTGGAACCGCCGCGAGCCGGTATGATGACAATTGTTTCCATAGGATGGCGGTAAAAATAATGATTTAAACCATTTCCCCGGGGTCAGGCTTCCAGTATATTTCGGCTTCGGGCAAGCGGCTGTACCGGGCAAAATCATTATTGTCCAGGGCCCGTCTTTGCGAGAGGATCGTCGGAACTTTTGACGTAAAATCCAGCAACGCCAGCAATACGGGTTTAACCAGGCGATACTCGCCTTTGAAAATTTTTTGCAGTTGGGACATCAGTGAATGTGAAAAATACCGGTAGAAAATCCCGGAAGGCAGGAAAAGGCCGTATTTGTACCAACCACCGCGAAGCGACCGGCGTTGCCGCAAAGCCCAATCACCAACACCATTGGATCTTTGCAATAAATTGACGCGATGCCAGATCAAGATACTGGGTTCAAACCGAACTTCCCAACCTTTTTTAAACAAGTCCATGGAAGCCACTGCCTCCTCACCGTAAAATTCAAACCACTCGGGATACCCCGGTATGTCCCGCCAGGCTTCCATCCGCCATGCATGGCCGCAGCCAACAAAGCTTTTCACCTGCCGTGAGCTTTCATTGCTTTGAGTGGAAACAGGTAAACGGTCAGACCAAAAAATCCGGAAGGCAGCAACACCCGATTTGGGATATCGTTCAAAATGCGCTTCAATTTCCCCGAGAGGATCCTGTGAAAGGAATTGCGCGTCGTCATCAAGGGAAATAGCGTAAATGCCCTTTGCCATTTGCAGCAAGCGGTTCCTTGCATGCAGATAGCCACGGCTCTGCGGATGGTTCAGGACCCGTACCTGCCGATAGCCTTCAAGCACTTTGGCGGTGGAATCTATAGATCCATCATTGCATACAATGCACTCAACATCTGGCCTTTCGAGCAATTCGACAAGTGTCGATAAAGTCTGCCCAAGGTCAGCGGCGCGGTTTCGCGTGGTTATCAGAATCGAGAATTTGACCATCGGCCTAGAATTTGGCGCGCATTGACCCTGGAAGTTTGAAGTGCGCCAAAAACACCTGGTAAAACCTCCGATTTCTAAGCAATCTGTTAACCAGGCGGTCAATCGTAATGTAAATTCGGGACGCCTTCCTGCCCGTTGAAAATCCGGTCATGGGCACGGCATCGCATTGGGGCATATCCTGTATGGATTGGGGCATCCAATCTTCGGGTACGTTGCCCATGTGGTAGGCAAAATTATCGTAAGTGGTAACGCGCCAAAAACCGCGGTCACGCGGTTGGCAATCGATGGGATGCATGACGTTGCCCCCCAGCTTCAATCCGCCCTGGGTAGGCATATCGGCAAACAGCTCTCGCCGGTAAGTGGCAACAAAATGCCCGCTACCTGCCAAAATCGTGGTGTCGCCATATTTCATTCCCAAAATACGTTCAAGATAATCGGGATTATAGTTGTCACCCCAACCTATTGACCGGTAAAAGTGTTTGATGGCCTCGACATTTTTTATGGGAATAAAACGCATCTTCCCTCCAAACCACTGGTCCCAGATCATTTTGCCGTTAAGATAGCCATGCATCCTGAATTGTGGGACAAGCCCTACAACCCCGGCTTTTGGACATTTTTTGAAGATTTTGGCCGTTTCCTCTTGCCATCCCGGCAGGAACATAACATCGGCATCGGCAATGGTGACCAGCTCAGATGTAATCCCTACCAGGCCCTTGATTACAGCGCACAACTTCCCGACCGGACCCGTGTGGATCAATTCGTGGATATGGCCCGCAAGATGTTGTTCATTTAGCCAGTCGCGAACTTTTTGGGAACTCCCGTTGTTGATCACGCAGATGCTTGTTTTTTGATGAATCGTTTTCCGGAGTGATTCCAAACTCAGCGAAAGCACCTCAAAACTGCGCTCATAGTAGCCTTCATGATTGGGTATGTGCACCGGCATGAGCACGTGGTGCACAAATTTATCATCGCCGGCCGCAAGGCCCTTTGAAGGATTTTCGCCTAAGCGCATAATTTGTTGTTTGATCTGCCGGAAATCATTTCAGGTATCGGTTCAGCATCCCCGAACCCCATTTGTCCCCCTTGCCCGATAACCTGCCCAAGAGCAGGACCAAAGCAGAAACGACGGCTTTTAGCACGCCAAAGTTGCGCAAAATTTCGCGGTATACCTTCCGAAGGGGAATTATTTTTTTGCCTGACAGCAAAAGTTTGTGGTAAAAGACCACGGCTGACTTTATCAGAAACCGGTTGACGGTCGGTTCCAGTTTGCGGCCAAAATCCCGGTATACTTTCCAATACACCGCAAATTTGTTTTGAAACCGGTTTTGCGACCGGGATTTTTGCATTTGCTGGATGGAATTTTCGTGAATCCGGCGCATGCAAAGCGATTGATTTAAAAACAGTCCTTGTGCCCGGGGATTATTGACGTGGACCGATGCGAAAAAATAGAATTCCTGGCCAGACTTCAACTTTTCGTGAAAACGGGCACGGTTAAAGAGTTCGCGCCTCCCCATAAAATTTATCGTTCCCCAATACGCCTTACCCACCAGGTACCGGCGAAGTGAAACACCTTCAAGATTCATCTCAAAAGCCACTTCTGGAACTTGGTCCAAATCCGGCCTGTAGTTGGAAAAGCGGTCCACGCAAAAGGCAATCTGCCGATCTTTTATCAGGCAATCCACCTGTTTTTGGATCTTATCGGGATGCATTACATCATCGCTGTCAAAAAAAAGGATGAAATTTCCACTTGCCTGCTCAAGGCCAAAATTGCGGCTGTTGTTGGCACCCTTCAGGATTTGCTCCGGCCTCCTGAATGCGCGGAAACGGCTGTCGCGCCCCTGGAATTGAGTGGCAATCGCATAAGTGTCGTCCTGCGAACCGTCATCAACAATGATGCATTCCCAATGCCGATAGGTTTGCGCTGCAATGCTTTCCAGGGTTTCGCAAATGAGCTCCGCCCGATTATAAGCGGGTATGATGACCGATACCAGCGGGGTCATAGCCTCGTAAATCCAAATGGCGCGGGGTCAAAACCCGAAGGTGCATTGCCGATGACCGCGTAACGGTTGTAATCCCTAAGATTTGCACCCAAAAGGGCTTGCCACTCCGAGGCGATTTTTTGTTCCTCGGCACGCGAACTGTCGTCAAGAAAAATTACGTACTCATCGGCAAGCCGGTCCTTCAAAAACGGAATGGCCGGATAACGGGCAAACTTGCAAGTCGCACCGTGCGGCCCGTCAACTATGATCAGGTCAAATTTCGCATCTGCGTGGAGCATCCCGGCAATTTCATTGGTATCATACCAGAACTGTTCAGCTAGTGAAAATTCCGGCGGTGTTTTTGCCAGCGGCGCCACGATGATCCTGACCAGGTTTGACAGTTGCATCCTTTCAAGGATTTTTGAAAGTTCGGCGGCCCATTGAGCGTTGCTTTCAACACTGTAAAACCGGGTCGGCTTGCCTGCAATCTGAAGCAGTTTCGCAATGCAGATAGTTGAAAAACCGGCCCCGAACTCGATGATGCCCTTTCGGTCATTGATGATGATTTCATTGCAAATGTGCAAAACCTCCCTGGGCGAAATGGACCAGCTGGTGAGGGGCAAAAACACCCCGTCGGCAAACATCTTGTGCAGCTGCACCAGAGCCAGCTGATCTTCCTGCAACCGCTGGAGGCCGGCGCTGTCCTGCTCAAATCTCCGGACCTTATTCTTGATTTTCCTGATCATAACGTACTTCAAAATCAATTAAAATTCGGCTTTGTGCCTCCGGGACTTTCTTTCCGGTTTTGTAATAATCGCCATCATTAACCTCAAAGGTAAACGCATTTTGTATCCAGTCCGAAACCTGGTTGTGTATTGAGAGTTGGGTGGTTACGTAATAAATGCCCTGGTTGAGCCCAAGCTTTTGGACATGGAACGAGATTTCCCGTGCGGCGCCCCGTGCGTCGGCATGGACTACCCGGTTGCTCATCCACACGAGCCGCTGGCCCAATTGATCGTCAATCCGCAAATCAAAAGCAAGGTCTTTGGCCAGGATACCCTGTGGGTTGTCCAGATTGAACTTTAAGGTGAAAGGCTGGCCGGTTTGCGGCATGATATCGGGCGCCGAACCATAAGCTCTTGCTCCCGTGAGCCGAACCACGCCGGTTCCCTTGCGATTCTTAACTTGTGACAACTCTACGTTCTCAGTACTTTCCCTGAGGTAATGCTGTACGGCCTGGTCCACATCGCCCTGATAATGCATTTGCCCGTTTTTTAGAACGATGCCGCGGCTGCACAGGTTTTGTACGGCCGCCATGTTATGGCTCACAAACAGCACCGTCCTTCCCTGCCCTTTGCTGATATCGCCCATTTTGCCCAGGCACTTTTTTTGGAATTCGGCATCGCCCACGGCAAGGACTTCGTCAACAATCAAAATTTCACTTTCAAGATGCGCCGCCACCGCGAAGGCAAGCCGCACGTACATCCCCGACGAATACCGTTTGACCGGCGTGTCGATATAACGCTCAACGCCTGAAAAATCAATGATTTCGTCAAGCTTGCGCGAAATTTCCTTTTTTCGCATGCCCAGGATGGCGCCGTTGAGAAAGATGTTTTCCCGGCCCGAGAGTTCGGGGTGAAAACCCGTCCCAACCTCAAGCAGGCTGGCAATGCGCCCCTTGACCCGAATCTCGCCCGTGGTGGGCCCGGTAACCCGTGAGAGTAACTTGAGCAATGTACTTTTACCCGCGCCGTTCTTCCCGATGATGCCAACCGCCTCCCCTTGCTGGATGTCAAAATTGATGTCACGCAGGGACCAGACAATATCGCTCTGCCCTTTCTTGCTTCGGTCATTGGTCTCGCCAATACGCAAAAACGGGTCATCCTTGCCACGGATCTTTGTGGCCCAAAAACGTTCGAGGTCACGCGAGAGCGTCCCTGTACCGATCTGTCCAATCTGGTAGGCTTTTGAAAGATTCTCGACCTGGATGACGGGCTGGCTCATTATATTGTATCGACGAAGTTTTTCTCGGTTTTATTGAAAATCACCACACCTGCAAAAAGCAGGACAACCGTTACAATCGCAGGGTATCCAATGCTCCATGGGGTAAGCACTCCTTGTCCAAGAAAGGCATATCGGAACGCTTCAATGATCCCCGTCATGGGGTTCAGTTCAATGATCCAGGCGTAGTTTGAAAACTTCTCCCTGGCTTCGCTAAGCGGATAAATTACGGTGGTGGCATACATCAGCAGCTGTACGCCAAAAGTGACCAAAAACGTGAGATCCTTGTACTTTGTCGTGACGGCCGTAATGATGAGCCCCATCCCGAGCCCCAGTAATGCCATCAGCAAAATCAGGACGGGAAACAGTGCGATGGCCCACGTAATTTGAAAATTAGCACCCATCGCTGCATAATAGCCCATTAATGCCAAAAATAGCAGCAACTGCACACCAAACCTCACCAGGTTGCTCACCACGATGGAAAGCGGCATGATCAGTCGCGGGAAGTACACCTTGCCAAAAATATTGGTATTGTCCTTGAAAACCGTGCTTGTCTTGGTGAGGCATTCGGCGAAATAATTCCAGGCCGTGATGCCAGCCAGGTAAAACAAAGGTTTTGGAAGCCCGTCGGTTGAAATTCCGGCCAGGTTGCCGAATACAAACGTAAAGACGATCATTGTGAAAACCGGCTGGATAAAGAACCACAGCGGCCCAAGGATGGTTTGCTTGTAAAAACTCACAAAATCACGTCGGACAAATAGTACCAGCAAATCGCGATAGTGCCAGATGTCCTGAAAACGGATGTCAAAAAGCGAAGTCCGGCCGCGGATAACAAGATCCCAATGCACGGGCTGCGGAATTTGACCAGGAATTTCGTATTTGGATTGGGCCATGGAGCTGCAAATATAACAAAATCAACCTGCCGATAAGAAAAGGCTTTGGCGTGGGGATAATTGCTATTTTTACCCCTAAAACCGCCATTTTGTTTTTCCTGACCAAAAAACCCCTGCTGCGGGAACTGATGCCCCCGGACTATACTGATATCCATTCGCACCTGATCCCGGGTATTGACGACGGGTCAAAAACCATTGACGAGACCGTCAAACTTATTACCGGGCTACGGGAAATCGGCTTTGGCCGCTTTATCACCACGCCGCACATCATGCCCCACGTATGGGATAATACGCGGCAGTCCATCCAACAGGCCGAAGCATCAACCCGGGAGGCACTGAAAGCCGCCGGGCATGGCATGCCGTTCAAAGCCGCGTCAGAATACCTGATGGACGGCAATTTTTCCGAAGCTCTCCAAAGGGAAAAACTTCTGGTACTCAAGGACAATTTCATTCTGGTCGAAATGTCATACATCAACCCGCCCATCCAACTGATGCAGATCATATTTGACATCCAGCTGGCAGGATATGTCCCGGTGCTGGCCCATCCTGAACGGTATGCTTTTTACCACTCCAATTTTGGGCACTACGAAAAGCTTCGGAACTCAGGATGCCTGTTCCAACTGAACCTCCTTTCAACCATCGGGTATTATGGCGCAAATGTGGCCGATGTGGCCAAAAAACTGCTCAAGCGCGGCATGATTGACTATACCGGCTCTGATGTACACCACAAAAACCATGTGGCCGGTTTTCACCGCAGGGTGGTACTAAAAAAAACCGCACCGCTGGAAGAAGCGATGCGGCGAAATGATTTTTTCCGGTTTTAGTCGTTCCTTTTCCAGAACTTCCACCACGGTGCCTTGTCTTCTTCCTTGTCGGCGCCGTAACCGTAGCCATAGCCATAACCGTAACCATAGCCGTACCCATAAGTTTTTTTCCAGACGGTATCATTGAGTACGAGCGCCATATTGGGAAGTTTGCGCTCTTTATAGAAATTCTGCGCCAGCTTGAGCAAACGTTTGTCAAGGTAATTGGCCCGGAGCACATAAATGAAAGCGTCGGCGTTTTTGGCAATGAGCAGCGTATCGGTCACCACCGAAACCGGCGCGGTATCCACCACGATGTACTCAAACTCGCCCTTCAGTGAAGCAAACAGTTCGTCCACCTTTTGGCTCATCAGCAATTCCACGGGATTTGGCGGAATCACCCCTGAGGGCAGGATGTAGAGGTTGTCAAAGGTTTCGTGCTGGACGATGTATTCGCGGTAATCATCGCCTTTTTGCGAGATATAATTTGTAAATCCTTTTGACGGAAGTTTGAAATACTTATCGATTTTCGGGTTTCGGATATCGAGGCCCATCAACAACACCTTTTTATTGGAAAGTGCCATAGTGGTGGCCAGGTTCACCGCCACAAAAGTCTTTCCTTCCTTGGGCAAAGTTGAGGTAACAAAGATGGTCTTGGCCTGTTTTTCAGGAACTTGCCCCAACATAAATTCCAGATTGGTGCGAACAATCCGGATGGCCTCGGCCGAACTTGAACGGCTGTTGGTATTGATGATCTCGTCCTTGGATTCGGATGTCGGGATATCGCCGAGAAAAGGTATGGCGAGCTTGCCTTCAATATCGCCGCGGGTTTTGATCTTGGTATCCAGCAGGTGCAGGACGTAGATGATGGCAAACGGAACCAGAAGGCCCAGAACCAGCGCACCCAGGAAAATAATGTTCTTTTGTGGCGAAACCGGTTGCGGTGATGCCATTGCCGAATCAATCACCTTGGCATTGGGCGCGGTCACGGCCAGCGAAATCGCGATTTCCTCACGCTTTTGGAGCAGGTACAGATAAAGCGATTCCTTGATGTTTTTTTGGCGTTCGATGGTGCGGAACTCACGCTCAACCCGGGGAACGTTTGAAATCTTGCCGGCCACCATATTGACCTGCTTCTGCAAATCAGAACGGCGGATCTTTAACGATGCATTGAGCCTTGCCAGGCTTTCCTTGGTGTTTTCGCGCAGTTCCTCAATACGTGAATTCAGGTTCTGAAGCACAGAGTTCTTACCGGTGGCATCCTTGGCAATGCGGTCGCGCTGGAGCACCGTCTGGTTGTGTTCGGCTATGAGCGCTGCCGAGGTATTGTCATTGGGAATAATGTTGTTGGGGATCAGCACCGCGTCACTGGTGTTGAGGAACGCGATCATGTCGGCCACTACCCGCAATTGGGTTTCGGTTTCGATCAGGGCCTTTTCAAAATCAACCGAATTCTGAAGGTACACCCCGGCATCAGAAGTGATGTCGGTCAGGCGGTTTGCCTGCTTGAAGCCTTCGGCGTCCTTTTCAACATCGCCAAGTTCACGCTCGATGATTTCAAGCCTTCCGGCGACAAACTTTTCAGTATTGCGCGAGACCATGTTCTTGTCATCAACGGCGTCCTTGTTGTAAATTTCGATAACCTTGTCCAGCAGGTCCTCGGCTTTTTCACTCACGGGATCCGCGAGCGAGAGTTCCACCACACTGGTATTCTTGCCCGTCTGCGAGATCGAGATCCGGTTTCGGTAAGACTGCGTGATGTTTTCAAGTTTACTGATCTTGACCATGAGCGTATACTCCTGGTTGGCCTTCTGGCTGACACGTCTTTTCGTGACAATAAATTTGCAGTCGCCGCGGTTGACAATGTTGCCATAGGTAAATTCACCAAGGGCCTTGCCACTCATGGTTGCGACTTCATATTTGTCAGCCGTTTTGGACCGGATAATGAACTCCTGGTACTTGTCGTAGAAATCATCGGTCTGGTCAAAAAAGGAAATGTCCACCGGTTTGTCTTTATAGACCTCGATGGTTTTGACGCGGCCTTCGGTAAAATACCGCACGTTGAAATTGAGTGCCTTAACGGCTTTTTTGATGATTGTGCGCGACTTGATGATCTCAATTTCATTTTCCACATTATTCTTGATCCCGGTCATCAGGCCAAGATCGGAGAACGCGGTCATCTCGCTCTGCATTCCGCCCTTGCGCTCATCGCGAACCAATATCGTGGCGGCCGCCCTGTACTGCGGAACAGCGTATCGAAGGTAGAGGTAAGCACCGGCAAGGCATACCACTACACCCAATACAAACCATTTCCAATGCACCAGATACCGGTCAACCTGTTCGCGTATGGTAAGGGTGTCGTCCTGCTGCTGTGCGGCATCTTTTAACGATGGATGTTCTTGCATTTTATCGGGTGATTAGAATCGCGACCGTTACCAATAGTGAGATTATGGATATCGTAGCCGTAACGTTGGGGCCAAACGCCGATGCATTCACTCGCGTTTTATTGGGTTCCACAACAATTTGGTCATTTTGGGTGAGGTAATAATAGGGGGAATTCATGAAGTCGGCTTTGGTGATGTCAACACGGGCAAAGGTCTTTTTACCTTCGGCCTCGCGGATTACCAAAATGTTGTCGCGGCGGCCGTAGATGGTCAAATCGCCCGCAAAGCTAAGCGCTTCCAAAAGTGTGATACGCTCGCTGGCCAGGGTAAAGGTACCGGGGCTGGTCACCTCGCCCATCACCGAAACCTTGAAATTGAGGATCCTCAGGTTGACCGACGGGTTTTTAATGTACTCTGACACCGCGGCCGTAATTTTGTCGATGGCTTCGCTTCGGGTTAGCCCCCCGAGCTTCATCCGGCCAATAACCGGAAATTCAATATTCCCCGAAGTGTCGATCAAATAGGTCTTGATCCCGTTCTGGTTGTTGGTTATTTCATAATTGCCCTGGATGGCCGGCATGTTAAAGGGCACGGTAACCTCAGGGGTTTCGGCCGAAATGATGATGCTCAACAGGTCATCGGGTTTTAGCGTCGGCTCAAAATTGCCGGCCTGGCCAGCATCGGCTGACTCAATATTTTGCAGATAGGCGACCTTGCTTCGCGATGCGCATGAAGTGAGAAGCGCCAGTACCGCCACAAGCAGGATGACTCCCGTAGATAATCTCATTTTTTTTGTTTTGACGCTACAAAGATAGCATTTAGAAGCACATGGCAACCTGAATGTTAAAGGGCCGCTGCCCCGGGGATGTCCAAATTCTCAAAAATCGAATTCATGCTCTTGAATTCCGGAACAATCTTTTTCATCCGGTAAACGATTTCTTCCTTGTTGATATGCTGCAGATTGGCTGCCAGTTCATCAATTGATGCGCGAATGTGGGCGTACTCCTCGACCTCATCCTGCGCAATCATGATCTGGTCATTGTGCGTGGGAAGGGTTTTGGAAGTATCGTTGAGCAGTTCTTCATACAATTTTTCGCCCGGGCGCAAACCGATAACCTTGATCTCAATGTCCTTGTTGGGAATATAGCCCGCAAGGCGGATCATCTTTTTGGCAAGGTCCAGGATCTTGACGGGTTCGCCCATGTCAAAAATAAAGATTTCGCCGCCCTTGCCCATTGTTCCGGCCTCGAGCACGAGCTGGCAGGCCTCGGGAATGGTCATGAAATAGCGGATGATTTCCGGGTGGGTGATGGTCAGCGGCCCGCCTTCCTGGATCTGCTTGGTAAAAAGCGGAACAATCGAGCCGTTGGATCCCAAAACGTTTCCAAAGCGGGTGGTCATGAATTTGGTTTCGCCTTCGCCCTGCCCGTTGATCCTGTACTGCATTGACTGGACATACTTTTCGGCAATCCTCTTGCTGGCGCCCATCACATTGCTGGGATTCACGGCTTTGTCAGTGGAAACCATCACGAAGCGGTCGGCTTTGTATTTAAGCGCAAGGTCTGAAACATTTCGTGTGCCGATCACATTGGTACAAACCGCCTGGTACGGATTGTCTTCCATCAACGGCACATGCTTGTAGGCCGCCGCGTGATAAATAACATCGGGCGTGTAGGTGGCAAAAACCTGGTCCAGGGCATCGTAATTGCGGATGTCGGCCAGCATGGTGGTGATCTCGGCGCGGTTGCGGATGGGATTTACCTCCAGCGCAAGTTCGTGCAACGGTGATTCAGCCTGGTCCAGCATGATCACCCGGCGGGGCGAAAAGCGCAAAACCTGCCGCACGATCTCGCTGCCAATGGAACCCGCCGCTCCGGTAATGAGGACGGTTTTGCCCTTGTGTTCGGCAGAGATGCGGTCCATGTGAAGCACAATCGGCTTTCGGCCCAAAAGGTCTTCGATCTCAAAATTCTTTACCTTTTTGGAGATTTGTTGCTGGTCTTCCCAATCCGTAATAAGCGGAACAGTGAACACCTTGAAATTGTAATCAAGACATTCCTCTACCAGCGCCACGGTTTCCTCCTTGGTAAGGCTCTTCTCGGCAATGATGAGCGCCTCGGCTTTCATTGCCCTGAGGATCACATGAATCTTTTTATTCTGGTTGATGATGGGCAGGTTCAGGATGCGTTTGGAGGTTTTGTCGTGGTGGAACTTATCAACAAAACCCTTTAGCCGAAACCGTGCGGGAACCTCTGTCCTGAGTGCGTTGGCCACTGATATCGCATTGGCATCGGCACCGTAAATCACGGTGTCAATAAGCTTGTTTTTGTCTTCCACGTTCATGTACCGCTCAAAAATGTGCTTGACCATGATTCGGAACAAAAACAACATCAGGAATGAGATCACATAACTGATAAAGAGGCCCGTGCTCAGGAATAGCTTTTGGCCAAAAAAGATTTCCCAGGTGTAATTGATAATGAGCAGTACCGTAAATGATGTGGTGGTGGAAATTAGCAGTTTGACGCCGTCGATAAAAGTGGAGTGCCTGATAATACCCGAATAGGTCCTGTAAAAGCCGAAAAACAGCGCATTGACCGCAATGATAATCAGGTATCGCACCGGCATGTTCATATTGTCATAGAACGATACCGTCAGGCTGGAAACGATGACATAGGTGATCATGCTGGCCAGCAATACAATGAATACGTCAATCAGGAATACGATCCACCTTGGCATGTACCCGATATTCTGGAACCGCCGCCCCGCTATGCTGCTAATTAAAGTATTGATAACCGAATTGTCCATCGAATGCTTTTGTAGGGAATTTTAGGCTGCAAAATGTACAAATATTTCGCTAAAGTTTGTGAATTGGAGCAAAATATCGATCAAGCACCTTCTTTATCCTTTCAAGGTCGCCCTGCTCAAGATTGGACCCCGAAGGAAGGCAAAGCCCCTGTTCAAAGAGTTTTTCGCTCACATTATTCCCATAGTAAGGATAGTGTTCAAAAACCGGTTGCAGATGCATCGGCTTCCAAAGCGGCCTGCTTTCAATGTTCTGCGCTTCAAAGGCAAGCCTGAGGCCTTCGCGGTCGCGGCCCGACGAGGGATCAATCAGGATGGCGCTGAGCCAGTGGTTTGAAAAATAATCGCTGTTGGGCTCATGAAAGACTCGGACACCTTCAACCCCCGAAAAGTATTCGAGGTACCATTGGTGCATTTTGCGGCGCGCGGCAATGTGTTTGTCCAAAACCTGCATCTGCCCGCGTCCGATCCCCGCGCAAATATTGCTCAACCGGTAGTTGTACCCAATTTGGCTGTGTTGATAATGCGGCGCATTGTCGCGGGCCTGCGTGGCCAGGAACACGGCTTTCTCCTTGACTTCGGCAGAACTGGCCACCAACGCGCCTCCGCCCGAGGTGGTAATGATCTTGTTCCCGTTAAAGGACAATGCCGCCATCTGCCCAAAGGTACCGCACGGCTTTCCTTTGTACGTGCTGCCCAAAGCCTCGGCGCTGTCTTCCAGTACGGGAATCCCAAATCGGTTGGCAACATCCAGTAGTTGATCCATCTTGCAAGGCATCCCGTAAAGATGGACCGGAATGATCGCCTTTGGCTTTTTGCCCTTCGCCATGCGGTCCTTTATCGCCTCTTCCAGCGCCACGGGGCACATGTTCCAGGTTTCGGGTTCGCTGTCTATGAAAACCGGGTCGGCGCCCAGATATTTGATAGGGTTGGCCGATGCCGAAAACGTGAAACTCTGGCAAATCACCTCATCGCCGTGCGAAACCCCAAGCAGAATCAATCCAAGGTGCAGCGCAGCGGTCCCGGAACTAAGGGCCGCAACGTGGTTTTGGCCGCCTAGGTATTTTTCAAGATCGGCCTCAAAACCGGAAACATTTGGCCCCAGCGGTGCAACCCAATTGGTCTCAAACGCCTCGTTGACGAAGGATTGCTCGCTGCCGCCCATGTGCGGTGAGGAGAGCCAGATTTTAGTATCCATTACTTTCTTTTGATTAGGTTTAAAATTGTTTGCCCGATGATCCGCAGGTCACCGGCAAATGTCCGGTTGTAATAATATTCGAGGTTCATTTTTACTTTATCGGGAAAAATGACCTCGTCATTATACCTTGCGGAGTCCCGGTGCCTTGCTAAAAGCTGCTCCTCATCCCGATATTTGACTGAAGCCAGACTGGTTATTCCGGGGCGCAATTCCAGTATCTTTTTCGCCTCGCCCTCAAGCTTGTCATAATATCCCGCAATGTCGGGGCGGGGGCCCACCAGGCTCATGTCACCCCTTAGGACATTCAGCAATTGGGGCAGCTCGTCGATTTTGGCATCTCGAAAAAATTTCCCCAACCGTGAGATGGAACGCCTCCCGTCAGGCCTCTCCCTAATGGTCCGCACTTTGATAATTTTAAAGGGACGTCCAAAACGCCCGATCCTTTTTTGTACGAACACGCCGTTGCTTCGCGTATCTATAGCTGCGGCCCAAATGCACAAAATTATGGGGATTGCCAGAACTATTAGCATAATCAGCGATAAAATAAAGTCAAATGTTCGCTTTGCTTTCACTAATTGACCGCAATGAGCCGGTCGCATTTCGAGAACATCACACCGGCTTTGTAGTTGATATGCTTTTCCAGATTGCTGCCTCCCCTTAACAATTCGATATAAATCGCAGGGGTGTTAATGCCGGCTTCGTGTGAAAAGGGATAGCCGCCACCAAACCTGGGATTGAGTTCGAGTACATAAAGATCTCCGTCAGCTTCAAAAACATCGATATCCAGGTTGCCCACGTGCCTGAGATTTTCGGAAATCTTTTTGCCAATTGCGTCAAACCGGCCATCGATTACGGAGATTGCCTTGTCGGTCTCACCTGAGCGCATGGCCAATTTTTGGCGTACAAACGTGCCGATGTAGTTGCCTTCAAAATCATTCAGGATATCCATCCCGTATTCCTTACCGATGATTTTTTGCTGAATCAGTATTGCATTCTCCAGGTCCTGTCCGCTTGCAGTGGCCAACATGGTACTGTGCAACCTTTTGTGTTGAAGTTTAAAGGCGAGTTCCAGATCTTCAGAATCAGCGGGGAAGTCGATGCCAATGGAGGCGCTGCCCCACCTGGGCTTAACCACCACCGGAAACTGGATTTCCCCGCTGGAGATGGCCTTGGTCGCCGATGCGATATCAGTATAGGTCTTGGGCGTGAGAATCCCATTGGACTGCAAAAACCTGGCGGTTTTCATCTTGTCAAAGGCAATGTCAATAACCGCTTCAGGGGACACCAGCACGCGCGCGCCGCCAGCCTCAAGCCGTTCGCGATGACGCGAGAGAATGGGGAGTTCCAGATCGTTCAGCGAAATGACAGCGTCGATTTTGTAGTTGGATATTACCCTGGCCAACTCGTCAATGTACGAGGGGTCATAAATTGACGGAACCACGATAGAAACATCGGCATCGACCATCGCCGGTGCAGTAAGCTGCATGTCTGTAGCAAATGTGCGGCCCTCTCCGCCCAATGCCTGCTTGAAATAATTGATCAGGTAATTCCGCCGTCCGGCGCAGGTAAAAAGTATGTTCATACTACGGTTCTAAATCATTTGGTTCATTGCAATAGGGCTGTTTTACCCAGTCCTCCCTCAGCATGCCATACATGCACCGGTCAATTAATTTGCCTTCCCTTAATTTGTGCTGGCGCATTCGGGCTTCCAGGACAAAACCCAGGTTTTCGTACAGCTTGTTCGCTCTTTCATTGAAAGCATTCGTGTAAAGATAAACTTTATTGACTCCGAGTTTGGAAAAGGCATAGTTAAGAGACCACCGGGTAGCCTGATTTCCGTAGCCTTTCCCCTGAAACCCGGGGCCTACCATCACGTAATATTCAACCATGGAATTTTCCCGATCCAGTCCCGTCAATCCGCTCATGGCAACAATATCCGGCCCATCGGTAAAAGCAAAATCAATACGTTCAGGGTTTGCCGCCGCGCGCCGGAACCATTCCCCGGTCTGTTCCAGGCTTATTGAGGGCCCGAAATTCATGGTGGCGTAAATCGCGGGCGAATTAATCCATTCCCACCGGGTCTGTAAATGATTTTCTGAGAGTTTATGTGCTTTCATTTCCAGTGTTTTCGCGTTTCTCCTCAATCAGGGTTTTTACCGGGACAACGCTGATGTCTTTTGATGAAAATACCTTGTGAACGGTCATGAACAATATTTTCATATCCAACATGAAGGACAGATTGTCTACATAATACACGTCCAGGGCAAATTTAGTGGTCCAGTCAATCGAATTGCGGCCATTAACCTGGGCCCAGCCGGTTATTCCGGGCCGCACTTCATGGCGCCGCCGTTCAAAATCATTATACAGGGTGAGGTATTTTACCAAAAGCGGTCGCGGGCCAATGAGGCTCATGTCACCTTTCAGTACATTGATGAGTTGTGGGATTTCGTCGAGCGATGTTTTCCGGATGAATCCACCTGCTTTTGTTAGGCGTTCGGCATCAGGCAGGAGATTACCCTGGCTGTCGGTCTTTTCATTCATCGTCCTGAATTTGACAATCCTGAAAATCCGATCATTTTTTCCGGGCCTCATTTGGTAGAAAAAAGGTTTTCCCTGGTTGGCAAAATAAAGTACAATCATCACCGAGATAAAAACGGGCGATAGTACAATCAGGGCTGCCAGGGCCGCAGAAAAATCAAATACCCTTTTGAAGTAATTCCTATACATGATGGAGCGATCGATATTCCTTCAAAATTTCCTGCCAAACATAGGTGTTCTCAAAATTCGCAACTACATGGGCACGTGAACTGTTGGCCATCCTTTTGTTTTCAGTGGGGTTTTGATAAAGATACTTCATTTTTTCATACAGGGCATTGGCATCCCGCGGCGGGACAAAAAGCCCGGATTTGTTGTCAATGATAATCTCATTGCACCCATTAATATCGGTAACAATTGCGCTGAGTTCCATGGCGCAGGCCTGCATGACCACATTTGGAAACCCCTCGCGATAACTGGGAAACACAAGACAATCTGAAAGGGCTAAATACGGACGCACATCCGTCTGGTAACCCGGGGTCAGGATATTTTTGTTGCGGATGATCTCATCATTAATTTCAGGAAGCAAGGGGTCAAGTTCAGGCTCAAATCGCCCGACCAGCAATAACCTTGTTTCCGGGAAATCCGTATTCAGCCTGCCAAAGGCCGCTACAAGTTCATTGATGCCCTTATCCCGTACAATCCTGCCCACAAATACAAAAACAAAATGTTCGGCGCCAAGTTGCAATTGATTTCTCAGGGATTCAATTGCTTCGGCAGGTACTTTGCTTCGGCTGAAGTGAGAAGTGTCGATGCCATTGGAGCTGCCCTTGCCAATTACTTTAAGTTTGCTTTTGGAGGCAAATCTTGCAGATGCAATAAAATCATACAATCCCACCGAATTTGGGTAAACCCGGGTTGCGCACCGGTAGGTGAATTTTTCAACGATGTTGAGAAGTTTTCGCTTTTTGCCCTGTGCCACCAAAAGGGGCAATCCTGCCACGGTATGCAATCTGTGCGGCACTCCGGCCAGTTTTGCGGCCAGCATCCCCAGCGTACCTGCCTTTGGGGTGTGGGTATGGACGATGAATGGTTTTTCCCGTTTAAAAAATCGATACAACCGGTAAACCGCCTTTAGGTCCCGAAACGGTGAGATGGTCCGCGTCATTTCGATCGCATGGACCCGGATGCCCTCATTTGCCGCGACTTCGGCCAAAGTCTCGCCCGACGATGAAACGCCCACTACCTCGTAATGATCGCTCATGAACCGCAATTGGCCTTTGAGCAACCCCCGCAATGATTGGGGGACCGTAGTGATCCGTATGAGTTTTGGTTTGTTCAATTCAATATCTGTTTGTATAGTGTAATAAAAGATTGCACATGGTTCCGAATGTCAAATTCCAGGGAACTTTTGCGGCATGCCAGTGCCGTGGCACTGTAAAGTTCAGGGTTTGAAATAAGATCCTGAATGAGCCCTGCCAGTTGGGCGGCATCCCCCTTTTGGAACAATAGCCCGGCGCCACCTGCCACCTGCGAGAGCCCAGGCACATCTGAGGCCACAAACGGGATTCCCGCAGCCATGCTCTCAACGGCAGCAAGACCAAACCCCTCCCAATGCGACGAAAGGATTGCCACATTGGCCGCTTTCAGGATGGAAGGAACGTTGGACCGGACACCCAAAAAAAGGACGCGATCTTCGAGGCCAAGGGTTTTGGCAAGGGCACGGTTTTTATCCAGTGTAACACCCGTGCCCAGGAGCAGCAGCTTGACATGCGCGGGAAGGTGCGACATGGCCTCGATGGCGGTTTTGTGGTCCTTTTGCGCGCGAAAGCCGGCGACCATGACCACGAGAAAATCTGATTCGCGCAGTGAGCGATCGATCTGGTTGCGCGGGGTAGCGACGGCGGTATCGATGGCTTCAAGGTCCACACCATTTTCGATGACGCTTAGTTTTCGTCCGGACCCCAGGTGCTTTTTGAGCGAGTGGAGCGCGTCTTCAGTGATGGTCGTGATTGCCGAATAGGCACTGTACACGATTTTGTCGAGAATCTTAAAAATCACCTTTTCGCGGCGGCGATTATGTGTATTGTGCTCTGTAAAAATAAGTTTGGTTCCTGAAAAGGAAAGCCATTTGGCTATTGCTGCCCAATACATTGAGGGAAACAGATGGACATGAACCACGTCGAACCTCGAAAGCAGCGGGATGATCCTGAAAATGTGCATTACATTATAAGGGCTTTTTTTCCCTTTTTCATAAATGGGCCCATCAAACCGCGCGCGAAGGTCGGCAAGAAATGGATGGGGCGTGCCGTCAAGCAGCAGCAAAGCAACCTCGACACCCTGTTTTTCCATTAAGGGCAGCGACTGAGAGATGAGTTTTTCGGCCCCGCCGGTGCCCAATGAATTAATGATGTGCAGCACTTTCATTTCCTGATACGGTAAAGGATGTATAAATGCAGTGCAATTCCCGCCGGCAATGCCAACAGCGTGATCAGTTTCCTGGGGTTGCCCTTAAAAATGTTGCTGCCCAAAAAAAGGCTCGAGGAGATAAACTGCATCGCCCGCGTAAAGGTATAGGCAAAACTTTTGGAGTACTTCATCTCTAAAATCCTGGCATACCTGAAACCGGCCGCACTTTTTTTGTACTGCCTGAAGATGTTGCGCGACGAACCCTCATCGAGGTATTCGACCAGGCAGTATACCTGGTTGACGCACCGGAGTTTATACTTTTGGTCAATCATGAGGTAAAGTGTTCCCAGGGGTACGAATTTCTCACCGGGAAAAAGCGGATAAGGCGGGAATTCGCGCACTACTTCTGTGCGAAGGACCAGCTTCTTATCGCCTGAAACTTTATGAATACGGTGCAGGTCCTGCAGCGTGGACTCGGTTATGTGTGCCGGAAATGCCGAACCAACTACTTTACCGTTGCTCTGATAGGCATCCAGCCCAATGATTCCCGCAAGATGCGTTGCCCTGTATTTTTGCCAGTTCGCGAGTATGTTTTCAACTGCGTCGTCGGGCATGAAATCATCTGAATCGATGCACGTGCACAGTTCGGTTTTAATGTTGGCATAAGCGGTGTTGTGCCCACCGTGCATGCCTTGGTTTTCCTGGTAGATGTATTCAATTTTTACCAAGCCTTCAGCTTGCCAGGAAGCAACAAGTTCCCGGGTTCCGTCGGAAGAACCATCGTCGATAATCATCCAGACAAAGTCACGGCTTGTTTGCCGCTTCATGCTATCATAAACGCGCCCGAGACAGAAGGCACGGTTAAAGGTAGGCGTAAAAACAGTTAATGGCTCCATCACTTTAAAATAACATTAAGCAGATAGGTCAGCATAAAATAGGCAATCAGGATTTGCGCTATCACTACGTGCTGATTCCTGAAAAACTTCATCTTGAGAAGGGGATAGATAATGACAATGCCCAATAAGAACCACGAAAGGTATGCAAACCGGTTTGAAAAGGTTGCCCGGATGATCAAAATCCAAAATGCGTTGGCAATTAGATAGGTACTGAGTATGGCAGAATACGTGGGATCTTCAAATTTTTTCCGGATGGTAAAATAATAACCGGCAAATACTCCGGTTGCGCTGTATATCAGGAAGTCCCATCTGAAACCGGTTCGGGAAAACTGTTCTTCCATTTCACTTCCTTCTGACAGGTAGCCCGCCAGGCGCTCTTCTTCGCCAAAACCAAGGCTGAGAAAAAAACTTTCCCAAAACCCACCCAATATTAGCGACATGGGAATCGCCGAAAGCCAAAACCCAAAATACAATTTATGGTTTTTGTAGTTGGTTGCGATAAGATACGCCGCTGCGGGAATCATGATTGATTTGTGAAACAACAGTGCAATTATGGTAAGGCCTACTTTCCAGATCAATTTCCCGCGGGTAATGGCCAGCAAGAAAAGGGAGGTGGCAATACCGTTCCTGATGCCGTTAACGCCATAACTCCAAAACGAAAGCGAGGCTGCAAGCATCAGGAAGGCATAGAACCAATACTCGCGAAAAAGTTTTTTACAAGCAAAATATAGCGGAAACAAATAAAGTCCTGCGCACAGGACAAAGAAAAAGTCCAACGTCATTACCGATGAGCTCCACTTCATAAAATACTCGAAGTAGACATCCTTTCCTGCACGGACTACCTCGCCTGCCTGATATTGCTCAAATGCACCTGCATACGTTCTCATATCGCCAAAGAACCTTCCGCTTACAGGCCGGGTCCCGGTGTACAAAAAAAGCGTGATCAATAAAGCCAGGCCCAGGGTGTCCTTGCTTTTCAGATTGGAACCGGAATCAAGTGCCACTGTTGCCGATTGCATATAAGTAACCAATATCACCAACAAAATGAGGTGATAAAAAATCCATGTGTAATATTCAACCGGGATCAGCGTGTTCAAGGCGAAATAATTCTAATTGAGTCGCAGAGCGATTTGGTAAAACGGGCACCGCTTTCCTTGTCCAGGTGAAGCCCGTCATAAAGGCGGTACGGAAGCGGTTTCCCGGTATAATTGATGTAAGTCGCGCCGTTGGCTTTGGCAATCCGTGCCATATCAGAATTGAACCCCGGCCAGAATTTGTTCTCCGATGCAAAAATCTCCTCGCCTACCGGCATCCGCAACAGGATAACTTTTCCCCGTTGGGCAAGGTAGCCAACCAGTTCACTGAGTTTCTGTTCCCGATAATCCGACGGCTTCCATCGTCTGGCGAGGTTTTGATAAACACTGTCCTGAGTTCGTCGCCAGCGGTTCAGGGTGAGGGTGTCACTGGTCAGGTTGAACTCTTCCAGCCAACCATTATCATGTACGATGGAATTTCTTTTGACGATTGCCTTGAAATGAAAGTACTCCTGGTTCCTGAAAAAATACTCCACATTGGGATTCATGGATGCAAATTGCATGTTGTGCGGCGGCATGCCGGCCTCAAAAAACTTCCCCTCGGGAATATTGTCGTCTTCACGCTCGGCCAAAAGCCACGGGTGGACGCTGAGAATGAAAAGACCGTTTTTTGAATCGTCATCGAGCTTGCGTTTCACGCTCTGTGTATAGAGGTCGCCGTATGCGATCTGTTTAAAGGTAAAACTGAAGTTGAGCGGCTCCGGGAAATTGTTCAGTTCCTGACCGATGATATGCGGTTGGATTCCCTGAAAACTCCTCGAATCGCCAAGAATTAAGGAAGCTTGTGGCGGCGCGGTGAATTTGGGGTAAAAATAATCGACATACCCGCCAAAGAAGGTTAGTATGACGGTAGTGATCACTGAGATGATCAGTCCGTAGAGAGCCGTTTTTAAAAGAAACTTCTTCATCTTAGAACTGGAAATATATAAATGAATCTGAATTTGCGCCAAAGAGCAAAATCAATAAAAATACGGCAATATAGATCAGCCATCGCACAGGGCGGGAGTGTACTCTGGAGAGCTCGAGGCCATGAGGCCTGGTGCGGTTAAACCATTCCACGATCAACAGTATGAAGATAAAAATAAACGGCTTGAGGTCCACCGAGGGCATGCTGAGGCTTGATACATCGAGCATGCGAACGATATAGTTCCACGCATGGGTGACCGTAAGGGCCCTGAAGAAAATCCAGGCTATGACCGTTACCGCAAAGGTAATAATCATCTGGGCGAGTTCCCTGACCGAGGGCAGTATGCGGTTTTCGGCCACGATATCCGTGTTGCGGCGGTTAAGCTTGAACACCACCAGTGGCAGGATATACAGCGCATTGAGCGCTCCCCACACGATGAAGGTCCAGTTGGCTCCATGCCAAAATCCGCTCACCACAAAAATGATGATGGTGTTGCGCACCTGCATCCACATCCCGCCTTTGCTTCCGCCCAGGGGAATGTAGAGATAGTCCCGGAACCAGGTGGATAGAGAAATGTGCCAGCGGCGCCAGAATTCGGCGATGTCGCGCGAGAAATACGGATAGGCGAAATTCCGCAGCAGTTCCACGCCAAAGAGCCTTGCGGTTCCCAAAGCGATGTTCGAA
>JAEZGB010000106.1 GCA_023437485.1 Bacteroidota bacterium
CCCCAATGATGATCGCGGTGGTGGTCTTTCCGCTGAGTTCGAGATTTTTTACAATTTCCTGAATTTGAACTGCCGCCTGTTGGCCGAGCATTCCGTTGATTTCTGAAAATAATTGTCCCTGGATGGCGTCCCGGCCAAAGAACAGGCCTGCCAGTGAAATGAGCATTAGCAGCAGCGGCCCCATTGAAAAGGCGGTGTAGTAGGAAAGTGATGCGCTGAGTTTCAGCCCGTTGTCATCGCTGAAACCGGTAGCCGTATTTTTTAGGATCTTCCACGCGTCTGCAAAAAAAGCTTTGCTAAATAATTTTGCCATCGTCTTTTTTTCTTAAAATTAACCATTCAGTGTTGGAAGGCATAAGAAATTAACAAATCTGAAAGGCTTGTCCACCGCAATGATTAAAGGCATTTTCCGTTATCTTTGGTAAAATTCCGGCTGATGCGATTCCTGTTTTTATTGTTTTTTTGCATGTTTTCAATTGTGGTAAGGCCAGGGTTTATCCTCTTGCCCATGGACGAATCGACCCAGCAGAACCACCTTAAGGCATACGGAATTACTTATTGGGCGCTTGACAAACAATACAAGGCAAGTTGGCTGCTCAATTACCGCGGGGGTTCTTTTTTGCTGCCCGACAGCGCCGATATCAGGAAAGAATGCCAGATTCGGGGCGTGAGTTTTGAACCGCTCTCAGATGCCGAGGCCAACGCCATTCTGCAGGAAATTTCATCGCCATCGCAAAACATGGAAGCGGTGGTGCTGGAAAAGGCCCCCAAAATTGCAGTCTACACTCCGTCCGGGAAACAGCCGTGGGATGACGCCGTTACACTGGTCCTTACCTATGCCGAAATTCCCTTTACGGCGGTTTATGATACTGAAGTGCTATCAGATCAGTTGCTTCTCTATGACTGGCTTCACTTGCATCACGAAGATTTTACAGGCCAGTACGGCAAATTTTTTGGGGCTTACCGCAACGCGCCCTGGTATATTGAACAAAAGCGCGAGGCCGAGGCGCTGGCCGCAAAATTGGGTTTTTCCAAGGTTTCCGATGCCAAGCTCGCGGTTTCCAAGAAGATTCGCGATTTTGTGATTGGCGGCGGGTTTATGTTCGCGATGTGTTCGGCAACCGACAGTTTTGACATTGCGCTCTCGGCCGAAGGCGTGGATATCTGCGAGCCGATGTTTGACGGTGACCCGAGCGAGGCCAACTATCAGTCCAGGATCGACTACTCAAAAACATTTGCCTTTAAGAATTTCACCCTTGAGCGGCGGCCCGAAAGGTATGAATTTTCCGATATTGACATGACCGAAAAACGTCAGATGCCAATGGAGAAGGATTATTTTACGCTGATGGAATTCTCGGCCAAATGGGACGTGATCCCAAGCATGCTTTGCCAGAACCAGACACAGCTCATCAAGGGCTTCATGGGACAGACGACATCATTTGACCCGGATCTGATCAAAAGCAACGTACTTGTTTTGGGCGAAAGCCAGATCAATGGCGAAGCCCGTTATATCCACGGACAGAAAGGCAAGGGGTTCTTTACTTTTTTTGGCGGGCATGACCCTGAGGATTACCAACATCGCGTTGGCGACTCACCAACGGTCCTTGATTTGCACCCCAACTCACCCGGTTACCGATTGATCCTCAACAATGTGCTGTTTCCCGCGGCTAAAAAGAAAAAGCAAAAAACCTGATCAATGTTTTTGTGCCGCGTAAGTAAGCGCGCGTAAAGTTTGCCGGGCCTGTAGAATCAATTTCCGTAATTCTTCCTTTTCCGTTTCTTCGGAATGTACCCTTGCCTCCAATTTTGCAATAGATTCTTTTTGTTCGGCAATAATTGCCTGCTGCTCCTGGATGGCATTGATCAGGACAGGCACGAGTTCAGAATAGTTAATTGCCTTGGTCTTGCTGTTGTCTTCGCCGGTCGTCACAACTTCCGGGATTATTTTTTCTGTTTCCTGTGCGATCAGCCCAAGCCGCGTCATTGAGGTTTTATCGGCCTTGTAGATGTAACTTTTGGGCTGCAGTTTCATGACTTCAGACAGGCCGTAGTTAAGATCCACAATGTCCTTCTTGAGCCTCGCGTCACTTGGAGCGGGATATCCGTAAGAATAGACCTGATTAAAAGCTAAGGCGGCGCTGCCCAAATCCCGTATGTTTGTTGTAGTGGGTAAAATATTTCCCGCCATGAGCAAATCGCCGGCGCCAATTCTGACGTCTCCCAGAAAATATCCCGAGTAGCTTGCTGCTTTTTGGACATTACTATAAATGCCGTAATGCGTGCCACCGGCAAGTGTCGAAATAAATACATAATTGCCGTATTTAAGGCCAGTTCCCGTTGCGGCCGACGAAATATCGGTATGCGTACCCGTAATGGTTCCGTCACCGTTGGCATCCATGACGTTGCGAAGGCCCACCGTAATCCCCGAGGCGTTCCCTGCAAAGGTGTTTATCATCCCGTATTTCGCGCCTGTTCCCGTATTGGAAACATAATTGTTTACCCCGGTGGCATTGCCCGATCCGCCGGTAAGGGTGTTGCGGATTCCCGTATGCGGCCCGGAACCTGTGCCAAACATCTCATTGTCAACGCCAAAATGCTGGGAATTTCCGGTGTTGGAAATCGTGTTAACAAGGCCTCTTTGCCACCCTGAACCGGGCCCGCTCAAGGTGTTTGCAGTCCCGATACGGCTTCCGCTGCCGCTGCCCGAGATATCGTTTGCAGTTCCAAAGTGGGTACTGTTCCCAGATACATTGATCAAGTTATAAACACCGTATTGCGTTCCCGAGGCCGTTCCGTCAAGGGAATTCCAAACACCGAAATGCGACCCGGCGCCCGTATTGGTTATAGAGTTGAAGGTCCCTGCCTGTGTACCGGTTCCGGCTCCCTGCAAAAACGAAAGGTTGCCGTAATGAAAACCGTTGCCGGAGTTGGTGATGGTAGTCATTACACCACTTTGCATACCTGATCCCGTTCCCGACAGCAACGTGCTCAAACCTGTATGTGCCCCGGTTCCGGATCCGCTCAGGGTGTTGTCGTATCCAATATGAAAACTGTTTCCGCTATTGCTGATATTAACCTGGCTGCCGTACTGACCGCCAGAACCAGAGCCCGAAAGTGTGGTGAGCGATCCATAATGCAGGCCGGTTCCCGGACCCGAGAGTTCGTTGGTAATGCCGGTGTGGACGCCGTTTCCGGATCCTGAAAGGACGTTGTGAACACCGTAATTGAGCGCATCCCCGCTTGTGGTAATCTCCGTATACATGCCGCGTTTGTTGCCGCTGCCTGCGCCTACCAGGTCGTTTCGGATGCCCAGATGGCTACCACTGCCGGAGTTATCGATATAATTCTTCAGGCCGTAACGCGTTCCCGTACCTGTGCCTGACATGGTATTGTTTACCCCGTATTGCGTGCCACCGCCATCATTTGCAAACCAGGAATTTATACCAAACTGCTCGCCAGAAGTATTTCCCGTCAATTCATTGTTGATCCCAAAACGGGCTCCGCTCCCCGTGCCGTTTACCCGGTTGGTAACTCCAAAATGCGCGTTGTCACCGGTCACTGAAACCTGGTTAAAAACACCCCATTGCAAACCGCTTTTGGTACCGCTCAATTGATTGACCGTGCCGTAATGTTCGCCTGTTCCTGCGCCAAACATATAATTGTGCGTGCCGATGTTCCAGTCATTTCCCGAATTTGAAATATAGTTATAAACCCCGCGGATCTTGCCGTTTCCATTCCCGGCCAGATCATTCCGGATTCCAAAATGGTCGCCGCCCCCCGAAGTGTTGTTGATGGTGTACGACCCGTATTGCGAGCCGCTGCCCGAATTAAATATTTTGATATAGTCGCCAAATTGGGTCCCGCCGCCCGTACCCGAGAGCGAAGTGTCATTCCCCACAACGGTTCCCTCTCCATTAGTGCTAACAGCATTGCTGAAATTCACGATTGGAAGGTAATCAATTGACGAGTCGACATTGGTGGTCAGGGTAAGGCCGTTCTCCAAAAGCGAGTTCCGGATATCCACCTTTGAATTGGTCGCGGTATTGGTCCCGATAACCACTTTTCCCATATGATAGATATCGTCGGCGATGTTGTCAGGGCCTGCTGTTGTTGAAACCTCGTACCAATCGTGATCAGATGCGCTGCTTGCCGCGAACCCGACCCAGGATGCGGTTGGATTGTTCCAATAGTAAAAGCCGGGCGCATTGCTTCCCGATGCATTCTTTAAATACACCAGCATGCTCTGTTGTGCGGCCGATGGGTTGACCGCCGGAAAGGTGTCGATTTTTGGGATCAGGATGCCTTCGGTGGGAGTTGGCGCCGCTTCGTTGGCCGTCCTGATGTCAAGCGTGGCGTTGGGCGTGGTGGTTCCGATGCCAACCTGGGAGAAGGCGCCGGCAAATGTTAATAGGGTAGGGACCAGGAAGTGAAATTTCATATCCATGGTACTGTTGATTGGTCCGGTAAATGTACATTATTTTATAAAGCGCTGGCACGCAAATCCTTACATTTTTTTGAAAAGTATTCTCGCGGGGATAAATGCCCTAGCCCCGATTGAGGCCCTGCTGGAGCTCTTGGTGGCAGAGCCTCCAAAGCGACGGCCGAAAGCGGGAATCAGCTCCAAAAAAAAAGAGCCATAAAAAAACCCCGCCGAAGCGGGATTCTGTTTATTTGTTATGCTCGATGGCGTAATCCAGTATTTTCTGGATCAGGTGCACGCGGTCCTTGCCCATCACGTTGTGTTTGTGCATCGGGTAGGGGAAAAAGTCAACCTGTTTGCCCGCCTCGACGAATTTCTTGACCAGTGCGAGGTTGTGCTGCATCACGACCACATCGTCACTGGTGCCATGGATCAATAGCATTTTGCCATCGAGTTTGTTCGCGTAATTCATGACGGTGTTGTCTTCAAAGCCCTTGGCGTTCTCGGCCGGGCTATCCATATAGCGCTCGCCGTACATGACCTCATACCAGCGCCAGTCGGTGACCGGGCCACCGGCTATGGCCACATTAAAGATACCCGGATGGCGCAGCATCATTGAGGTTGTCATGAACCCGCCATAGCTCCAGCCGTGCAGGGCCAGGCGGTTGGCGTCAACATACGGAAGCGTTTTGAGGTAGTCGATACCCTTGAGTTGATCGGCGATTTCGGCCTCGCCCAGTTTGCCGTGGATCACGTGTTCAAAGTCGCGGCCTCGATGGGCCGAGCCCCGGTTGTCCACGGTCCAGACCAGGTAGCCCTGTTCGGCAAGCCAATACATCCAAAGGCTGGCCCCGTCAAGGTGAGAGTTGTTGATGAGTTGCGCGTGCGGCCCACCGTAAACATACACGAATACCGGGTATTTTTTTGAAGGGTCAAAGTTAGACGGCTTGATCATCCGGGTCCAGAGATCCGTTTTGCCATCGGCGGCCTTGATGGTTTTTATCTCGGAAGTCCCCATTTGATAACCGTCATATTTGTTGGGGCTTTCCAATAGCGTCACCGCTTTGCCTTTTTTGTCGATCATCAATGTTTTAGACGGCGTGTCGTGGTTGGAGTACTCGTCAAAAATCCAGTTGCCGTCGCTGCTGATGCTCATGGAGTGGACGCCTTCGCCCTTGGTTACCAGCGTTTGTTTCCCCTTGAGGTCCACTTTGTAGCCCAGCATGTTTAGCGGGTTGGGACCGGTCGCCATAAAATAGATCTCATCGCCTTTGGGGCTTGCGCCGACGATTTCCTTGGCGATGAATTTGTTTGCAGTAAGCTGTTTGATGAGCTTTCCATTGAGGTCATAGTAATATAGATTGTCAAACCCGTCCTTTTCCGTAATCCAGATAAAGTTGTTCGACGTCTTGGACGGGAAGTACGGCGCGTGCTCGGGTTCAACCCATGTTGTGGCCTTTTCCTGCAAAATTGTGCGCACGAAATTTCCGGTTGAGGCCTCGTACAGATTCAGGCGCATGTCATTCTGGCCGCGATTGAGTTCGGCAATCAGGACGTATTTCTCGTCAGGGGTCCAGGCCAGGTTGGTGAGGTAATCATCGGGGTTGCCTTTGGGACTAATGAAAACCGTCTTGCCCGATGCCATACTGTAGATTCCCACCCGCGGCTTTTCACTGGATTGGCCAATCATCGGGTATTTGATGTTTTCCAGTTTTCCGGGCGTGACCGTAATGTCCAGAAGCGGGTAATCGGCTACGGCGCGCTCATCTTTTTGGTAAAAAGCCAGGTAATTTGACTTTGGCGACCAGAAAATGCCTTTTGAAATCCCAAACTCATTCCGGGCGATCGATTGTCCTGACACGATTCCTTCGGCGTCATTGGTAATGGCAACCCTTTGTCCGTTCTTTAAAATAAACAGATTGTTCTTGTCAGTGAAGGCCAGGTTGGCGCGAGATTCATCAAAATCGGCGTTGGCGGCACCTTCCGGAATCGCGATGACCTTTTTTCCCGTTTTGGCCTTGGTGTCATATTCGTAATATTGGGTCCCGTCCGAAACCCAGAACTGATGGTCATTGCGCCATTCGACACTGGCGAATGACCGAAGTTGGGCACCGGTGGCGCGGTTTACCTCGGCCAGGGTAACGAGTTCGACGGCCTTGGCATCGGTTGAATTTGCCGACATCAATTTGCGTCCCGAATCAGCCAGGTACACGTATTTGTTTGAATTCGGAACCCACTGGAACATCAGGAATTTGTCGGCGCGGAAATTTCGCCCCTGCTGCATCACGGCATCTTCCAGCGTAAGTTGCCTGAGTTGTGCCGATGCCGAAAAGGAAATGAAAAGGCCGAGGGCGAGGATTAGTTTTTTATTCATCATTTTAATTTTGGTAACGGGTTGGTCTTTGCCGATGGTGCTTTGTTACATTAAATGTGGCCCTGTTCATTTTCACGGTCCAGGTACTCCTGAACAATGTCAATGGCGTTGGTAACCACGTCACTGAGTGCGGTGATAAAGGCGCCATCTTCGGCCATTTCGATGGCGTGCCTGAGCGCTTCCACTTCCTTGTGGATCAATTCATAAGTGACATCGCGGCCCGAATCCTTGATGCCTTGCAGGATAAGCGAGTTGATTTCGTCGACGGTGCGCCCGCGAAGATGTTTTTCCTGGCGGATGATGATGTGGTCAAACATGCGCCCGGCAATCTCGGCACATTCACGGATGTCCTCGTCGCGTCGGTCTCCCACACCGGCGATAATCCCGATTTTGCGCGTTGCCTCAATGGCCGAGAGGAATTCCTCGATTCCTCGATACCCCGACGGATTGTGCGCAAAGTCAATCATCACCCGGAAGCGGTTAAAATTGAAGATGTTCATCCTGCCCGGGGTTTGCGCGGCGCTCGGGACAAAGGTCTGAAGCGACAGGCTGATGTCTTCCACCTTGAAGCCGTACAGGTACGCGGCAAGTGTCGCGGCCAGCACGTTGGCAATCATGAATTTTGCCTTCCCGCCAAGTGTGAGCGGAACATGGGTTGCCTTTTCTATCCGGATTTTCCATTCGCCTTTTTTGACCGTGATGTAGCCGTCCTCATAAACCGCGACAATCTTGCCTTCCCGCGCCAGTTCACGCAAAAACGGAAGCGTTTCGTCCATTGAGAACCAGGCCACCTCGCAGTTGAGGTTTTTGGCAATCTTTCGGCACTTCTCGTCCTCGGCATTAAGGATGGCCCAACCGTCCTTTTTGACGCTTTCCACCACCACGCTCTTTACGCGTGCCAGGTCATCCAGATCATGGATGTCATTAAGGCCCAGGTGGTCTTCCTGGATGTTGGTGATGATCCCGATATCGCATCGGCTAAAGCCCAGCCCGGACCGCAGAATTCCGCCGCGGGCACACTCGAGTACGGCAAATTCAACGGTGGGATCCTTGAGAATGTATTCGGCCGATACCGGGCCGGTGGTATCGCCCTTTTCCATCATATGGTTTTGAATGTAAATGCCGTCGGAGGTGGTAAAACCCACGCGGTAACCTTTGTTCTTGACAATGTGCGCCAGTAAACGGGTTGTGGTGGTCTTGCCATTGGTTCCGGTAATGGCGATGATGGGGATGCGGCTGGGTTTCCCCGGCGGGTAGAGCATGTCAATGACGGGCGCGGCCACGTTCCTGGGAAGGCCCTCGGACGGCGCAAGGTGCATGCGGAATCCGGGAGCCGCGTTGACTTCAAGGATAACGCCGCCATTTTCCTTAAGCGGTTGGGTCAGGTTTTCGGCCATGATGTCAACCCCGCAAATATCCAGGCCAATCACGCGCGAGATGCGTTCGCATAGAAAGATGTTTTCCGGGTGCATCATCTCGGTCACGTCAACCGATGTGCCGCCCGTGGAGAGATTGGCCGTTGATTTCAGGTAAACGGTTTCTCCTTTTGCCGGCACGGTTTCCAGCGTATAATCCTTCTTTTCCAAAAGTTCAAGTGTGTCGCGGTCCACAGTGATCTCGGTCAGTACGTTTTCATGCCCGTAGCCGCGGCGGGGATCCTGGTTGGTGATGTCAATGAGTTCCTGGATGGTGCTTTTGCCATCGCCTTTCACGTGCGCCGGTTCGCGTTTGGCCGCGGCCACAAGCTTGTTGTTGATAATCAGGACCCGGAAATCATATCCGGTGATAAACTTTTCAACAATGACACGGCGGCTGTAGGTCTTGGCGAATTCAAGCCCGGCCACCGCGCCCTGCCAGGTTTTGACATTGATTGACGCACCTTTGCCGTGATTGCCGTCAAGGGGTTTGATGACGATGGGATAACCAATCTTGTCAATGGTTTCTTTCAGGTCTTGTTCGTCGACGCAAATCCCACCGCTGGCCACCGGAATTGACGACATCTCGAGCATGCGCTTGGTTTGCTCTTTGTTGCCGGCGATATCGACCGCAATATAGCTGGTCTGGTTGGTGATGGTGGCCTGGAATCGCATTTGGTTGATTCCATAACCCAGCTGGACCAGTGAATTCGAGCCCAGCCTGATCCAGGGAATGTCGCGTGAGACCGCTTCTTCAACAATGCTCCCGGTACTTGGGCCCAGCCTGACGCGTTCTCGAATTTCGCGCATGGTCTGGATATCGGCTTCCAGGTCATAGTCAACACCGGCGATCAAAGCCTCGGCAATCCGGACTGACGCCTCTGCTGCATAAACGCCAACGTTTTCTTCAGTATAGCTAAAGACCACATTGTATACTCCCGGAGTTTTGGTTCCGCGCGTCCGGCCAAATCCGGTTTCCATCCCGGCCAGGGTCTGGATTTCAAGCGCAATATGTTCGATGACGTGGCCCATCCAGGTGCCGATATCGACCCGGGTAAAAAATCCGCCGCGCCCACCTTCGGAACAGCGATGTTCAATAAGGGTTGGCATCAGGGCTTCAATACGGTGTCTGAAGCCATCGATCTTGTTGGTGGGAAGTTCTTCCATCTCTTCCAGGTCAAGCCGCATCTGAATTAATTTTTTGCGATAGATGCTCCAAACATTCGGCCCTTTGAGAACCTGGATCTTGAGTATTTTCATAAAAAGTGGTTTGCTTTGATGGTAATTTTGCCTTGCCGCGCCATGATTTTTAAAAGCGGTTTGTGGCCAATTTGGACTGGTTTTTAATTTTCAGGAAATTAGTAAAAATTATAAATAACCGGGATTAATTTTAAAATTTTAAAATACGTTGAATCCAGGCCGGTTATGGCGAATTTAAGGCCTTTTACGTAAGAGAATTAGGAAAAAAATAAGACCTGCTTTTACCCGTTTTTTATCTTTTTGGTTATTTTTACCGGCATGAATATAAAGGGAAAACTCATTATAATTGGGGGTGCGGTTGATAAGGGAAGTTTTACTGAGAAGGGCCTGGACCCGACGGCGGCGAGCAACCTGAATTTTTTTGAGACCGGCATTCTGCGACGAATTTTAAGGGAAGCAAAGCACCAGGAATCTTCAAAAATTGAAGTAATTACCACGGCCTCCAAAATCCCGAGGGAAATTGGCCCCGAATATATGAAGGCGCTAACCTATCTTGGCGCGAAGGACGTTGATATCCTCCATCTTGAAAAACGCGAAATGGCCTCGGATCCCGAGGTTTTGGACAGGTTGCGCAAAGCCGATGTGGTAATGTTCACCGGCGGCGACCAATTAAGGCTTACGTCAATATTGGGCGGAACAGCCTTTCATGATATTCTGCTTGACAAATACCACAACGAAGAATTCATTTACGCCGGAACTTCAGCCGGCGCGGCGGCTGCTTCAAACAACATGATCTATCAGGGAAGCAGCTCTGAGGCACTTTTAAAAGGCGAAGTGAAGATCACCTCCGGATTAGGGCTGATTGACGGTGTGGTGATTGACACCCATTTTGTACAGCGCGGCAGGATCGGCCGATTGTTCCAGGCGGTGGTGGGAAATCCAAGGACGCTGGGAATTGGGCTGGGCGAGGACACGGGCCTTTTGATCCGGAACAATACCGAGATGGAAGCGATTGGCTCAGGACTTGTGATTCTTGTGGACGGTCGGGAGATCAAGGACACCAATCTCACCCAGGTTGAGATGGGGCAGCCCATTTCCATCAATCACCTGGTAACCCATGTCCTTAGCATTTACGATACCTTTGACCTGAAAACTTACAGGATGAACATCAAATCTTCTCAGTATGCTGAAAAACTGGCCATTACGCGCGAAGATATCGAATCGGAAAAATCGGTAAATTAATGAAGGTCATCATCCACGGGGGGTTCTTTAGCGAATCGCACACCAATCTTGAAACCAAGCTGGCCAAACAACAATCGCTCTTGCGAATTGTGCGGGCTGCGCATGAACACCTGAAAACGCATTCGGCAGTAGACACGGTGGTTTTTGCCGTGAGCCTTTTGGAAGACGACCCTCTTTTCAATGCCGGAATAGGTTCGCAAATCCAGAGCGACGGAAAGATCCGGATGAGCGCCGCGATCATGGATGGCCATACCCAAAAAATGGGCGGCGTGATCAATATTGAGGACGTAAAAAACCCCATTCAGGTGGCCGATAAACTTTTGCCCTTTGAAGACCGTATTCTGGGCGGCGAGGGCGCGACTGCCTTTGCCCGGAAAAATGGTTTTGATTATTTCTCGACCGAAATCCCTCAGCGCCGTAGGGAATACGAGGCCAATTTGGCCACTTACGGCCTGGGTACCGTAGGTTGCGTTGCGCTGGACGCGCAGGGCAGGCTCGCGGCCGGAACTTCCACCGGAGGGAAAGGATTCGAGATTCCGGGCAGGATTTCAGATTCGGCGACCGTGGCCGGAAATTATGCCAACCCACATTGTGCGGTGAGCCTTACCGGAGTAGGGGAGGACATCGTGAGCGGAGCCGTAGCCGCCAAGATCGTAACCCGCGTCACCGACGGTTTCCCCTTAAAAGACGCCTTCGCCAAAACCTTCGACGAACTCAAGCCCTTTGAAGGATTCGCCGGCGCCGTCGCCATTGATAAAGACGGCAACATCTGGCATCAGGACTCGCACCTCTATATGGTATATGCGAGTTATGACGGGGAAGTGGAGGAGGTGTTTGGGTAAGGAGGGAATGAGGGAACGAGGAAATTAGGACCCGAGGCGAAGCCGAACGGAACGGAGCGACAGCGAAGTTAAATTAAGAAATTTGAAAATTTGAAAATTTGGAAATTTGAAAATTACCGCATTAACCAACTTTTCTGCTTAAATCATTTTTTTTTTTCTAATACTAATGTAACCGGATTCTCCCCGGGCTGAACGTTAGCAACTGACGACTGACACCTGACAGCTGATAGCTTTACTGACGACTGACAGCTAATTTCTTCGAATGTCGAACGGCACACGAGGCGAAGCCGAACTGACGAAGCTAAACGTCGAACGGGAGCGGCCGCAGCATTCTAAAATGTTTTCGATTACCTTCCAACAAGCTGACAGCTGACGGCTGATAGCTGATAGCTTTACTAACGACTGACGACCGACAGCTAATTTCTTCGAATGTCGAACGGCACACGAGGCGAAGCCGAACTGAGCGAAGTTAAATGTCGAACGGGAGCGGCCGCTGCTTCCGAAAATGTTTTCGATTACCTTCCAACAAGCTGACGCCTGACGGCTGATAGCTGATAGCTGTACTGACAACTACCCCTTCAGCTTCCGCACCTCATACAAATCTTTCCTGCGGTCCTTCATGATCCTGACCGATCCGTAATGGTGCAACTCATCCAATAGCTGCAGGTCAACGTCAACGATGAGCATCATCTCGGTATTTGGCGTGGTCTCGGCTTTGATCGCGTTTGTGGGAAAGGCGAAATCCGATGGCGTGAATACCGCCGATTGCGCAAACTGGATATCCATATTATTGACCTTGGGCAGGTTTCCAACGCAGCCGGCAATCGCCACATAGCATTCATTTTCAATCGCGCGGGCCTGGGCGCAGTGCCGCACGCGGGTGTATCCGTTCTGGGTATCGGTTAAAAACGGGACAAACAGGATCTGCATGCCCTGCTCGGCATACAGGCGGCTGAGTTCGGGAAACTCGACATCGTAACAAATTAAAATTCCAACTTTGCCACAATCGGTATCAAAGACCTCGATCTTGTCGCCGCCGGTCATCGCGTAATACTTGTGTTCGTTGGGCGTGATGTGGATTTTTCTAAACTCGTCGATTTTGCCGGTACGATGACAGAGGTACGAGGCATTGTAAAGCCTGCCATCTTCCAAAAGCGGCATGCTGCCCGTGACAATATTCACGTTGTAGGACAATGCGTATTCGTGCATCTTTTGAACGATTTCACTTGTTTTGGCTGCCAATTCGCGCATGGCTTCGCTCTCGGGCAGGTGATTGTAGGGCTCGAGCAGCGGCGTGTTGAAGAGTTCGGGGAAAACGATAAAATCACTTTGATATCCGCTCACCGCATCGACAAAAAACCGGACCTGCTCATAAAACGCTTCCATGTCGGCAAAAAGCCGCATTTGCCATTGCACCAGCCCCAGCCTGATTTTCATCGAGGACCGTGATGATGCATTGATGCCCTGGTAATAAATGTTGTTCCACTCAATCAGTGTTGCGAAGTCCTTTGATTCATGATCACCGGGAAGGTAATTTTTTAGGACCTTCCGGACGTGGAAATCATTGGAAATCTGAAAGGACAGCGTCGCATCGTAGATTTCCTTGTTGCGGACCTTGTCAATATATTCGCGCGGCGTCAGGGTAGCCGAGTACTGGTGGTAGCCCGGAATCCGCCCGCCGGCAATGATGCTTTTGAGGTTCAGCATTTCACAAAGGTGCTTTCGGGCCTCGTATAACCGCCGCCCGAGCCTCAGGCCGCGGTACTCCGGATGCACAAAAATCTCGATCCCGTATAGGGTATCGCCTGAAGGATTGTGCGTGGAAAAAGTGTAATCGCCGGTGATCAGCGTATAGGTGTGGCGGTCGCCGAATTCGTCGTAATCCACAAT
>JAEZGB010000108.1 GCA_023437485.1 Bacteroidota bacterium
GGGGAACATAGTACCAGACGAGGAAGTTTTGATCAAGCCCAATATTTCGGGAATTATTGAGGAGATCTATGTCGAGGCAGGAGGCTTTGTCAAGGCGGGCGACATGATTGCCAAAATTCGGGTAGTGCCCAATGTTTCCAACCTGAACGCGACAAGGAACCAGGTTGAGTCAGCACGGATCACGTTGGAAAATCAGGAAAAACTCTATCAGCGCCAAAAGACGCTTTTTGACAAAGGAGTCATCTCGGCCAATGATTTTGACGCCGCCGACGTGGCTTTCAAACGCGCCAAACAGGAATACAATGCTACCAGGCAGAGTTATGAAATTGTCAAGACCGGTACCACCAAAGGCCTGGGCAGCGCCGCTAACACCATTATCCGGTCAACGGTAACGGGGATGGTGTTGGAAGTCCCTGTCAAAGTGGGAAACCAGGTGATTGAAAGCAACAATTTTAACGAAGGTACCACCATTGCCAGCCTGGCCGACGTGGGGCGTATGATTTTTGTGGGCAAAGTCGATGAATCGGAGGTAGGGAAAATCCGGGAAAAATTACCTATCGAAATCACCGTGGGTGCCATTGAAAACAAGAAATTTGACGCAGTCCTGGAATACATTGCGCCAAAAGGCAAAACTGAGAACGGCGCGATCCAGTTTGAAATCAAAGGTGCGCTTGCCAATCGCGACACCACCTTTATCCGGGCGGGGCTCAGTGCCAACGCCTCGATCATTCTTGAAAAGGCCGACGACGTGCTCGCGGTAAAGGAATCACTTGTGCAGTTTGACGATAAGTCCAAAAAATATTTCGTCGAGATCATGACTGGTGACCAAAAGTTTGAACGCCGGGATGTTGAGCTGGGTGTAAGCGATGGGATTTACGTCGAAATCAAAAACGGCGTGACGGCCACCGATAAGATCAAGGTGTGGAATCTCGGGCTTGAAAAACCAACGGGTTCACAATCATAACGTTTAATCAAAATTAGTTAAATTTGCCTCGGCTTCGGCCTTTGCACAACATATCTGCAATGAGAAAATCCCTATATTCCGCTGTATTCCTGCTGATGAGTCTTGTCGCTTTCGCTCAGGAAAAAAAGTGGACTTTGGCCGAGTGCGTTGATTACGCGCTTGAAAATAACATTTCAATCAAAAACACCGAGCTTGACTCGCGGCTCGCCGACGTAGACCGCAAGGGCGCCATCGGGAACTTTTTGCCCACGCTCAACGGGCAGGCCAACCACTCGTGGAACATCGGTCTGAACCAAAACATCACGACGGGCCTTCTGGAAAACCAGACTACGCAATTTACATCGGCAGGTGTGAGCATGGGGGTGAATATTTATTCAGGTTTGCAAAACCAAAACCGTTTGCGGCGCGCCAATTTGGCTGTTTTGGCATCGCAATACCAGCTTACCAAAATGAAGGACGATATCGCGCTTAATGTGGCGAACGCTTTTTTGCAGATATTGTTCAATAAGGAAAATTTAAAAGTTCAGCAGGAACAGTTGGCCAACAACCAACGGCAGCAGGCCCGTACACAGGAACTCGTCAATGCCGGGTCAGTTCCCCGGGGCGACCTGATGGACATGAAAGCCACAGTATCAACCAGCGAACAAAACGTGATCCTGGCCCAAAACGCACTGCTGATTTCAAAGCTAAGCCTGGCACAATTGCTTCAGCTTGACGATTTCCAGAATTTTGACATCGCCGACGATGACTATGAAGCGACTTTGAGCGAAACGATGGCACAAACACCCGACGCTATTTTTGAGAAGGCGAAGGAAACGCGGGTCGAGATCAAGATTGCCCGCACCAATCTGGAACTGGCCGAGCGCGACGTCAAGATCGCCCGTGGCAATTTCCAGCCCAGTTTGCAGGGATTTTACAGCTTCAGTACCCGTGCGGCTTACGCTGACCGTGTGACGGGTTTTGCCCCGAATACAATTACACCCACGTCAACCATCGGTACCGTTGACGTTAACGGGACCACTTACAATGTGATCCAGCCCAATTTTGTCCCCGTGCTCGGGAAAGCGTTGCCGCTCTGGGAACAGTTTGACGAGAACAAGGGGCACTCGTTTGGATTGCAACTCAATGTTCCGGTGCTCAACGGTTTCCAGGTTCGCAACGGCGTGGAACGTGCCAAAATTGCGCTGGACCGTTCAAAAATCGCCCTGTCACAACAGGAAATTGACTTGGAGCGCAATGTTTATCAGGCCTTTACCGATGCCAAAGGCGCGCTCAATGCCTATGAGGCTGCGCAGGTGGCGCTCGAGGCCCGTGAAGAGGCCTTTAACTATGCGCGTGAGCGCTATGAGGTGGGCATTATCAACGCCTTTGATTACAACCAGGCACAAACGCTTTATGTCAATGCGCAGTCTGATTTGGTCCGCGCGAAATTCGATTACATATTCCGGGTAAAAGTGGTTGAATTCTACTTTGGGATCCCGATAACGCAACTTAAATAGCATGTCTAAAAAATCAATGTACTGGCTGGGCGGTGGAACTTTAGTCCTGATTATCGTCCTGATCTGGCTCTCAAAGGCCGGCGTGATTGGCAACAAGAACAAGGGAACCGAGGTCGAGACTGCGCCCGTTGGCCAGCTTACCATCGTCGAGACGGTTTCGGCTACCGGCAAGATCCAGCCCGAGGTCGAGGTCAAAATATCTTCTGAAGTTTCAGGCGAAATCATTGATTTGCCAGTCAAGGAAGGCCAGGCCGTCAAAAAGGGCCAGTTGCTGGTGCGGATCAATCCGGACCTGTATACCTCAGGGCTCAACCGGACCATCTCCAATCTTTCGGGAACAAAGGCAGGTTTAAGCCAGGCCGAGGCCCAGTTCAAGGAAGCGCAGGCCAGTTACGAGCGCAACAAAACGCTTTTTGAAAAAGGAATCATCAGCCGCGCCGATTGGGACCGTGCCATTTCAGCCTTTGAGGTTGCAAAAGCAACGCGGCAATCGGCTTATTACAATGTCCAGAGCGCGTCGGCAACGGTAAACGAAGCGCGTGACAATCTTGGCCGCACAACCATTTACGCCCCCGCCGACGGCACCATTTCCATGCTGAATGTGGAACTCGGCGAGCGCGTTTTGGGTACCCAGCAAATGACGGGAACCGAGATCCTTCGTGTGGCGAACCTCAACAATATGGAAGTTGAAGTTGACGTCAATGAGAATGACATCGTAAAGGTAAGCGTTGGCGATTCGGCAAAGGTGGAGGTTGACGCCTATCTGAAAAAAGAATTCAAGGGATTGGTCACCAGTATTTCCAATTCTGCATCGGCCACCCAAACCGCCGACCAGGTAACCAATTTCAAGGTCAAGATCCGGATACTGAAGGAGAGTTACATGGACCTGATTGAAGGCAAACCAGAAAATTATTCGCCGTTCCGCCCCGGGATGACCGCAACCGTGGACATCATAACCAAACGCCGTGACAACGTGATCGCGGTACCAATATCGTCAGTCGTGATCAAGACTGATACTACCTCGACCAAAAAAACATACGGCCGCGACAAAAAGCCAACTGACGACAAAGCCAAGTCAAAACAAGAAGAAAAGTTTGAATGTGTCTTTGTGAAATCAGGTGATGAGGCCAGGTTGCGCGTGGTAAAAACCGGCATTCAGGACGATACCAACATCGAAATCACCAGCGGGCTCAAAAAAGGCGAAGTGGTCATTACCGGGCCATACACCACGGTGACCAAAGACCTGAAATCAGGCGATAAAATCACCGAGGCCACAAAAGACGACAAGAAGAAAAAGTGACGTGGCGCTCATCCTGAACCTTGAAACCGCAACCCGAAACTGCTCCGTGGCACTCGCACGGGACGGGGATTGCATTGCCAGCCGCGAACACGCCGGCGAAGGATATTCGCACGCTGAAAAGCTCCACGTATTTATTCAGGAAGTGTTGCGTGAGGCCGGTTTCAAATATAGCGACCTGGACGCGGTTGCCGTGAGCCGTGGCCCGGGATCCTATACCGGTTTGCGCATCGGGGTGTCGGCAGCCAAAGGTTTTTGCCACGCGCTTGGCATTCCGCTGATCTCGGTTGATACCACACTGGTCCTGGCCTCAATGGCCAAAATTGAGCAGGGCCATGTACTTCCCCTTATTGACGCACGCCGGATGGAGGCCTATACCGCGGCTTACAATTCACGCTTGGAAATGGTTTCGCCTGTCTCGGCAGAGATTCTCACCCCCGAAAGTTTTGCCCACATTGAAGGGCCCATTTACTTCGTGGGCGATTGCCAGGAAAAAGCAAAAACTATGTTGAACGGGCCCGGGCATCACTATCTGATGCAGATCGTTTATCCATCAGCAAGCGCGATGGCGACATTTGCTGAACAAAAATTCCGGGAAGAAAGTTTTGAAGACCTTGCTTATTTTGAACCCTTCTACCTCAAGGATTTTATAACCGGCGGAAAGTAATTTTTTGGCCGCACCCTTCGGGCCGGGCTTTCTGCTTTATGCCCCGGCGTTGCCGGCGCGATATCGCTGCCAATCCCTTGCGGACCCAGCCCTAGACCGATTGCTCACGCACATATGGCTGCATGGCGATCCCCGCTTTTTCAAACGCCGTTTTGGACTTTTCAAGCACGTCGGCGGTCATGTCCCAAAAATCTTCATTTGAAGCCCAGGGCCGCACGGCGAGCTGTACCGATGACGCGTCCATGCCCTTGATGACCACTTGCGGCGCCGGGGATTTTAAGATGCTGGGGTGATTCTCCAAAATTCCCATCACAATTGATTTTGCGCGGTTCACATCAATATCGTACGCCAGCGCAAGGGTCAGGTCGGCGCGACGGATGGGCTCCATCGAATAATTGATGATGGTGCCATTGGAAAGAATTCCGTTTGGGATAAAAATTGCCTGGTTGTTGGCCGTGATCAGTTTGGTTACAAAAATCTGGATCTCGGCCACCGTTCCCGAAACATTTTGGGCCTCAATGGCATCGCCTACCTTAAAGGGCTTGAAAAGGATGATCAGCATCCCGCCGGCAAAATTTGATAGCGACCCCTGAAGCGAAAGCCCCACGGCGAGCCCGGCGGCGCCCAGGATGGCAACAAAGGATGAGGTTTCGATCCCCAGGCGCGATATAAAAGTCACGAAAAGCAAAAGCCGCAGCGCCCAAAGCAGGATGTCGGCGAGAAATTTTGACAACGTAGGGTCCAGCGCGCGCTTTACCATTACGTTCTTCACGAAACGGTTGATCAGCCGAATCACGTAAAGCCCCGCGATAAGAACCAAAAATGCCGATACCACCCGGGGCGACCAAGCTATCAAAACTTCGTACAGATGATAAAGATATTCGTCAATCGCGCTGATGTTGAGGCTAATCATGGTCAGTGTTCAAATGGTTTAAAAGTGTTTGGATATCGCGCATCGGCAATGAACAAACCTTGTCCCTGCAAACATAGAACAGAAGTTGGCCCTGCTCAAAGCGGTTTTTAAAGATCGGCAATTTTGATTCAATTTCAGAACCCGCTATAAAAATCCCGGGGCGGTAGCAGTCCCTGATCCGGGTAACCGCCTGCAAGGCGCCCGGCCCGCAAACCACCACCTGGGTATTGGCAGTCATGTCAAGCAAGACATCAAACCAATTCCCGAACGCCGAGGGATAATCGGCTACCGAAAGGATGTTGGCTACCATTGCGCGGGAAGTTTTCTCAAATTCATCGAGGCCAAAGACCTGTGAAAGCTTAAAGAGCACTGACGCCAGCACCGAATTTGAAGCGGGGATCACGTTGTCTTCCACCTCAAAATGCGGCGCGACCAATTTGCTGTCCTTGCCTGATGTGAATCTGAAAAAGCCCTTTTCAGGATCGTAGAAATGTTCAAAACAATAGTCGCAAATTCCGCGGGCGCGCTCCAGCCATGATGGGTTTTGCGTCGCGTGATACAAGGACACAAAAGCGTTGGCTGTATTGGCGTAATCTTCCAGATATCCGTTGATCGATGCCCGGCCATTTTTCCAGGTTCTTAGCAACCCGCCGTCAGATTGCATGAGGTTTTTCTGGATGAATTCGGCGATTTTCAAACCGGCTTCCAGGTACGCGGTATCATCAATTGCCAAAAAGGCATCGCAATACCCTTTGCACATCAGGGCGTTCCAAGAGGTGAGCGACTTGTCGTCAAGGTCTGGGCGGCTGCGGTTTTCCCGGGCCGAATAAAGGATGTTTTCCCACTGGGATTTCCTGCGGGTGAGTTCGTCAATCGAAATATTGTTTGCCACCGCGATTTCGTCAAGCGGACGGTTTTGGATCAGTACATAATTTCCGTTTTCCCAATACCCGAATTCGTTAATATTGAAGACATCGGCAAAAAGAGCAAAATCATCCTCGAGCAGTTCTTGCAGTTCAGCCTTGTTCCATACGTAAAAAGCGCCTTCTTCCTGCTCGCCACGGGCGTTTTTGCTATCGGCATCAAGCGCGCTGAAGCATCCGCCGGCCGCATGGGTAAGTTCGCGGGAAACAAATTTCAATGTTTTTTCAATGACCTCGCGGTATAACGGGTTTCCATTTTGCCGGTACGCATCGGAATAGAGTGAAACAAGTTGGGCGTTGTCATAGAGCATTTTCTCAAAATGCGGGACATGCCATTTCATGTCAACCGAGTACCGCGAAAACCCGCCGCCCAGAGTGTCAAAAAGGCCGCCCCAGGCCATTCGCCGAAGCGTGAGATGGGCGTGGTCCAGCAGGTCTTGGTCTTGATAGGTGTGACCATAGCGCAGCATAAATGCATAATTGTGTGGCATCATGAACTTGGGCGCACGCGCGTAACCGCCAAACTCATCGTCAAATGACTTTTTCCATTTTGCGATAAGGGGCGCAAGGACGTCAGGATGAAGCGGCGCGGGTTCATTGAATTCATAAATGCTCATCGCCTGCAAACCCTGTTCAAGTTTGCCGGCATATTCGAGCATTTTGGGCTGGTCTTCGCGGTACATGGCCGCCAATTGTTTCAAATTCTCGACCCACTGTTTTTGCGGGAAATAGGTTCCGCCCCAAACCGGCCGTCCGTCCGGAAGGCAAATCACGTTCATGGGCCAGCCGCCGTGGCTCCCCATCAATTGGATGGCCTTCATGTAAACCGCATCGACGTCGGGGCGTTCCTCGCGATCGAGTTTGATGCAGACGAAATCGGCATTCATAACCTCGGCGACCTCGTCCTTTTCAAAACTTTCGTGCTCCATCACATGGCACCAATGGCACGCCGAATACCCGCTGCTGAGCAGGATCAATTTGTCCTGTTCGCGCGCCAGGGAAAGCGCCTCATCGCCCCACGGCTTCCAGTGTACGGGGTTTGAAGCGTGTTGGATGAGATACGGACTGGTTTGGTTGTGAAGTTCGTTCATGGTAACGTTGCCATAGCCCCGGTAGGAGCGGTTATCCTTTTTGTTTTTGGTTGCTGTAGACCTCAAAGGTCTTCAAGACCTTTGAGGTCTTTAGCAGTAAACCCGCATCAATTGTTAAAACAAAAAGATATGAGCGAATAACGGGATTAAGCTCCAAAAAAAATTACGGATTCACTGCCTCCACCTTGATCTCGTCGTCGCGCAGCATGTCCCTCAGCATATTTTCGATCCCGCTCTTGAGAGTAAATGTGGACGATGGGCACCCATTGCACGCGCCCTGAAGTACCACTCGCACCCGTTTTTCCCCGGGGTCGAATGAATCAAAAAGAATATTTCCGCCATCGGCAGCAACCGCAGGGCGAACATATTCCTCCAGAATGTTCACGATTTTTTGCGAGGTGGTGTCAAGCTCCTCAAAATTGGCTACCTGCTGCTTTGCCTGAGCGGGTTCTTCGGCGAGCTGTTCCTGGTTGATGA
>JAEZGB010000069.1 GCA_023437485.1 Bacteroidota bacterium
TGGCGTTTGTGTTTTTTTGTTTACCGTCTGTTTACAAAAGCCTTTGGGCTTTTGACACATCCGTTAAACAAAAAAACCGAAACTCTCGTTTCGGTTTTTCTTTGCGGAGGAAGAGGGATTCGAACCCCCGGACCTGTTACAGTCAACAGTTTTCAAGACTGCCGCGATCGACCACTCTGCCATTCCTCCGGTCGCTCGTTTAACTTAGCGGATGCAAATATAGAAAGGGATTTTTGTTTTGCAAAGACAAAAATCAAAATTCCCTAATAATTTATTTTACGGTTTTGCAGCAGGCTCAGGCTTTGCGCTTTAGCTCACCAATTTCCCGGCGCAGGCCCATCAGGACCTCCTTGACGTTGAGGTTGCCCCAGTCGTCAGGTTCAGCCTCGCGGGTGTTAATGCTGCAGGCAAATTCCCAAATCTGGTAAATATCTGAAAGCTTTACCTGATAAGGTGTGTAGGCAATGTTGTCCGATTGTACCGTCAGCGCCTCGTCGTCTTTCTTCATCAGGCGTTTATAAGTAATCCCTTCATTTCGCGTGACCAGGATGTAGGTCTTGCCGTAACGCACCTCACCCAAATTCTCGACATATTTGCCCACAATGAACGCCGAATTGTTGTGCGGCGGCATCGAATCGCCGTCGATGGGGAAGGCTCTATGCTTGCCCGGCCCCAAAAATGGCAGGTCGATCAGCGGAAGCTTTTCAATAAATTCGGGGTCGGCATAACCGGTCAGGTAACCCGCGCGCGCTTTGTGCGTGACCAGCTCAATGGTATTGTTGCCCTGCGCGTCGACGGCAATCGGCAACAGGATGCGGTTATCGTCGAGCTTGAGCAATTCCTCCATCCGGATTTTGCGCATATCCACCGATAGTAAAAGGTCAATGCTGATGTGCCAATAAAGTGAAATCTTGCGCAAAAGGTCATACGGCGGCTCGGCCAGTCCCGACTCATATTTGGCGTAACGGCTGCGGGTGATGCCCAGGTCGGATGCTATTTTTTCCTGCGATTGGTCTTTCTTGATCCGAAGGCTACGGATGTTGTCTGAAAATAAGGACATAACGAACTTGTTCCGATTTAGAACGGTAAAGATATAAATTTTTGTTCTGATATGTGATAATTTTGTTCCAGTGATAAAAAGTTATGAAAAGGGCAATCGTGCATATGGATCTGGATACTTTTTTTGTCTCTTGCGAAAGGCTGCAGAATGACAAATTGCGGGGTATTCCCCTGATTATTGGCGGAGGAGAGCGAGGCGTCGTGGCTTCCTGCTCATACGAGGCGCGGCAGTTTGGCGTGCGATCGGCCATGCCGGTCAAAATGGCGCTCAGGTTATGCCCGCAGGCCAAGGTAGTCAAAGGCGACATGGAACGGTATTCCAAACTTTCGCATGAGGTTACCCAAATCATAGAGGAACGCGCACCGGTGGTGGAGAAGGCGAGCATCGACGAGCATTACCTTGATATCACGGGGCTGGATAAATTCTTCGGATGCTACAAATTCACCCGGGAACTCGCCGCGAAAATCACCGAGGAAACGGGGCTTCCCATCAGTTTTACGCTTTCGGTAAACAAGACTGTTTCCAAGATCGGGACGGGCGAAGGCAAACCCGTGGGTAACCTGGAAATCCCCGAGCCGATGGTGCGTTCTTTCCTGAACCCGCTTCCGGTGCAAAAGATTCCCGGCATCGGCGATGTCACGTTCCGGTTGCTTTCGCGCATCGGCATCCGCACGATCCTAAAACTTTCGGAGATGCCGCCCGAAGCCCTGCAGGGACTTATCGGCAAGAATGGGGTTGACCTTTGGAAGAAGGCCAACGGCATTGACAATACACCGGTTGAACCTTATCGCGAGCGCAAATCCATTTCCACCGAACGCACCTTCAATGACGATTCAATTGACATCGCGATGATGAAGTCGATGCTGATCGGGATGATTGAAAGGCTCTCGTTCCAGCTTCGTGCCGAAGGATGGCTGGCCTCGACGGTGGTACTCAAGATCCGCTATGCCAATTTCGACACCGAGACACGGCAGGCGCAGGTGCCTTACACTTCTGCCGACCATACGCTGATCCGGATCGGGATGGAACTCTTTGAAAAGCATTACCACCGGCGGATGCGCGTGCGGATGATCGGCGTGAGTTTCAAGGGGCTTGTGCGCGGGACCTATCAGATCAACATTTTCGAGGACACGCTCGAGATGATTTCACTTTATCAAGCGATGGACCGCATCCGAAACCGGTTTGGCGCCGCGGCCGTGGGAAGATGCGCCGGCGCCGACCTTAATTCCGATCGCCATGTTGCTTAACTGCCATTCCTACCACAGCCTGCGTTACGGCACGATCCCCATCGATGCCCTGGTTGAGCAGGCCCGCGAAAAAGGCGTTTCGGCCATGGCCCTGACCGATGTCAACACCGTGACGGGCATCTATGAATTCTCGAAAACGTGCCGCTCCGCCGGTATCAAGCCGCTCGTGGGCATGGACATGCGCGACGGTGATGTGATGCGCTACATCTGCCTGGCCAAAAACACCCGCGGCATCGCAGAGATCAACCGGTTGCGTACCCATCACAACTTTGAAGCTACGCCGTTGCCGGAGTCGCCGGGGCTTGAGGATGTGTTCGTGATCTATCCGCTGGAGGCTTTCCCCGAGCGGCTTTCGGATTCCGAATTCATCGGCGTCAGGCGCGAACAGTTGCCGCTTTTAATCCAGAGCCGATTTAAAGATCTGATTTCCAAAATGGTGGTGCTCCATCCGGTGACGGTCAGCCATGACGATGAATTCCAGCTTCACAAAATCCTGCGCGCCGTTGACCACAATATTTTGTTGTCCAAATTGGAACCCGACCAACATGGTTCGCCAGCCGAAACCATGATAACCGAAGCTGATTTGGAGCATGCCTTTGCACGCTACCCCGAAATCATCGCCAATACGCGCCACATTGTACAGGGATGCGATTTCGATTTCGATTTCGCGGCGCCCAAAAACAAGAAGCACTACACGGGTTCGGCACAGAGTGACATAGAACTCCTTACATCGCTCGCCCGGCAGGGAATGGGCTGGCGGTACGGGCAAAACCACAAGGCGGCCGCCGCGAGGGTGGAGAAGGAGCTCAAAGTGATCCACGATTTGGGTTTCAGCGGGTACTTTTTGATTACCTGGGACATCATCCGCTACAGCAACAGCCGCGGTTTCATGCACATCGGTCGCGGGAGCGGGGCCAACAGCATTATCGCTTACTGTTTGGGTATTACCGATATCTGCCCGCTGGAACTCGATCTTTATTTTGAACGGTTTCTGAACCTGAACCGCAAAACACCGCCCGATTTTGACATCGATTGGTCCTGGAAAGAGCGCGATGACATCCTGGATTATATCTTTCACCGGTACGGGCGCGACCACGTGGCCTTTTGCGGCACCAATGTCGAATTTAAGTACCGGTCGATTTTCCGGGAAGTGGGCAAAGTTTTCGGACTTCCAAAAGAAGAACTTGACGCGCTGGCCACCCGGCCGATGCATACTCACGACGACAATTCAGTGGTGCAGACAGTCCAGCGTTACGGCAAAATGCTCGAGCGTTTTCCCAACCAGCGCAGCATGCATTCGTGCGGGATATTGATTTCAGAAGAGCCCATCACGAACTATTCGGCGCTCGAGATGCCGCCCAAGGGATTCCCCATCGTACAGTTTGACATGCACGTGGCCGAGGAAATCGGGTTTGACAAATTCGACATTTTGAGCCAGCGCGGAATCGGGCATATCGACGACACGGTAAAGCTCATTGAAAAGAATCGCGGAATCAAGGTCGATATCCGCAACACGGCACTGTCAAAGGACGAGGCCCGTTGCAATGAATTTTTGAGCCGCGGGAAGACCATTGGATGCTTTTATATTGAAAGCCCGGCCATGCGCGGCCTTTTGCGAAGGCTCAAATGTGACAACTATCGTACATTGGTCGCGGCCTCGTCGATCATCCGCCCGGGTGTGGCGCAATCGGGGATGATGAAGGAGTATATCTATCGGCACAACAATCCCGACAAATTTGAGTATTTCCACGACGTTTTCAAAGAACAGTTGGGCGAGACCTACGGCATTATGGTCTACCAGGAAGACGTGATCAAAATCGCACTTCGCTACGGGGGGCTTCCCGCCGCCGATGGCGATATCCTGCGGCGCGCCATGAGTGGTAAGGGCCGATCGAAGTCAGCATTGCAGAAGGTCAGGGACAATTTCTTTGAATGTTGTGAAAAGCAGGGGCACCCGCGCGCGCTCAGCGAGGAAATTTACCGCCAGATCGAATCATTTGCGGGCTATTCGTTCTGCAAGGCGCATTCGGCATCCTACGCGGTTGAAAGTTACCAGAGCCTTTACCTCAAGGTTTATTTCCCCATCGAGTTCATGGCGGCCGTGATCAACAACCAGGGCGGTTTCTATCGCACTGAGGTCTATGTGCACGAGGCCAAAATGTCCGGGGCCGCGGTTCACAATCCGTGCGTCAACAAAAGCGAGTTTGGGACGACGGTTTACGGCGATGACATTTACCTTGGATTCATGCACCTCGAAGGACTGGAAAGCCGGCTCGCCGAACTGATCCCGCGCGAACGCGTGCGCAATGGGCCGTTTGCCTCACTGGAAGATTTTATTAAACGAGTGACCGTGGGTGTGGAGACCATTCAGATACTGATCTTCATTGGCGCCTTCCGGTTCACGGGCAAATCCAAAAGCGAACTTTTGGTTACCGCCCGATTGCTGTTGGTGAATTTCAGGCCGGAATCACGTGGTTTGGCCCTTTTGGAGGAGCCTCCAAAGGAATTTCGGTTGCCGGAACTTGAGCGATCTGTTTTTGAGGATGCCTTTGACGAAATCGAGCTGCTGGGTTTTCCGGTTTCATGCTCCCCCTTTGATTTGTTGCAGACCCGGCATCGGGGCGATGTCATGGCCAAAGACCTCAATCTGCACCACAAAAAAACCGTTCGGATGCTGGCTTACCTGATTTCAAAAAAACAGGTTCCGACGAAGTTGGGCGATATGTATTTTGGGACCTGGATTGATGCCGAGGGTGAATTTTTTGACACCGCACACTTTCCTGACAGCCTTCGAAAATACGATTTTGCAGGAGGGGGGTGCTATTTATTGCTCGGGCAGGTAGAGGTGGATTACCATTTCCCAACCATTACCGTGGTCAAGATGGCCAAGATGCCTTTCATCACGGATCCGCGGTATGAAAACGCCAAAGACTGGCAGTTCCGTGCTCATCAGAATATTCGGGAAGACATCAGCCTGACGCATCGTGCCCCGTATCCGCAGGCGCATGAGATCAACCTGCCGAGGTACAAAATGGAGATGGGCAGGCAGGCTTATTAGTAGGGAACGTATTCGGTGATCTCGAGTCCGTAACCAATCATCCCGACGCGTTTGCCGTGCTCACTGCTGTTGGACACCAGCCTGATCTTTGAAATATCGATATCGTGCAGGATTTGCGCGCCGATGCCAAAATCCTTGATGTCCATGCGCACTTGAGGCGCCTTGAAAACACCTTTCGCCTGCAACGCCTTGAGTTCGGTGATGCGGCCGAGCAAATCGTTTGGATGGATTTCCTGGTTGATGAACAACACTGCGCCACGGCCCTCGCGCTCGATGAGGCGAAACATGTCGTCTAGTTTTTTATCGGCGTCGTTGGTCAAGGTTCCAAGAATATCATTGTTGACCGATGTGGAATTGATCCGCGTTAGCACCGCATCGCCAATGTTCCACGTTCCACGGGTCAGGGCGATGTGCACCTGTTTGTTTGTGGTTTGCTGATAGGCGCGCATCCTGAAGGTCCCGAAACGGGTTTCAATATCGAAATCCTCCTTTTTGACAATCAGTGAATCGTGCTGCATCCTATAGGCAACGAGCGCCTCGATCGATACGAGCTTGAGGTCAAATTTTTTGGCTACTTCAAAAAGCTGTGGCAAACGTGCCATCGAACCGTCTTCGTTCATGATCTCAACGATCACGCCGGCAGGCCTGAAACCCGCCAATCGCGCAAAATCAATGGCCGCCTCGGTATGGCCGGTCCGGCGCAGGACACCTCCCTGCTTGGCAATCAGCGGAAAGATATGCCCGGGGCGTGCAAGGTCATGCGGTTTGGTTTCGGGATGCGCGAGCGCCTTGATGGTCTTTGCCCTGTCGGCAGCCGAAATGCCTGTGGTAACGCCATGGCCGCGAAGATCAACCGATACCGTGAAGGCGGTTTCCATAGGATCGGTATTGTTGTTTACCATCACATGCAGGCCCAGCTCCTTGCAGCGGTTTTCAGTAAGAGGAGCGCAGATAAGCCCCCGGCCATGCGTGGCCATGAAGTTGATCATCTCGGGCGTGACCTTTTCGGCGGCGGCCAAAAAATCGCCTTCGTTCTCACGATCTTCATCGTCCACGACAATAATTACCTTGCCCTGGCGAATATCTTCAATTGCCTCCTCGATTGTATTAAGTGCCATGTCCATCATTAAACCTTGCTTCCTGAAAGCGCTGTCTTAAGGGCGCGCCGGTTATAAAAATGTGTAAAGATATAAAACGGCATGCCTGTAACCATCGCAATCCATCGCGGAATGCCGATCCTGGTGCCGGTAATACGCGACATTTTTTTCAATAGTTGCTGGGAACGGCTCAGGCTAAGATAAAAAGCAACCACCATTACGAAGGCGGGAATGATTACCCAAATCAGGTTTCGGTTGTTTTGGAGTACCACAATCAATATAGCCGAAAGCGCGTAAAGTACCATGGTGAGGTTGCTGTCCAAGCGGTAACTTTCGGCCGTGTCGCGCAACAATTCAAATTCGCGATTAAAGAGTTTGCCTTGCCGCACCAGGTCTTCCTGGGTGATTCCCCGTTCTTCAAGGGCCTTAAGTGCCTGCAACCTTTTCACCTCAGGCAGGTGGTGGCGTGCGGCGTTGTACACCATTTCAATAAGGTGTTCGGTTTCCATCTGTTGCATCAGAATGTAATCCTCATCCGAACTGATCCTGGCCACGTTGAGGTTCACGATGCGATCCAGATCGGCATCGGCATCCTCGACCCTGCTTCGGCCAAACATTTTCTTGAAGGGAACTGTGACCCAGTCAAAATTGAAGGTTACCTGTTTGTCATTGGTGGCGCGGTGGGTGAGCATAATGGCCATTGGCGTTAGCACGATTGATGACATCCAGGTGCCCAAAAACGGCGAAATCCCGTTTTCCTGCGCAACTTTTTTTCCAAAAGTATTGATGAAGTGAAAAACGATAAATACCAAAACTGCGAAAACAATCGGCAAGCCCAAACCACCTTTTCGGATAATCGCCCCAAGCGGCGCGCCGATGAAAAACATCAAAAAACACGCATAGGCAATCACAAATTTGTCATGCAGCGCAATCCAGTGATTATTGATGTTCTTGAGTTTGCTCTCCAGGTCAAATTTGGAACCGTCAATGGTGAAATTGGTGTTCATCACATTGCCGCGCGCCACTTTTACAATGTCAAACTGGTCAGTGGGTGAGTACAGCGCCAGCAAGTCTTTTGGGACCGAGGGGGTGTTTTTTGCCTTAAGCCCGCGGGCTGCCGTGACGATTCCCGTACGTTGATAGATATTATCGGTAAACGACAAAACCTCCCGATCATAGTTCCGGTCAAGCGAATCAATGGTATAAGTGAGTTCGCCAACATTGAGCATGGTGTTGGTGTTTGTAATCTGCTCCTGGTCCAGGTCCGTCTTATTGAGCATGGACAGGTCAATATTGATAATGTATTGTTTAAAGGAACTCTTGGCAAAAGGCAGTTTCTTTCGGTCTTCCTGTTTCTTGGAAACAATGTCCTCGTAGTAATATCCGTCGCGAAGAATCAGTTTCAGGATATTTGAATCTTTATTGCTAACCAATTCGCCCGTGCGTGCTTTAATCACGGTGTTGTTGTTGGACAGGTCGCGACTGGACTTTTTATGGATCGTCACGCCCTGGAGCACATTGCCGTCTTTGCCTGATTTTTTGTCGACTTTGATGTTGTAGGTACCAATGTCGCTGAACTGGCCCTCGGCAATTGCCATTGCCGGTTTTACCTGCGCGATGTTTCGGCGAAAGTTGATGAATTTGTATTCGGCATACGGAATCACGTTGTTGGCAAACGCGAACGAGGCAATTGCCAAAAGCAGGATAAATACCGACAATCCCCGCATGGCGCGTTGCAGCGAAATTCCGGCCGATTTCATTGCCGCGAACTCATAATTTTCGGCAAATGAACCAAAGGTCATGATCGAGGCAAGGACAATTGAAAGCGGGAGCACCAGCGGCACGATGCTGGGCATTTTGAACAAAAGAAACTTGAAAATAAGGATCAGGTCCAGGTCTTTTCCGGCCAGTTCGCCAATGAAAAGCCAGACCGTCTGCAAAATAAAAATCAAAAAGAGGATGACAAATACGGTCAGAAACGTAATGATGAAACTCTTAAGGATGTATTTGTCAAGGATTTTCACAAATTAATCCAGTTTGTTTACGTAGTAATTGGGATACTTGCTCTCGGCAAAAGTAAACTGATTCTTGGACAGCGGCTGATTGGTTTTAAAAGAATTAACAGTGAGCGTGGTCTTGGTCCCGTTGCGGCCCATTTCAATCAGGTTGTAAATATGTTTGGTTTGCACGTCAACTCCCAAGAGAACTTCTTTGCGCTGGTCCTTTGACGAAATCGGTATGAGTTTGATATATTGGATCTTGCGGCCATTTACATTTTGAAGGATATCCCACGAATATTTATAGCCGGAATTAAAAAAAGTAAGCATCCGCGAAGGCGTAATCGCGTTTTCATCCTTCTCGTCGTATTTTGAAATTGTGATTTCTTCGTCTTCGGGGCTGATGGTATAGGTCTTCTTGCCGTCAAACATCTTGGTTACCCCCATGAAGTTCAGGACATACATATTGCCTTTTAGTACTACGTTGCCCTTGCTTTCCTGATTGACGTTTTCCCTGGAATTGGAAAGCGCGTATTTAAAATCGATGGTAATATTGTCATAACTCCTGACTTTCGCGGCCACCTGGTCCAACAGGTCTTTGGCTTTTTTGTCCTGGGCCTGGCCGGCGGTTCCGATGGCAAACACAAGTACGGTCAATGCAGTTTTTGCAAGTGAAGAAGAAGTCTTAAAAAAAGTCATGTCAGTCATTATTTTGTTCGTTGTTGAAAAAATGTTCAAGTGCCACCAGATCAGGAATATTGACATTCCTGGCTTTACTGCCTTCAAAAGGGCCCACAATTCCCGCGGCTTCGAGCTGATCAATCAGCCTGCCGGCGCGGTTATAACCCAATTTTAACTTGCGTTGCAGCAAGGAAGCCGAACCCTGTTGTGCCGAAACGATCACCTCGGCTGCCTCGCGAAAGAGGGAATCCCTTTCTGAAATGTCCATATCAAGATTGATGCCACTGTCCTCCCCAACGAACTCGGGAAGCAGGTATGCATTGGGATATGCCTTTTGTGAACCGATGAATTCGGTGATTTTTTCAACTTCGGGCGTGTCGACAAACGCGCATTGCACACGAATTACGTCGTTGCCGTTGGTATAGAGCAAATCGCCCCGGCCAATGAGCTGGTCGGCACCCTGGGTATCTAGGATGGTGCGCGAGTCGATCTTAGAGGTCACGCGGAAGGCTATCCTGGCCGGGAAGTTGGCCTTGATAATTCCGGTAATTACATTAACCGACGGCCTTTGCGTGGCAATAATCAGGTGAATTCCGATGGCCCGGGCCAGCTGCGCCAACCGCGCGATGGGCGTCTCGACTTCCTTTCCAGCGGTCATGATCAGGTCGGCAAATTCGTCCACGACCAAAACAATGTAGGGCAGAAACTGATGACCGTTTTCAGGATTGAGTTTCCTGGCCTTGAACTTTTCGTTGTACTCCTTGATGTTGCGCACCATCGCGTCCTTGAGCAGCGAATAGCGGTTGTCCATCTCAATGCAAAGCGAGTTCAGGGTATTGATTACCTTAGTGTTATCTGTGATTATCGCATCCTCTACATCAGGCAATTTAGCCAGGTAATGGCGCTCGATTTTATTGAACAGCGTCAATTCCACCTTTTTGGGGTCAACCAGTACGAACTTCACCTCGGCCGGGTGGCGCTTGTACAATAGCGAAGTGAGCACGGCGTTGAGTCCTACTGATTTTCCCTGACCGGTGGCGCCCGCCATCAACAGGTGTGGCATTTTTGCCAAGTCCACCACAAAGGTTTCATTGCTGATGGTTTTACCCAGCGCAATGGGAAGTTCCATTTCAGCCTCCTGGAACCGTGCCGACCCGATAACGCTTTTCATTGAAACCATCGTGGGCGTTTTGTTGGGAACTTCGATTCCGATGGTGCCTTTACCAGGAATCGGGGCGATGATCCGGATCCCGAGTGCCGACAGTGAAAGCGCAATGTCATCCTCGAGGCTTTTGATTTTTGAGATGCGTATGCCGGCCTCGGGCACGATTTCATAAAGGGTGACCGACGGCCCCACAGTCGCCTTGATTTGAGCAATCTCGATTTTGTAATTGCGAAGTGTTTCGACGATTCGGTTTTTGTTTTCTTCGAGTTCCTCCTGGTTGATGGTAATCCCCCCGCCCGAATAGTCCCTCAGCAGGTCCAGGGTTGGGAATTTATAATTGGATAATTCGAGCGTCGGGTCAAAAAGGCCGAAATCGGCTACCAGCCGGGCCGCGACGTTTTCATCTACAACTTCTTCCTCAGGGGCTTTTTCAATCACGAAGGTCTCGTCAGATGTAGCGATGATTTCAGGCTCGGGTGCAGGTTCCTTGCGGATGTTTTCTACCGCGGGTTCGGGCCTCACTTTAAGTACAGGTTGTGAGGCATGGCCGATGGTGGGTTTTAGGGCTTCGCGGTCTATTTCGAACTGCGGTGCTTTTTCGACTTTCAGCACGGGCTCGGGAATTTCCTCGGGTTCGTCCCCGATGGCGAATTCCTCAAGATTGTACTGCGGGTCGGTCACGGCAACAGGTGCCGCGGCCTGGGTGAGGTCGGCATCGATTTCCTTGCGGGTGCGCTCAAAGAATGATTTGATCGCGTCTGGCGAGAGCCTGATCTTGAAAATCAGGTAAACCACGATGCCAAAAACCAGCACCAGCAAAGTCCCGGTTTTGCCCAGGTAATCCTGCAGGAAAAGGTTCATTTCATAACCGATGACACCGCCAAGTTCGGGAAGCGTCACGGCAAAGAAACCAAAGAGGATCGACGCAATAATCACAACAAAAAGGTCCCAGAACCAGATGCTCTTTAATTTTTTAAGCGATATGTCCAGCACCAGGAAGGCTCCGGTCAAAAAGAAAAGTTTGACAAAGATGAATGAGGCCGCTCCAAATCCCCTGTAAATAAAGAAATCGGCGAGCCATGCGCCCACTTTTCCCAACCAGTTGAGCGTGACTTCGCTGCGGTCGGTGATTGCCGAAACCGCGCTTTGATCCTGCTGTCCGTATATAAAAAAGGAAATAAAGGCCAATAACAACGCGATTGAAAACAATACCAGCAACGCGCCGGCCACAACTTTGTGCTGCCGGGAAATTTTGAGCGGTTTTTTTACGGACGGGCCCCCAGGTGCTGTGCCCTTTTTTGCCGTTTTTGCCATGCTGCGCGGTTAAGGCTATAAAAATAGGTAAATTATGATCTTTTTAAATAAACTTCGGGAGATATATCAACAATCCTACGGCAATGGCTGCCAGCGCGGCAAGGAACACCGCTCCTGCCGAAATATCCTTGATAAACCCAATCTTTTCATGGTAGCCGGGATGTATGAAATCGGCGATTTTCTCAATGGCCGTGTTCAGGCTCTCGATCCCGATGACAAGCCCGGTGGCCAGGATTTGCATCATCCATTCGGTGCGCGTTATGTCAA
>JAEZGB010000149.1 GCA_023437485.1 Bacteroidota bacterium
GTTCCAGGCCGATCGGAAAAAGAACTACAAGCCCGCTGCATTGCCTGCAGGATTCAAGAATCACGATCAAACAAGGGCTGATTTTAACTCTTCGGCAAGAAGTACGGACGGGAAATAATCACATATACCTCAAAAAATTCCAAAAAGGCCTGCTTTTCAAATAAAGCGGGTCTTTTTCATTTGCATACGCCTCGCGCTCAAAGCTGATGTTGTGATATGCCTTTGAAAAGTTCCTGGATGCAATAAGCCGAACCAAAAACTCGACCCCATACCAGACAAAAAATGGCAACAGCAAAATTTCAACCTGTTGCCGAAGATGAATCCGTTCGTGGTTGATAAACGGGCTGTTGCCCTTGAGCCGTGCCGCCGAGAGGAAAATGAAAGGAAAGATGGCAAGCCCGCCAAAACCTTTAGGCACCAAATGTCTTGAAACGACCAAAAACATTGAAGATAAGTTTATAAATTTGTGGCTTATGGATAACCAATTTAGGGAAAATAAGCCAGTGGAAGGTGAAGATTATTACCTTTCGCCCGAAGGTTACCGCGTCTTTACCGAAAAATACCACCTCAAACGTGGCTATTGTTGCAAGAGCGGCTGCCGGCATTGCCCCTATGGATACGACAAAAAGACCAATACGGTCAAAAAACCATCACAGCCTTCGCCATGACCTTTCAAGAAGCCATCAAACAGGGAATCCCTGCACAATTGCCATCGCCAAAACCCTTTGACCCGTCCGTCAATCACGCGCCCAAACGCAAGGAAATTCTTTCGGCAGACGAGAAAAAACTGGCATTACGCAACGCCCTTCGCTATTTTGACCCAGAACAACATCGGGAACTTGCCGCTGAATTCCTCCATGAACTGGATACCTACGGACGGATTTACATGTACCGATTTATGCCTGATTACCAAATGAAGGCCCGCCCGATTGACGAGTATCCGGGAAATTCGCTGCAGGGAAAGGCAATCATGCTGATGATCCAAAACAATCTTGACCCCGCAGTGGCCCAACACCCTCACGAACTCATCACTTACGGCGGCAACGGCGCGGTCTTTCAGAATTGGGCGCAATACCTTTTGACGATGAAATATCTATCGGAAATGACCGACGAACAAACCCTCGCGGTCTATTCCGGGCACCCCATGGGGCTCTTTCCCTCACACCCCGATGCCCCTCGTGTTGTGGTGACCAACGGAATGATGATCCCCAATTATTCCAAACCTGACGACTGGGAGAAATTCAACGCGCTCGGCGTGACGCAATACGGGCAGATGACCGCCGGAAGTTATATGTACATCGGGCCACAGGGAATCGTCCACGGCACCACCATCACGGTTTTGAACGCCGGGCGCAAGATTGCCAAATCGGGTGAATCGCTAAAGGGCAAACTCTTTGTGACCTCGGGCCTCGGCGGAATGAGCGGCGCTCAACCCAAGGCCGGAAACATCGCGGGCTGCATCACCGTCTGTGCCGAGGTGAACGAAAAAGCGGTCAAGACCCGGCATTCGCAGGGCTGGGTGGACGAAATCATCGCCGAACCCGCCGCGCTTGTTGAAAGGGTGTGCAAAGCAAAGGATTCGGGCGAGACGGTATCCATCGCCTACCACGGAAATGTGGTGGATGTGTGGGAACTATTTGAACGCGAAAATATCTATATCGATTTAGGGTCTGACCAAACTTCGCTGCACAACCCGTGGGCAGGCGGTTATTACCCGGCGGGATTGTCTTTTGACGAAGCGAACGACATGATGGCCAACAATCCCGGACAATTCCACCAAAAGGTGCAGGAATCGCTGCGAAGGCATGCATCGGCAATAAACAAGCACACCGCGAAAGGCACTTATTTTTTTGATTACGGGAATGCGTTTTTGCTGGAATGCTCAAGGGCTGGCGCCGATGTCATGGCAGCCGACGGAGTCAACTTCAAATATCCAAGCTATGTTCAGGACATTCTTGGTCCAATGTGCTTTGACTACGGTTTTGGGCCGTTTAGATGGGTGTGTACCTCCGGCAAACCCGAAGACCTGGAAAAAACCGATTCCATCGCCCGAAAGGTACTCGAAGAAATGGCCCAATCGGCTCCTGATGAAATTTCGCAGCAGATGCAGGACAACATCACCTGGATTCGTGGCGCGCAGCAAAACAGGCTGGTCGTTGGTTCTCAGGCGCGCATTCTTTATGCCGACGCCGAGGGCCGAATCAAGATCGCATCGGCCTTTAATGAAGCTATTGCGAAAGGCGAGATTGGCCCGGTAGTGTTGGGCCGCGATCATCACGATGTTTCAGGTACCGACTCGCCTTACCGGGAAACTTCAAACATCTACGACGGCTCGCGCTTTACCGCCGACATGGCCATCCAGAACGTCATCGGCGACAGCTTCAGGGGCGCCACCTGGGTATCAATTCACAACGGCGGTGGTGTGGGTTGGGGCGAGGTTATAAACGGCGGATTCGGTATGGTTCTTGATGGTTCGGGCGCCGCAAAAAAACGCCTGGAAAGCATGCTTTTCTGGGATGTGAATAACGGAATCGCAAGAAGAAGCTGGGCACGCAACAAAGAGGCGGTTTTTGCGATCAAAAGGGCGATGGAGGCGCAACCTTTATTGAAAGTTACCATCCCTAATCTGGTAGAGGACACTGTACTTGACCCGCTTGTGGATATAAATTGATATTCGATTCCAAAATGTAACGTAAAAAATGAGTTATGAAGATGATGAGAGTTTTACCGATTCTGGCGTTTTTTGTGCTGGCATCCTGCGCATCGGTCCAAGTGGCCAATGACTACGACAAAAAGGTGGATTTCTCTGCCTACAAAACCTACGCATTTTTTAAGACCGGAATTGACAAAGTCGAAATATCGGACCTTGACAAGCGCCGGATCCTGCACGCAATTGAAGATGAACTCAAGGCAAAAGGGCTGACGGCAAGTGAAAATCCCGATCTGCTTGTCAATTTCTTTACCAAGTCATCCCGCCAGGTAAACGTGAATCAGGACGGCTGGGGATATGGCTTTGGATGGGGCTGGAGCCCGTTCATCTGGGGCGGTGGCGCCACGGTATATACCAATACTGAAGGCACGCTTTTTATAGACCTTATCGATGCCCGACGCAAGGAGCTGGTTTGGCAGGGCGAGGGAACGGGAGTCCTGACCCAGAACACCGAAAAAAAGGATGAGCGGATCGCCGAATTCGTTAAAAGGATCCTCTCGCAATATCCTCCCGCACCAAAAAAGTAAAGCCGCGACAAGCGGCTTTTTTTACGGGCGCGTCATGGAATGTACCACGGCCGATATATCGCTTCCCGAGGGTTGCTGAAAGAGTTCCAGCTCAAACCATTTGGCCGCCGCCAGCAGGTGATCAAACAAATCAGACTGGATGGATTCGTATTCCACCCACGCCGTTGTATTGGTAAAGCAATAAATTTCGATGGGCAAACCGGATTCCTGGATTGGAAGTTGCCTTACCAATATGGTCATGTCCTTCCTGATGGAAGGATGATTGCGGATATAGAGTTCGATATATTTTCGAAATACGCCAATATTGGTCATCCGCCGCCCATTGATTAGTTGGCTGGTGTCAAAATTGCCCTCAAGATTGTACCGCTCGATTTCGGCCTGCCTTTGAGTTACATAATCTGAAATAAGCGAAAACGATTTGAATCTTTCGCGGGTTTCGGGATCAACGAATTTTACCGATTGCAGGTTGATATACAGCGCGCGTTTAATTCTTCTGCCGCCACTCTCCTGCATTCCTCGCCAATTCTTGAACGAATCTGACATAAAGTGAAAGGTCGGGACCGCGGTGATGGTTTTGTCCCAATTGCGAATTTTGACCGTATTGAGGTTAATGGCAATGACATCTCCGTCGGCATTGAACTTTGGCATTTCGACCCAATCGCCCACCCTGACCACGTCATTGGCCGAAATCTGCACACTGGCAACAAGGCCCAGGATAGTGTCTTTGAAGATCAACAGAAGTATCGCGGTCATCGCCCCAAACGCACTTAGAAAATATAGCGGTGAGCGTCCAATGAGGACCGAGAGAATTACGATGAACAGTGCAATGTATAACACGATCCTGATCAGCTGGAAATAACTCGCGATGGGTTTGCCTGCAAAAGCGGGTGATTGCGACAAAAGGTACTCGGCGGCCTTTAGGAATGAAATCACGATAAAGGTAGCGGCAATCATGATGTACACATCAGCCACCTTGACCATCAGCACCTGCAGCCAGCCGTAACCCGCAAACAGGGCCGGAGCCGCCGCCCGCACAATCACCGCGGGGATAATATGCGAAAGCCGGTCAAAGGTTTTTTGGTCGGCAAGGACATCGTCCCACGTAACTTTGGTTTTTTTGAAAAATGCGTGCAAAAAACGGCTGACAAAAGTTTTGGTCACCACGTAAGCCAATGATGCAGCCAGGATCAATGCGACCAGAAGGATCAGCAGTTTTACACCGGGAAGCCAGCTTTCGGCAATGTGTGACCCGGCCAACAGGCCTTCAAGCCAGTCGTGTAATTGTTTCATATTTTTCGTTGAAATATTTTATTGTACTTTTTTTTCGATGTAAAATGAGTTCAGCAGATAAAGCGCACCCATGTACTGCAATCTGAAAGAAATCAATCCGCCCACCGAATACTGTTTTGACGATGCCGAAATGTCCACCACCAGCATGTCGGAACTTGCATCGATAATCGCGATCCCGGGATCGTCCGGTATAAGGTATTGCGGCTGCATGTCTAAAAGCCCCACGTCGAGGATCGCCCGCAACGAGGTAACGCCAAGATCTGCCGATCGGTCCACATCGTTCACATGTCCGGCCACATTGGCTCCCATCTCACCCATTGGCACTGCCGGTTTCTCGCTGATTTCGATGATTTCGGCGTGGAGCCTGAGCACATCGTCATTCATTCCCTCAATCGTATCGCCGGTAAAAAGATCTTTGCCAAAAAACAGCGCCTCGCCAATCCGGAAATGGTTCACTGCCATGGGCCGCGCGTTTCGCAAAATGAGTGGCACGGCAACCGATGTCCCTCCGGACACCCACGGTATCGAAATGTCAAACTTCGCCTCAATGAGTTGTTTGTACAGGCTCAGCTGGATCAATTTATCCTGGGTGAGCATCACGCCGTTGAGGCAGTTCAGATTGGTTCCGATGCCGCTGATTTCAATATTGGGCATCCGCAGGACCTGGCTGTAAAAATCGACAAGCGCATCGCCCATAACCCCTTCCCGAAGGTCGCCCATCTCGATCATGATGATGATTTTGTGCGTTTTGCCCTGACGCACCGCCTCGGCCGAGAGCAACTCAATGGTCTGAAGTTCAGTATTGAAGCTCACATCGGCATGAGCCACAATGCCCGGAATGCTGCGTTTTGCCGGCGGCTTGATGTAAACCGTCTGGACATGTGGCGCCAGCTTTTTGATCTTCTTAAGGTTTGAAATCCGGGAATCGTGAATTTCCGTAACGCCCAGCAACAGCAGTTCATTGATGTACAGCGTATTCCCGCACAATAACTTTGACACAACGCCCCATGCAATGCCGCGTTCCCTGAATAACTGGTCCAGGAAGGCATAATTTTCCCGCAACCGTTCCCGGTATAACGTGATCGAAGCCATTACCGCGCAAACCTCATCTCGAGGTATTTATTGGTGAATCCGAGTTTCTCGTACAGATGCCGCGCCGGGTTATCCGGCTCAACATGCAACGCAATCCCGCCCTCAGTGACTGAGATTGCCTTTTGCATCAACAGCTTGCCGAAGCCTTTGCCACGGTGCGTCTTGTCTACCGCGATATAAACCAAAATATTTTCGGGAATATAACCGGACATCCCGGTATTGTTGAGAATGGTTACCCCTGCAATCTGTCCATCGTTCAATCCTAAAATAATGTTTCCGCCGCGTTTTGGATCCATCACATAATCGATGCACTTCAGGATATCTTCAATTTTGTCACCGTAATTTTCCAGATGCTCAACCAGAAACGCGGCAATATCTTCATGGGGATATTTTGCGTGTTCTCCGGTAATCGCATTGATTCGAATAAAATTCATTAAATTAAATTTTTCTCCAATTTCTGAAGATTTCTTGTGAATAATCTGCCTATTAGGGCATTTTTACAAAGTTAAATCTAACAAACGGAGCCCGCAAGTCTGAGCGGGATTTAGCAGTTTATTAACACCCTGGTTTTACGGAAGTGAAAAATTTATCGACGAAACCTGTATGCTGTCAATTGCAGGAGCTTCTCCGGGAAAAGAAATGATGGCTTCCTCCCGGGATTGGCCGGGAACAAAATCAAGCACCAGCGTTGAAGTTGTTTTTTGCGCACCGCGTTTTTCAAGCGTTATCTGTGCTTCAACCGCGGTCTTTTCGCCAATGTTTTCCACAATTACCCTGAATTGCTCGGAACTTCCTTCAACGGGTTTCAGGCTAACCTGCAAATTGGGGTCTGATTCGCTTGGGCCAAGTGTCTGAAAGATGAGGTATCCCACTACTCCGGCCAAAACCAAAAGGCCAAAAATGAAGGTCACGACCTCGACGGCATTGTGTTTATTTTTCTTCGGCATTGTCTCCTTCGATAATTAAGCGCCCGGCCGAAGCCCCTAGGGCGGCTGGAATGGCCAGCACGACGGTTTGCGCTACGCACATGTAAAGGCCCACGCCGTCAAATCGCCTGAAAAAAAACAGCAGCAAAACTGATACGGCAAAACCCACGGCATACATCAGGGCGACTATCCCGGCCATCTCGAACCAGGTACTGACACTTCGTCCACTCCCCCTGAATTCGCTGAAAAAGCAAATCACCGCACACAAGCCAAGAGACAAAAGAACCATCAGCAGCAGCTGTAATGCCGATACTGAGGCGGCAATGAGCAGGATTTCGTCGGTAGAGGCGACCGATGAACCAAACAATACGGCACCGCAAATTGAAAGGATGAACAACTCAAAAAATTTGCCTTGTTTCCCTTCCCGGCGGTTCATTCCCGTTTGCCCGGATCCTTCCGATGGGCCCAATTGCGCTGTCCCCACTGAAATGCCAATGGCCACGATCATAGATTCGGTAACGGTCTTGCCTATGATTTCAATGGCTGACATTCCAAAATCAATCTGCCCGATTAACCACAAAAAGAGGAAACTCACAAGAAAGGCAAGCCCGATTTCCTCGACCGAATCCCAGCACAAATCGCCAAAGGTCGCATCAGCGCGCATTCCCGCGAACCTGTTATAACCCAGCAAAAGCATGAATGTGAAACCGATGCACGCCAAAAGCGCTTCGGGCGAGGCGGTGAAACCCGTCCACCACACTTCCATCGTATAGATTAGCGGGAGGCTGATGAGCAACCCGCCTACCACACCCCTGCCGTATTCCTGAAGGGTCTCTTTGGATTTTGAAATCGCGGCCATGCCTAAAGATAGGCAATTCCGTCAATAATTCAGCAGTTCTTCAATTTTGGCCCTGACCTTCTCGGCTGACGGAACCATAGTCTGTTCCAGCGTAGCGTTGAGCGGGATCGCCGGCAGGTTTTCACTCCCGATGACCATCACCGGCGCATCTAGTTCGCGGAAGCATTTTTCCTGGATCAAACCGGCAAGGCTGCGGGCGAAAGAAGTGCTTACGGGCTCCTCGGTTACCACAAGGCATTTTCGGGCCTTTTTGACCGATTTGACGATTGTTTCCTCGTCAAGCGGATAAAGTGTCCGCAAATCGACGATTTCGACTCTCTCACGCATCTCTGCCGATGCATTCAGCGCCCAATGAACACCCATGCCGTAAGTGATGATGCTGATGGTTTCCCTCTCGTCCTGCGGCCAGATCTCCTGAACGACGCTCGCCTTGCCAAACGGCAGCACGTAATCTTCCGAAGGCTCGTTCACGCGCGCAGCGTCGGTTCCCTTGACCTTTGACCAGTAGAGCCCCTTGTGCTCGAGGATGACCACGGGGTTCGGGTCGTGATAGGCGGCCTTCATCAGCCCCTTCAAATCGGCGCCGTTGCGCGGGTAGGCGATCTTGATTCCGCGAATGTTGGTCAAAACGCTTTCCACCGACGAGGAAT
>JAEZGB010000075.1 GCA_023437485.1 Bacteroidota bacterium
GGTGATCACCCTGGTGGTTTTTGTGGGCTTCTCATTGCTGTTTTTTAAAAACGAATCATTTAAATGGAACCATGCACTCGGATTTATATTTCTGGTGCTGGCCGTTTACTTTATTTTCAAGAAATAATGAAAAGTTTTCAAATTCAGACCAAGCCATTTGTGGTTCCCACCGATGACGGAAAATTGATCGAAGAACATTTTGGCAGATCCACCGGCCACGATGACATTTCGGTCGCGCACATGATAGCCCCGCCGCATTGGAGCGAGCCGCACCAGACGCCGGAATTTGACGAGATCACCTACATCATCCGCGGCCGCAAGCGGTTTGAGATCGATGGTGACACGATTGAACTGGGTCCCGGGCAGTCTGTCAGGATTGTGCGGGGGACGCGCGTCCGATACTCCAATCCATTTGATGAACCGTGCGAATACATCGCGATTTGCACCCCCGCCTTTTCTTTAGAAAACGTTAATCGCGAGGAGCAATAGCCGCATTAGTGGTAACTTTAGGGAAAATCCTAAAATGGAGGCCAAGAAGAGAATTGTCATCATCGGTGCGGGTTTTGGAGGGCTCAGGCTCGCGCAGGAACTCAATCATTCCCCCTATGAAGTCCTATTAATCGACAAAAACAATTACCACCAATTCCAGCCACTTTTGTATCAGGTTGCCACAGCCAGGCTTGAGCCGGGAAGCATTTCCTTCCCGCTACGCAAGGTGTTCCAGCATTCCAAAAACGTCCGGATCCGGATTGCTGATGTCCAGTGCGTCTATTACGCGCAAAAGAAAGTAATCACCTCGATTGGCGATTATACTTTTGATTATCTGGTTCTGGCGCAAGGTTGCACCACGAATTATTTTGGGAATGAAAACCTGGAGAAGTGCGCTTTTCCCATGAAGTCAGTTCCCGAGGCCATCCAATTGCGAAACCGGATTTTGCAAACTTTTGAAGACGCGGTTGTTACCAATCCCCAAGAAATGCAGTTCCTGCTCAATTTCGTAATTGTTGGCGGTGGCCCGACAGGCGTTGAACTTGCCGGTGCCCTGGCCGAGATGAAGACCAATATCCTGCCCAAAGACTATCCCGACAAGGACTTTTCAAAATTAACCGTTTATCTTTTGGAAGGTTCGCCACACGTGCTCAACGTCATGAGTGACGAATCAAAGAAAGCCAGTCGCAAATACCTTGAACAGATGGGGGTCAAAGTTCTGACCGATACCATCGTGGAGAATTATGATGGCCGAAATGTTCAACTTAAAGGCGGAGGCCACATCGAGGCCAAGAATGTTATTTGGGCAGCAGGGGTCGTGGGCAATGCTCTGGAGGGCATCCCAAAAGAGTCCATCACGCGCGGAAACCGGCTCATTACAAATCGCTTGCACGAAGTCAAGGATATGCCCGGCATTTTTGCCATCGGCGACATCGCCTGGATGCCTACGCCCAAATATGAAATGGGGCATCCGCAGGTGGCCAGCGTCGCAATTGCACATGCAAAGTCACTTGCTACCCAGTTCAAGAACCGCTTAAAAGGCCGCGAGCTTGAACCATTTGAATATCGCGACAAAGGTTCTATGGCCACCATCGGCAAACGCAAAGCGGTCGTGGATCTTCCGAAATGGAGTTTTCAGGGAAGATTTGCGTGGATTTTGTGGATGTTTGTGCACCTGATGCTGCTCCTGAGCATCAAAAACAAGATCCTGGTTTTCATCACCTGGGCTTACAGTTACTTTAGCAATGATTCGACATTGCGGGTTCTCATCAAACCGGTGCGAAAGACCGTCAACAATTAGCGCAGCAATTCGAGCATCTTGATTTCGACTTCTTCACTGTCCCATTTCTGTTCAATATCGGGAATCTGCATTACCTGATCCATGATTGCCTTTTGGCGTTTGCCGATCTCAAGAGCCTCCGAATAAGGCCTGTGACTAAAGGTAACCCGGCTGTAGAGCGGAAGCCAAAGATCAGGGTGTTTGTCTGAAAAGTGCTTTTCGATCTTTTTTTGCAACAAAAACTCCGGATCGGCGGTCTTGGTGCTCATCTCCATAAAATTGTTGTACGAAAGCTCGGCGATGGCATCGGCATTGGGCTTGCGGCTCTTTTGATAGGCCTGGAAAATCGCCTTCCAGTCGTCGCCCAGTTCCTGCATCAATTCATACAAAATCGTGATGTCTTCAAAACCGGCGTTCATTCCGTGTCCGTAAAAAGGCACGATCGCATGGCAGGCATCGCCAATGAGCGCTACCTTGTCTTCATAGGTCCACGGATAACATTTCATGGTTACCAGCGTACTGGTTGGATTTTTGAAGAAATCCTCGGTAAGTTTTGGGATGACATCAATGGTGTCGGGCAAGTTCTTTTCAAAAAACTTCTCCACTTTTGAAACATCGGTCAATTCGGCGAATGAATTCTCACCTTCAAAAGGCATGAACAGTGTGCAGGTGAAACTGCCGTCGAGGTTGGGAAGCGCGATGAGCATATAGTGTCCTCGCGGCCAGATGTGAAGCGAATGTTTGTCGAGTTTGTGCGTGCCGTCAGGGTTGGCCGGGATGTTGAGTTCTTTATAGCCCGTCTGCAAAAATTCCTGCGAATAATCAAACATGCTTTGGCGTTGCATCCTGTGCCGAACCCTTGAAAATGCCCCATCGGCACCAAAAACCAAATCGTGCTTGACATCGGTCCATTCACCGCGTTCGGTTTCGCCGATATGAAGGGTTGCTTCGGCAAGTGTCACGTCCCAAACTTTTTGGTTAAAGTGGAAAATGGCGCCGGCTTCTTCGGCCAGGTCAATCATCCGCCGGTTAAGAACCCCGCGCGACAACGAATAAATGCTCTCGCCCTCCTGCCCGTAATGCTGAAAATTGACATCGTTCCCTACATGGATGGCACGCTTGTCCATCGCAATAGCAATTTCGCGGATCCGGTCCCCAACCCCGGCGTGGTCCAGAGCCTTCCATCCGCGGTCTGACATGGCCAGGTTGATGGAGCGGCCGGAAAAGGTAATGGTCCTGATATCCGGGCTGCGGTCATAGATATGTACCTGGTGGCCGGCCTTGCGGAGATAGATCGCCAATAGTGAACCCACCAGGCCTGAACCTACAACTGCTATATTGAGCGGTGATTGCATATTTTGAAACAGGCCGGCCTGAGCCTTTTGCCAAGTGTTAAATTATTTTAAAGCGGATGTAAGCCGCCGGCATTCTAATCCATTTTGCTGGTGCCTGCCTTTATCGGGATTCTGTACTGATTGGCAGCTAGCCGGCGACCAATTCCAGAAAGACGTTTTTTATTTCCCGAAGGTCAATCTGGAACCGGTTTCAAGTCCGGCGTTGGCAGCCAGCGCGCCACACATATGGAAGAGCATCCGGGCCCCAACGTTGCCATCCCAGTCGTCGTCTATACCTGGCGCCACCTCAACAAGGTCAAACCCGATGATTTCCTTTCCGCTTTGCGATAGTTTATTGATCAGATACGCGGCCTGTTCAAAGGAAAATCCGCCCGGAACCGGCGTTCCCGTGTTGGGGCAATACCACGGATACAACCCGTCGATATCAAATGAAATCAAAACTTTTTGTGGCAATTCTGATATTATTTGCTCGCACTGCTGCCTCCAGGTAACACCCTCATAAGCATCGGCCTTGAGATCGGAATCAGTGTGGACAACAACCCGCGGATCACGGGCAACCTCAACCTCTTCCTTGCAAAAATCGCGGATTCCCACCTGAACGATGCGCTCAATCTGGGGGAGTTTTAACGCGTTGTACATAATGGATGCATGAGAATAGGTAAACCCTTCGTAGGCAATTCGCAGATCCATGTGCGCGTCCAGATGCAGGATGCCGAAACTATCGTGGCGCTGTGCCATGGCCTCGTAATATCCCAGAGGTGTCGAATGGTCCCCGCCCAGAAGCACCACCTTCTTGCCGCGATCCAGCCAATAGTTCGTACGTTCGCACACCTGGTCGTGTAATTTTCGGCAAGCCGAATTGATCGTGGCCAAATCCTGTTCCAACACAGGGAACGACTCTACGATCTGGCCCTTTTCCAACGCCTGGATAATGGGTTGCGCCATTGATTTGTATTTAAGGCTTGAGGCCAGCCACTTCTCCTGGTGCTCGCCCATGTCCAGATACATTCCGAGTTTCCACAATTCGGGATAATCCTGATGGTGCAGGTCAACCTGGAAAGAAGCTTCCAAAATGGCTTCGGGACCTTTTGACGAACCTGCGCCGTAACTCACCGTCACTTCCCAGGGAACGGGAATGATAATGATCTCGCTTTCGTCGGCGGTAAAAGGCAATCCATAAATCGACGCGTCGGCAAGGCCGGGTTGCGAGGGATCGAAAGAATCTATTTTTTCCTGTTTTGTCATAATCTTAAGTAGCGGCAATCCCCTGTTTGAGAATTTGGCCAAATTCATACATATCTTCAAACGAGCAATAGAAGGGCACCGGAGCCAGCCTGATAACATTGGGCTCGCGCCAATCAGTGATTACACCATGCTGCATCAGGTAATCAAAAAGCACCCTCCCTTCGCCGTGCAAAAATACCGAGAGTTGACTGGCGCGCTCAGCAGGTGTGATGATTTCAAAATTACTGTCCACTTCCCTGTCAATTTCCCTGAGGATGAATTCAAGGTATGCCGTGATCCTGTCGCGCTTCTCAATCAGCGCATCCATTCCCACTTCGTCAAACATCATCACCGACGCCAGGTAAGGCGCCATTGAAAGGACGGGCAAATTGCTCAATTGCCATCCGTTAGCGCCCTGTACGGGATCAAATAACGGCTCCATCATGAAACGGCGTTCTTTATTGTGCCCCCACCAACCGGCAAAGCGCGGCAGTTCGGTATCTGAGTGATGCATTTTATGGACAAAATACCCCGAAACGTTTCCGGGGCCTGAATTCATGTATTTATAACTGCACCAGGCCGCGAAATCAACATCCCAATCGTGCAGTTCAAGTTTAATGTTGCCGGCCGCGTGGGCCAGGTCCCAACCCACATAGGCTCCGGCCTTATGGCCTGCCTCGGTAATGGATTTTATGTCAAAAACCTGTCCGGTGTAATAATTCACACCGCCCAAAAACACCAGCGCAAGTTCATCGCCGGCAGTCTCGATGGCAGAAAGGACATCCTCATGGCGAATATGATGTTCGCCCGGACGCTTTTTCACCTCAACAATCGCTTCCAACGGGTTGAAGCCGTGAAACCGGACCTGGCTTTGCAACATGTACTGGTCGCTCGGGAAGGCTTTTTCTTCGCAGATGATTTTGTACCGATGCGCAGTCGGCCGATAAAAGGATACCATCAGCAGGTGCAGGTTTACCGTAAGGGTGTTCATGACCCCGACCTCTTCAGGCAAGGCACCAACCACCTTGCTTAGCGGGTCGGCAAAGCGCTCGTGATAATCCCACCAGGGTTTGTCGGCATAAAAATGGCCTTCGACCGCCATTCGCGCCCAATCGTTCATAACATCGTCAACATACTGTTTTGCGCGTTTGGGCTGCAATCCCAAAGAGTTGCCCGTAAAGTAAATGACCCGACGGCCGTTTACTTCCGGAAAAATGAATTCGTCCTTGTATTTGGCAAGTTTGTCGGCGCGGTCCAGATCGCGCGCAAATTCCCTTGTATTTTGAAACTCCATGATTGAATTTTGGATCGTAAAAATAAGAAATTTTAAAGGGCTGCCGTTAAAGGGGAAACGGATATTTCTATATTTATAAGCAAAATACGCACATGAGGAACACCGTCAACATTGTCATTGCGGCGCTGGCCGTAGTGATTTCGGCTTATCTCTTTTCGGATGCTTTCCGCAACCGCAACCAGGGGAATGACACCATTAGCGTGACCGGTTCGGGCAAAAAGGATTTTACGTCTGATCTGATTGTGTGGAGCGGCACGTTTTCACGCAAGAACTTCACTTTGAAAGATGCCTACGCTTCACTGGACTCCGACCGCGAAAAAATTCGGGAATACCTGCTTTCAAAGGGGGTAAAACCTGCCGAAGTGGTCTTTTCGGCCGTCAACTTCAACAAGGATTACAACTACACCTACAATGATAACGGCGGGATTAGGGAGCAGATTTTCACGGGGTTTTCGCTCACTCAGACCGTCACCGTGCAATCCACCGAAGTCAATAAAACCGAGGAAATCTCGCGCCAATCCAGCGAGCTCATCAACCAGGGGATCGAATTTTACTCGAACCCACCCGAATACTACTACACCAAACTCGCCGAACTCAAAATCCAGATGATCGCCGAGGCTACCAAGGACGCAAACGCACGCGCCCGCAGCATTGCCGAAAACGCCGGCGCCGGGCTGGGAGATCTCAAAAAATCGACATGGGCGTTTTCCAGATTACGGGCCAGAATTCAAG
>JAEZGB010000047.1 GCA_023437485.1 Bacteroidota bacterium
GGTCAGGATGTCATAAATATCCGAACGGCCGCGCGTAATCTCAACATTCATCTGTTCCTCATCAATGCGGTAGCAATTGCGCCGTCTTTTTGGCGGAATGATGGGTTTAAAATGTGATTTGGAGTAACCTTCGTCAGATGTCAGGTTGATGAACCGGCACTCCTCAATACCTGCGGGAAGCCTTTCGATTACATACAAAAGGCCGTTGAGTTCCACTTTTTCTTCGGCAATGGTGCCGTAAATTTCGGGCCTGAGCTGCAAAAGTGCCTCGCGCAAGGTCTCTCCCGAAACGCCCATCGGCTTGTAAAAACCCCTGTTAAAGAGGTGCCGCATGGTGATATATAATTTCTCGACCGCGCTTGAAGATTCCTGCGCACGCGAGCGTACTATATTCTTGATTTCTTTCATCTAATGCTTTTTCTAACCCGCAAATGTAGGATTTTTAATGATACGTGCCGGATTTGGGAAGCGCATCGGCCACTGAACGGTCATTGCAAAGCCGCGGAAGCTTGTTTTGACCGCCCAAGCGCCCTACCGATTTCATATAATGCACAAATCCCCCTGCCGGGATTTTGGTCACCACCAGCGTCCTGAGCACCTTGCCGGTAATCAAATCATCGTAATAAATATTCTGCGTCCGCATGCTTTTTTCGAGTGCCGATGCGAAAGCCTCGATGTCCTGTGGCTCCCTTTCAAATTCGATAAGCCATTCGTGATAAGGCAGCCCCTGTTCCGGGGCAATCTGCGGCGCGACGGTGAATTCCCGCACCAGCGCACCGGTTGTGGCAATTGCCGATTCCATTGCGGTCTCCACTTCCTTGCCGATGACGTGTTCGCCGAACGCCGAAATATAATGCTTGATCCGGCCGGTGACCACGACCCGGTGCGGATACAAGGTGGTAAACATCACCGTATCGCCAATATTATAAGCCCAAAGCCCTGCGTTGGTTGAAATGATCATGACGTAGTTCACGCCCAGTTCCACCTCGCCGATGGTAAGGCGTTTTGCATCATCATTGAAAAATTGGTCAGCGCGGATAAATTCATAGAAAATCCCTGAATTCAAAAGCAGCAACATTCCTCTCTCACTGCGGCTGTCCTGATAGGCGAAAAAACCTTCAGAGGCCGGAAACAACTCAATGCTGTCAACATTTCGGCCAATCAGCGCCGAAAACGCCGGCCGGTACGGTTCAAAATTGACCCCGCCGTAGATAAACAGGTTAAAGTTTGGGAAAAGTTCGCCCACAGGCTTTCCCGAAGCTGCCTTAAGCCTTTCAAAATACATTTGTACCCATGCCGGAATGCCTGAAATTACGGCCATATCTTCATGCATCGTCTCCTTGACGATTGCATCGACCTTGGTTTCCCAATCTTCAATACAATTGGTTTCCCAGCTTGGCATTCGGTTGCGTTGCAGGTATTTTGGTACAAAATGCGCCACAATGCCTGAGAGCCTTCCGGTTTTGATCCCGTGTTTCTCCTTTAAAATCGGGCTGCCCTGCAGGAAAATCATCTTGCCGTCGACAAATTTTGTTTGTCCGGTATGATGGATGTAGTGCAAAATCGCGTTTCTCGCCGCCGAAATATGATAAGGCATGGATTCGCGCGTGATCGGGATGAATTTCGCTCCCGATGTAGTCCCTGAAGTTTTTGCAAAATACTGCGGTTTTCCCGGCCACAGCACGTCGGCTTTGCCTTCAACAACCTGATCGGCATAAATCCGAAGCGCCTCGTAATCGCGCACCGGGACTTTTTGCGCAAAGTGTTCGTATGACCGGATATCCTGAAAATTATGGTCGGTTCCGAATTGCGTATTCCGCGCTGATTTCAGCAAATCCCGGAACACGCGCCGCTGTGTTTCCACGGGTTTCATTGCCCAGGAACGCGTTTGTTTTACTACCATGGCGGCAAACCATTTTGCGGCTATTTGTTTGATTGTCATGTCGTGGAATCAGGGAATTTATTGCGGATGGCTTTTTCGGTTGCAAAATAGATATATGCGCAACACAAAAGCACAGGAACGATTCCGATAATGAATTTCACGGCAAAGTCCCATGAAACCGCGATTCCGGTAAATGAAAGAGCTATCAGCGCGATGCCGGTTTCAAACATCTTTACGGTTGAAAAATCCTGAGCAAAGGCCCATCGCTCCTCCGAACCCATGGAAGCCGCGGTACGGTAGCCGTACAAATGATTGATTTTGCGGGGCGGAAAACGATGCACAACAATGGCGGTGATCACGAAAATCAATCCGACAAGCAGCGGCAGCACCAGCATATTTTCAATTAGCGCCTTCATTCGAAACTGATAAAATTTTGAGGATCGATGGGGAAACCGTCTTTCCAAAGCTCAAAATGAAGGTGAACTCCGGTGGATTGATGACCTGTACTCCCGGCCAGGGCCACGACTTCCCCCGTCCTGACTACATCACCCTGGCCTTTGGTAAGCGATGCGGCGTGTTTGTAAATGGAAAGAAAACCGTTGTTGTGCCGCATGATAAGCACGTAACCCGTGGTGGGCGTCCAATCGGCAAAAACCACGGTTCCATTAAGCGTGGCTTTGATGGGCGTGTTTTGCGGTAAGGCGATGTCGGTGGCGTAATGCTTGGCCTCGATGTCAAATTTGTCGGTTACGATACCCTTGACCGGCGGGAAAAAAACGATCTCAGTTCGGTTGGCCGCTTTTTCAAAAAGGTTGTACTTATCTTCCCGGGCCACCTGGTTGCGAAGTTCCACCTCGCTTTGAGAAGGATTGAGCAAATCATTATTTACAGGCGCTGAATCAGAGGCCAGAATGGAATCCCTTGAAAGTTTTGCGTACTCAAGTTCACCGGTGAGCACTTTTTTCACTGCCGCGAGATAAGCGTCATTTTGCTGAAGGGCAATTGTCAATGAATCAGATTTTAAAGCCAGGCGGGTGGCGTCCTGTTTGAGTTGGGTTGAGGCATATCCGGGAATATACTCCCGAAGAGGCGTAAAGGCTATAATGTAGGTTGTGATTGCAATGAGGAAAACAGCGCCCAATGTGGCTACAACAAAAACGTTCATCAGGGTGAGCCGCAGTGAAAATACTTCCTCGAACGAATCTTCGTTGAGAATTACAAGCCTGTTCTTGGTAAACAGCCTCTTGCGGATTTGCTTTCTCTTTTGTCTTTTCCGTGCCATACGCTCCGGGCAAATATAGCAATTAATGGCGGCAGCGGTTTTTTGGGCGCGTTGTTAAAAAGGAAATAAAGTACAATGACGGGATAAATCGCGCGTTTTTGTTTTATCTTTGCGCGGTAAACTACAGCGCTGCGCGCTAATACAATAAGTTATGGGAAGATTTGGCGTTACTGAGATCCTGGTGATTCTTGCAATTATATTGTTGCTTTTTGGCGGAAGAAAGATCCCAGAACTGATGAAAGGGCTTGGCACGGGCATCAAGGAATTCAAGAATGCCGCCAAGGATGAAAACGGGCATGCGACTTCCAGAAAAGAGGAAGAAAAAAAAGCATAAAGTTTTTGAAACAAAATTTTCGGCCGTCTGATTGACGGCTTTTTTTGTGCCGTAAAGAACATGAAAATTACTACCTCAAAGGTTTTAAAAACCTTTGAGGTGCCAAATACGGGAAAACCACAAAAAAAATAAAATGCGGCAATTTTAACTTATTATCATTGAAAGTGCAACGCGTTTTGTCGCCACATCCACGCTTGTAACTTTCACTTGTACGTGCTGGTGCAATTTTACCACCTCGTTCACATCCCTGACAAATCCGGCCTTTAATTGAGAGATGTGCACAAGCCCGCTTTCCTTGATCCCGATATCCACAAAACACCCAAAATTGGTAATGTTGTTCACAATTCCCGTCAGGATCATGCCCTGGTGCAAATCTTGAATGGTGCGCACACGCGAATCAAACTCAAACAAGGCGGCTGCTTTTCGCGGGTCGTTTCCGGGCTTTTTGAGTTCCTGGATCACATCGCGAATGTAAAGCAGTCCGAATTCATCGGTAACAAAATCTTCGGGGACGATCTTTTGTACCACGGCCGCATTGCCCACCAATTCACGCACCGATACTTTTAACGCCGAGGCCATTCTCCTGACCAGCGCATACGCCTCAGGATGCACCGCCGAATTTTCCAACGGGTCCTCCCCCTCACGAATTCTCAGGAATCCGGCCGCTTGCTGGAACGCCTTTGGCCCGAGCCTGGGGACTTCCTGCAATTGCCGACGGCTTTGAAACGCACCGTTGGCCGTACGGTATTCAATGATATTTCCGGCCAATTTTTCACCAATCCCCGAAACATAAGACAACAGATGGCGGCTTGCGGTATTGAGGTTGACACCGACATTGTTTACGCACCGGATGACCGTGGCATCGAGTTCATCGCGCAGGAGTTCCTGGTCCACATCGTGTTGGTATTGGCCTACGCCGATGGCCTTGGGGTCGATTTTGACGAGTTCGGCGAGAGGGTCTGCAAGCCTGCGGCCGATGGAAACCGCGCCGCGCACCGTAACATCGTGAGCCGGGAATTCCTCGCGCGCAATCTTTGACGCCGAATAAACCGATGCACCCGCCTCGCTCACAACAAAAACCTGCAGGTCGCGGTCAAAAGGAATTTTTCGCACGAAGTCCTCGGTCTCACGAGAGGCCGTTCCGTTGCCTATGGCGATCGCCTCAATTTTGTAGGCGTTCACCATCGACTTGATTTTTTTACCGGCCATAGCCTTTTCGGCCTGCGGCGGATGCGGGAATACCGTTTCATTATAAAGCAAGTCGCCCTGCTCATCCAGGCAAACCACCTTGCAGCCGCTGCGAAATCCCGGGTCAATGGCCAGGATGCGCTTGCTCCCGAGTGGTGCTGCCATTAATAGTTGAGAAAGGTTGGCTGCAAAGACCTTGATGGAGGCGAGATCGGCTTTTTGTTTGGCTTCGGTCAGAACCTCACCTGAAAGTGAAGGCGCCAACAACCTCTTGAAAGAGTCGTCAGCGGCTTTCATGATTTCATCGGCGCATTCGCCGCGGGATTTGAGCACCGCTTTTTCAATAATGGACAGCGCATCGTCCTGTTCGATGGAGATCTTTAACCGGACGATGCCCTCGGCCTCGGCGCGGAGCATGGCCAACAGCCGATGCGCGGGAGCTTTTAACAGGGGTTCGCTCCAGTCAAAGTACTGCTTGAATTTGACCGCCTCTTCGGTTTCTTTTTTGGCCGTAACCACTTTGGTAGCAATGACCCCGCGGTTTTGATAAAGCCTGCGGATCTGGCGGCGGACAAAAGGGTTTTCATTAATCCATTCGGCGATGATGTCACGTGCGCCCTGCAATGCGCTTTCAATATCAGGGACATTTTTGCTGAGCAGTTTGGTGGCCGCACTTTCAAGGTCAGTGCGGTTTTGCGCCATGATGATCTTCGCGAGCGGCTCAAGGCCGTTTTCGCGTGCGACATCGGCGCGGGTCTTGCGGCGTTTTTTGAACGGCAGGTAAAGGTCTTCAAGTTCCGTCAAATCAAAGCTGGCCGAGATTTTAGCCGAAAGCTCGGGCGTTAGTTGTCCCTGTTCAGAGATGGATTTGAGGATGGCTTCGCGCCTGGCGGTGACGGTGTCAAATTGTTTGCCCAGTTTGGCGATGGCTTCTATGGCTTCCTCATCAAGATTGCCGGTGGCGTCCTTGCGATAGCGCGCGATGAAAGGAATGGTGCAATCGGCGGCGAGGAGTTCAAGGGTTTTGGCAATACCCGATACGGGAGCCTGAAGTTTGGACGATATGAATTGTACCTGGTTCATGATGGATGTTGAGCTGCCCTACCCCGGATTGCAGCAGAAAGCCCGCAGCCAAAGGCGAGGACTTGCCGCGAAAAGCCGGAAACAGGTCCTAATCCTGGACGATGAAATCCTTGGGGTCGACGCGTTTGAATTCGGGCTGAATGTTAGTGTGGTTGATGTTGAATTTGTCAAAAAGCAGCAGTTCGACCTTGGTGACAAGTGCATTGAACTCAGTCAGGGTAAGGTCATGTGTGCAGTCCAGGTGGGCCTCGAGGTGAAGTTCCTCATCATTGAGGAGCCACACATGGATGTGATGCAATTTGTTGACTCCGGGAATTTTGTGGACCTCGCGCACAATTTGCTTGATATCAATGTGATCTGGCGTGAAGAGCATGAGCATTTGTGTTGACTTCTTGAGTAAATCATACCCCACGAAAATCAGGTAAATCGCGATGAGCATCGTTAAAAGGCTATCGACCCAAAACCACTGGAAGAACTTCATTAAAAGACCGCCCACCAGAACCGCGACCGAGGCGAGCATATCAGTGAGTAAATGCAAATAAGCCGAGCGCATGTTGATGTTTTTTCTGGAATCTTCCTTGAGCAAAATAACCGAAACGCCGTTGGCCACGATGCCTAAAATGGACAGCCAGATAACTAGCCCCGTGGCGATTTGTTCTGGCGAGTAAAATCGGTGGATGGCTTCATATATAAGGTACCCCGCGACTACTATAAGAGTCAGGGCGTTGATGAAGGCGGCCATCACCTCGGCGCGTTTGTAACCGAAGGTTTGGTTGATGGAGGCCTTTCGGCGCGAGAGACGGTGCGCGAAATAGCTGAACACCAGAGATAGCACATCGCTAAAATTGTGCAGCGCGTCAGAGATCAGCGCGAGACTGCCTGAGATGATCCCACCGATGACCTGCGCAATGGTAATGACCACATTGAGAAAGATGGAAACCAGCAGATTGCGGTGGCTTACCTGGTGTTTATGGATGTGGATCCCGGACATTTTTATTGGCAACCGATCTTATTGACACGGGCAGAATGCCGTCCCCCTTCAAAAGCAGTGCTAATAAATACCTCGGCTATGGCCACGGCCTGCGGGATGGAGGTAAACCGGGCGGGAATACTCAAAATATTGGCATCGTTGTGCTGACGGGCGAGCTGCGCGATTTCGGCGGTCCAGCAAAGCGCTCCGCGGATACCATCGTGTTTGTTTACCGTCATGTTGATGCCGTTACCACTGCCGCAGATCACAATCCCGAAGCTTGCCTTGCCACTGGTGACGGCATGGGCAACGGGATGCCCAAAGTCCGGATAATCCACGCTGTCCGGGGAATCGGTACCGAAATTCTCAACTTCATGGCCCATATTTTTGAGCGCAACCACGATGGCCGCTTTGTAATCCGGTCCTGCGTGGTCATTTCCAATGGCGATTTTCATGGCTGGGTGCTTAAGATTTGACGGCCTTTTATGGCATACACAAAAGTAATGTTTATAGTTCAATGCGGGGGCCTTGGCCAAAACGCTGACCAACTTTTAATAAACAAAAAAATAATCCTTTATTTTGATGCGTTCGGCCTTGGCAAATAACGCGTCCCCGCCACATGATAGTGAAATTAAACCTTGATTCAGTCATTTTGTAAGCCTTGTTGAAAACTTTAGTAAAGTGCCGAAAACATGGTTAGGGAAATTTTAAAAGTTTTGTTGAAAACATTTGACAGAATTTGGAAAGTAATTTTGCACCAAATCATTTTTTTGATAATGCCAAAACTTCGATCAAAAAAACAAATTATAAATCCGGAATTTTTAGAGAAGTTATCAGCTGCGCAATTATGTTTTTCAACCAAGAATGCGGACCTGGATTTTGCACATTTCAAACTTTAAAATTGATGTCAACAACTGTTAATATCCTTTTATGGGTGATTAATTCACAGGAATTTATTACGCGTAAAGGTTGTTAATAAAACGTTAGAAAAATATTAAAACGACATTCCCAAGCGGGGTTGCGAAAAGTTATTGGTGATTTCAACAAACCATAATAACCATCATTTTTTAATTTCAATTTTAAAATTTTTGTTGGTTATGATAAGATGTGTTGATAAGTCAGACGATGCGCAGCTTGTCGTCACGGGAAAGTTCGTCAATGATTGCCCTGACCCGTTCGATGTCACTTTCCCGGATTCTAAGGCGGATGCCACCGAGCGCGTGCGAATACATCGGGGCGACTGAAAGCATGGTCTCGTTTTCAAAAAAATGCTGAATTTGTTCCTGTTGCAGCCGGTGCCGCAGGATTTCAATTTCATGCGGATAAGTAAAGGTCGCCGCGGTGATCATTTGCTCCATGGGGAAGGCTTTGCATAAAGATAAGCAACCCTGCTGATTTACAGCGCAAGTGGCCGTTAATAATAAATTAAATGGCCGCCCTCAAGGGTCTATCTCTAACTTATTTTGTACTTTTCATGATTATTTAAAGATCAAATGAGAAAACCTGGTAAACCCGGAAAAAAGAAAGACAAAGACTTTTCAGACAAAATACTTAAAATACTTTCCAAGCACCCCAATAAAGAGTACAACTACAAGCAGATTTCGGCCAAACTCGAACTTGACGATACCAAGAGCCGGAATGAAATTATCAAGGACCTGAAGATACTGGCATCGCAAAAAAAGATCATTGAAGGCGAACCCGGCAAGTACCATGTCAAGGCTGAAAGCCGCGATTACTTTGAAGGCAAGATTGACATGACCAGCCGCCGGACGGCTTATTTTGTGTGCCCTGATTTTGCCGAAGATGTTTTTATCCCAACCAATAACCTGAACCACGCACTCGACGGTGACCGTGTCAAGGTGTATGTTTACAACCGTCGCACGGGAAAACGGCAGGAAGGCGAAGTGGTCGAGATACTCGAGCGCAAAAAGACCGAATTTGTAGGCGTAATTGACATCCAGAAAAATTTTGCATTCGTCAATACGGCCAATCCCAAGATGTACACCGATATTTTCATCCCAAAAGACAAAATCGGCAAGGCAGAGCAAGGCGATGTGGTTGTGGTAAAAATCGAAGACTGGCCTGCCAAGGCCGACAGCCCGTTTGGGAGCGTGATCGATGTTTTGGGCAAACCGGGTGAACACGATACCGAGATCCACGCGATCCTTGCCGAATACGGCCTGCCATACGAATTTCCGCGGGAGGTGGAGGAATTCGCCGAGCGGATGGACACCTCAATCCAGGCTTCGGAAATTGCCAACCGACGCGATATGCGCGACACGCTCACTTTTACCATTGACCCACGCGATGCCAAGGATTTTGACGACGCACTCTCGTTCAAAAAACTTGACAATGGAAATTTTGAGATAGGCGTTCACATTGCCGACGTTTCCTACTATGTGCAGGAAGGGACAATATTGGATGACGAAGCGTACAACCGTGCGACATCGGTTTATCTGGTTGACAGAGTGGTGCCGATGCTGCCCGAGGTACTTTCAAACTTTGCATGTTCTCTCAGGCCGAATGAGGAGAAGTACACTTTTTCGGCTGTTTTTGAGATCACGCCCGCTGCGCAGGTTGTCAATCAATGGTTTGGGCGAACGGTGATTTACTCGGACCAACGGTTTTCCTATGAAGAGGCACAGGTGATCATTGAAACCGGCAAGGGCGATATCCCGGCCGATGTTTCTTTAACCGATCAGCCTTACACGGCCCCTTCCGAGATTACCCAGGCTGTACTTGAGATGGACAAACTTGCCAAAATCCTGCGGAAAAACCGGATGAAAAACGGCGCGATATCCTTTGATAAAGTCGAAGTTAAATTCAACCTTAGCCCGGAAGGTGAACCTGTTGGCGTCTATTTCAAGATTTCAAAGGATGCCAATCACCTGATTGAGGAATTCATGCTTTTGGCCAACCGAAAGGTCGCTGAATTTATCGGCAAACAAAAAAAGACGTTTGTTTACCGCATTCACGATGAACCCAGCGAGGAAAAATTGATGGGGCTTCAGCAGGTGATCTCGAAGTTTGGTTACAACATCAACTTCAAATCCAAAAAAGATATTTCAAAGTCGCTCAATAATTTGCTGCAGGATGTTGTGGGCAAAAAGGAACAGAATATGGTTGACACGCTCACCATACGCAGTATGAGCAAGGCCAAATATTCTACTGACAATATCGGTCACTACGGTCTGGCCTTTGACTACTATTCGCATTTTACTTCGCCTATTCGCCGCTATCCCGACGTTATGGTGCATCGGTTGCTTCAACATTACCTCGACGGAGCGAAATCGGCCAATGCCGAGCATTACGAGGTCAAGTGCGAGCATTCGTCCAATATGGAAAACCTTGCCACCAGCGCCGAACGCGATTCGGTCAAGTACATGCAGGTAAAATATATGCAGGACCACAACAACGAAGAGTTCCTGGGTGTGATTTCAGGGGTTACTGAATGGGGAATCTATGTTGAGATCATCGAAAACAAGTGCGAGGGCATGTGCCGAATTCGCGAGATCAAGGATGATTATTATACTTTTGACGAAAAACAGTACGCCCTGGTTGGCGAAATTTCCAAAACATTGCTGCAATTGGGCGACGAAGTCTGGGTCAAGGTCAAGAACGCTGACCTTGTGAAGAAGCAATTGGATTTTCACTTCATCCGTAAAAACGACAATCAATCATGAAAAAATTAATCGCGGTATTATTGATATCGGCGCCCCTGTTTGGCCAAATAAGCCGAAGTCCGGGCGAATTCAGGCATTTGCAGGTTACCGACCGAATCCAGGTGGAACTTATTGCCTCTGATCAGGAACGCGTTGAGATCTCCGGCACCCGGAGTTCCGATGTCGAAGTTGTAAACAAAAACGGTGATTTGAAGCTTCGGATGAAGATTACCCAGATCTTTGATGGCGAAAATATAGAGGCCCGCGTCTTTTTTAAAGAGCTGCACTCCATTCAGGCGGGTGAAGGCGCTTTTATTGGCAGTGCATCAATTTTTGAACAGTCCAATTTATCGCTTACCGCAAGGACCGGAGGCCACATCCGCTTGCAGATGATGGTGGACGAGGCCAAGTTGCGCGCCGTGACGGGAGGGATCCTCAATATCCGTGGGCGTGCCGATGAGCTTGAAATCAACATTGGGACTGGCGGCATAGTGAATGCCAGGGATTTGCTTTCAAGTCGTGCCGAAGTGGAAGTCAAGGCCGGTGGAGAAGCAAAGGTCAACGCAACGCAATATGTGGATGCCAAAGTCAACGCCGGTGGCGACATCCTCATTTATGGCAACCCCGCCAAAATTGACCAAAAGACAACCCTCGGCGGCAATATTTCCCAGGCCCGGTAAACCTGCCCATTCGTCTATGATCCAGGATATTCTTACGGCCATACCGCTCGGCATTTTCCTAAGTTTTTTGATAGGGCCAGTCTTTTTTGTCCTGCTTGAAACCAGTGTTATAAAGGGTTTTAGGGCAGCGCTGGTTTTTGATATCGGGGTTATCGTGGCCGATATCATCTTTATTTTCATCGCCTTCTTTAGCAGTGTCCGGCTTATCGAAACCATCAAGGACGATCCGTCGATTTTTATCTTTGGCGGAATTTTGATGGGTTCGTACGGACTCGTGTCATTTTTGAGATTGCGCAAGATTGGCCGCAATGTCAAAACCGAAGAAGATATCACCGTCGAGGATATCAAAAAAAATTACCGGAACCTTTTTTTCAAGGGTTTTCTGCTGAACTTTATCAATTTCGGCGTATTGCTGTTTTGGTTTATGATCATCATCACCGTCGGGCCAAAACTGGACCTTGACATTTCAAGACTGGTCACATTCTTTGGCAGCGTACTGGGAACCTATCTTTTTGTGGACATTGGCAAAATCCTGCTGGCCAAACAGCTTAAACGCAAGATGACGCCCAAAAACATCTTCAACATCAAAAAAGTCATCAGCGTCCTGCTTATCATTTTTGGAGTGGTGATCATGATGCAGGGCTTTTTCCCTCAGGATCAGGAAATGGTGCGGGAAGTACTTCGGAATATTGAATAAAAAAAGCCCCCGGTTTGGGAGCTTTTTTGAGGCATCGAGCGGATTCGAACCGCTGTACGAGCTTTTGCAGAGCCCTGCCTAGCCACTCGGCCACGACGCCACAACGGACGGCAAATCTAAAGAATTATTTTAAATTTTAGATTATAAATTGAAAATTATGGCCACTTTTTGCGGACGCAACGGTTAATTACTTTCCGGCCAGTCGGTTTATTTAAAATTTAATTCCGGTATTCTTCCATTTCGACAGCGATACTTTCAACATCGCCACCAATCGGAGGATTTATTTTAGCCACGGATATATGGATTCGGGAAACTTGCGGAAGTTCGCTAAAGATCCTAACAATGATTCGGTGCGCCACGTGTTCCAACAAGTTAGATCGTACCGCCATTTCTTCCTGCACTACCCGGTTTAGATATACATAATCGACCGTATCTGCCAAATGGTCAGTTATCGCTGATTTACGCAAATCAGTCTTGACGTCGAGATCAACTGAATATTCCGACCCTATCTTGCCCTCTTCAGGTAGGCATCCGTGGTAAGAATAAGTTCGGATATTGTGTAATTTGATGGTTCCCATAAGTTGTAGTTAGCGTCCAGAAGTCAATATACCTCAAACAATCTTTATCTTTGTCAAAATTACGCTTTTCATGTCAGAAGAAAAATCCTTGAATTTTATTGAGCAGATCATTGAAGACGATTTAAAAAGCGGTCTGCCTTCTCATAAACTTAGGTTTAGGTTTCCACCTGAACCCAATGGTTATCTGCATATCGGTCACGCCAGCGCCATCGCCCTGAACTTTGGACTTGGCATTGATTACAAGGCTCCGGTCAACCTTCGTTTTGACGATACCAACCCCGCCAAGGAAGAGCAGGAATACGTCGATGCGATCAAGCGAGATGTTGAGTGGCTGGGTTACGAATGGGCTGAGGAGCGCTATGCATCCGACTATTTCCAGCAACTGTACGATTGGGCAGTCGATCTTATCAAAAAAGGAAAGGCTTATGTCGATAGCCAGACTTCAGAAGAAATGCCTGCGCAGAAAGGAACGCCCACAACTCCCGGTGTCAACAG
>JAEZGB010000123.1 GCA_023437485.1 Bacteroidota bacterium
TGTGCCAGGATCATTCCGCCGATCAAAACATAATTGTTTTTAAGCGGAATCTGGAAAATGCTCTTGGTTTCAGACCGGCAGTTGAGTACGTGGAAATTTTGCATCAGGACCATCAGCATCATGACCACAGACCGCGCATGAACCTCGTCATACCGGAGGTTATAGATAAGATGCCACCAAAGCCCGAAAGCGAGTGAGGCGATCACGATTCCCGAGACGATGACCTGGCTTTTCATCAGGCGGTCAAAAATGCTTTCCTCAGGTTTTCGGGGCGGCCTTTTCATGGCCTGGGGATCGCCTTTTTCAAAAGCCAGCGCAACATCCTGGATCCCGTTGGTGACCAGATTAAGCCACAGGAGCTGTACGGCCAAAAAGGGAAGCGGGATGTTTAGGATGATGGCAAGGCCGATGGTCAGCAACTCGGCAAACCCAGTTGAAATCAACAGATAAATTATTTTGCGAAGGTTGTCAAAAGCAAAGCGGCCCTCTTCAACCCCCGCCGCTATCGATGCGAAATTGTTATCGGTAATGATAATGGATGAAGCCTCCTTGGCAAGATCAGTCCCGGAGCCCATCGCAACGCCAATATGGGCCGATTTCAGTGCCGGGGCATCATTGGCGCCGTCGCCGGTTACTGCCACAAACTCCCCCATGGATTTGATCACCTCAACAATACGCTGCTTTTGCAATGGGGCCACGCGAGCAAAGACTTTGACAGGCCTGAGTTTGCCGGCAAGTTCAGCCTGGGGCTCCCGGGCAATTTTTGAAAGCGCAGCACCGGTCAAAACCTCTTCGCGAGATTGGGCGATTCCCAGTTGTTTGGCGATATTGAGCGCAGTGGACGGGTGATCGCCCGTTACCATCACCACCTGGATCCCGGCCCGGTGGCATGCGTTTACTGCCTGTTGCGCCTCGGGCCGAAGCGGGTCTTCCAGCCCAACGAGCCCCAGCAGTTCCAGTTTCGGGAGTTTTTCCAAATCAGTACTTTCAACCGTTGCTCCGGCCAGGGCCAGTGTCCGGTATCCGTCGACCGCCATCTGTTCCGAAATTTCTATGGCGTGTTGGCCATCGGCCTGCGACAGATGCTTTGCGATTACCTCTACTGCGCCTTTCATTGCAAATCGCAGCACTCTGTCGCGGGAAAAGTACGCAGCCGAAAACTTGTTTTCAGACTCGTAAGGAATCATTTTTTCTAGCTTTGATTGCCCGGTGAATTATTCGGGATTCTTTCCAATTTTGTAGGCCAGGGCAATGAAGGCCACATCGACAGGATCGCCCGAATGTTCCCAGCGGTCTCCAATTTTGTGAAGCGAGGCCTCGTTGGCCAGGGTGCACGCCTCGACCAGGGGCAGCAGGTTTTCGTCTGATTTTCCATCGGAGGATTGGATGATTCCGCCATCGCCCCGGTAGCCGTGGCCGGTCACATCATAAGTCGCGCCGCCCGGCAGATAGATCTTGCGGATGCACTGCAGGTCCATGGTCAGGGTCCCGGTTTTATCAGAGGCGATCAGGGTGCAACTGCCCAAACCTTCCACAGCGGGCAATTTGCGCACGATCACATTTCTTTTGGCCATTCGACGGGTAGCAATTGAAAGGGCTACGGTGAGGCCAATGGGCAAGCCTTCGGGAATGACCGAAACGCCCACGGCGACCATGACAAAGAAGATTTCAATGGCAGGCCTGCCGGCAAGATAACCCACCAGGCCCAGCACCATGCAGGCTACCACGACCAGCACGCTGATCTTTCGGGAAAATCTTTCCATGCGGCGCACCAGCGGTGGTTTTTCGGCCTGCGTGGTTCGCAGCGAATCGGCAATGAGCCCAATCTGGGTATTGGCGCCCGTGGCAATAACCACCCCGACGGCGCGGCCATGTTGTACGGTAGTGGCGGCAAAAGCCATATTGACCCGGTCGCCGATGGGAGTCTGATCATCGCCCTGAACCACCCGGGCGCTTTTGTCTACGGCCATTGATTCGCCGGTAAGCATTGCCTCTTCCACTGAAAGTTCATGTACCTCCAACAGTCGTAGGTCGGCCGGAACCTTAAATCCCGATTCCAAAAGCACGATATCTCCGGGGACAAGATCGGCCGATGCAATTTCATAAACATGCCCGTCGCGCCTTACCCTGCAAATGGCCCTGACCATATTTTGCAGCGCCCGGGCACTGTTCTCGGCCCGCCACTCTTGATAAGTTCCCAAAATGGAATTGAAAAGGATGATGAGCGTGATAAAAAGCGCGTCTTTTACATCGCCCGTGGCCAGGGATAAAACCGCAGCCGCAATCAGGACATAGATGAGCGGGTTGAGCATCTGCCTGAAGAAAATCTCGCCAATGGATTTGGATTTGGGCTGAGGAACCGCATTGGGCCCATGGAGCGCCCGCCTGCGACTGACTTCGTCATGGGTCAAACCCCTTTGGGAAACGTTAAGCTCTTTCAGGATTTGCGCGGCCTCTGCCTGATGATAGATCATGCGTTCCAATATTATTTGACAATAGTCCCCTCAAGGCCAACAGAGTCACTAACAGCTTGTTCTGGACCGTGCCTTACCATCGATCATATAAAAATAGGTCTTTTCAGGTTTAATTGCACAACTGTAGGTCGCTACAATTCCACGCCATGATGCCTCAACAATTCCTCCAGCGATCGGCTGGGCGATTGGTCATCATCGGTTGGAATCCGGTATTGGGCCATCATGTCGTAATAGGGCCTCTGGAATTGGTCGACAAAGGTTCGCAGAGGCTCCAAAGTTTTGACGGGGAGCAAGAGATTGTTCACTTCGCATACGGTCAAAAATCCGGTTGATTCAACCTCGTCATATTTCTTTTTGACCGAAAAATTCAACCACCACACACGGTTATACAATTGCTCGTTGCGCGTCAGGTACCGCAGCAGCGCAATATGGTCGGCGTCAAGATTTTCAAATTCGCGGTTGGCTTGTTTAACTGTTCCTTCAGACTCAATGTAGGTAGCCACGGCCGAAACCTGCTTGTACAGTTCGTAAAAATCGTTGTATTTTTTGAAGAAGAACGGTGGCAATTCAAAGGAATTGTAAAGTTCACGGTATTTTGCCGCCCAGTAGATGCAGTCATTGGCCGACAGAATGGGGCCGCGGGCGAGTATTTCGGCTACTGCCTTGCCACAGCGGTCTGACTTTAGCAGATAATTGGTCGAGGGTACAAAATCGTGTTTCTCATCCTGGGAAATCCTTAAGGGTATATCGCAAAACGGCGCGACATTAGCTTTTGATTTAAAGTCGCTGCAGTAATAAATATCGGTGACACCGCTCTCGTCCTGCTCAATGATCAGGTTGATGAACGACCCGGACTTGCCCACAAAGCAATATCCCTTTTTGCCCTCGTTTTCACACTCGCAGGAGGCACACTCACCTGGGTACGGTTTTAGTTTTTTGTCGCCCAGTTCCCTGAACTTTTCAAATACCTCCGAGAGTTTTTGCAAAAAGACTTCTTTGGTGGCGTCTTGGTAGGTGCGGTTGTCGTCCAGCAAATTGGCGACTGCGGTGAGGTTGAGGGTGGAGAGGGAGAAGGTAATATTATTTTGTTTCAACTCTATAAAATTTTGAGTCCTAAGGTACTGTCATATTTTGTGATGCAATCTAAGGAATTGTGCTGATTGGAAACTAAAGTTCATTCCTGAAGTCCGCTAAATCTAATTCCGCTTACTCCAAACAGT
>JAEZGB010000126.1 GCA_023437485.1 Bacteroidota bacterium
GGCCGTGACGGCAATCCGGTCAATTACCAGACCGGGACCATTATTTGGGGCGAACCTGGAACCAATTCGCAACACGCTTTTTTCCAATTGATCCACCAGGGAACCAAATTGATTCCGGCCGACTTCATTGGTTTTGTAAAACCATTGCACGGTGATCAGGGGCATCATTTTAAATTGATGTCCAATTTTTTTGCCCAAACCGAGGCTTTGATGAACGGCAAGGATGGGCAAACCGTCCGCGCCGAACTGGAGCAGCAGGGCATTAGTGGCCCAAATGCCGATAATCTGATCCCGTTCAAGGTATTTCAAGGTAACAGGCCCACCAATACCATCCTGATTGACAAGCTTACGCCCGAATCACTGGGAGTGCTAATCGCGATGTATGAACACAAAATCTTTGTCCAGGGATTGGTCTGGAATATTTTTTCTTATGACCAGTGGGGAGTTGAACTCGGCAAGCAACTGGCCAACAAGATACTGGATGAATTGCAGGATGGTGAAATAAAACCTCACGACGGCTCAACGAGTTCACTGCTGCGCGAATTTTTGAACAGGCAGGATCGATAAGCTCGCGGCGGTTTTATTCTTTTACTATATTTGTTTTTCACCAAAACCAATGGCCATGTATAAAATGATCCTTGCGGCCCACTCGGGCTGGGCGTATATCGCGCTCCTTGTTGTAGTTATCGCAACCGTAAACGCCCTGATTGGCGCATCGTCAAAAAAGCCATTTGGCGACAATGACCGCAGGCTGGCACTTTTCGCGCTGATAGCAACGCATATTCAATTTGTCATCGGGTTATTGCTTTATTTTACCTCACCCAATGGCCTTGACAAGATCAATGCTGTAGGCATGGGCGGAATGTCGGCCATGGACAGGCTTTTGGCCTTGGAGCACCCGCTGGTGAACATCATTGCGGTTATCCTGATCACCGTTGGGTGGTCCAAACATAAAAAGGCGGACAATAAATTCAAACCTTTTGCGATATTCTATACTATTGCCGCCTTGCTGGTCCTGAGCCGCATTCCGTGGCAAAACTGGTTTGCTTAAGCTCAGGGGCAGGTTTTGCCCCGGCAAATTGCATTTGATGAGAAACAGGTCAATCTTTATTGTGCTGGCGGCGATTTTTGTGTCATTGACAAGCGCCTTTTCGGTAAAAAAAACTGTTTCGGTCCCGGCCCAATTAAAAGTCCGCGATTCGATCAATCCTTTGTTTATTCCCATTGACAGTATTGAATTGTATCCGGGCCTCAGGTACAAGCCGTTCAAAAGTTCGGTCCACGCCTCTTACTATGCCGACAAATTCAACGGCCGGCGAACCGCGTCCGGAAAAAAATTCAACAACAATAAGTATTACGCCGCGCACCGAAAACTTCCGTTTGGCACAAAGCTGCGGATTACAAATCCCGTTAACGGACAATGTGTTATTGTTGAGGTTGCCGACCGCGGGCCATTTGTCAAGGGGCGTGAAATTGATTTGTCCAAACGTGCATTCCGGGACATCGCGCACAATAAGCTGGCCGGAGCAATGGACGTCTCAATAGAGATTATTCACTAAAGGGCCACGGATTTTCACTGAGCCATGAATTGTAATAGCGTTTGTCGGCGGTAACTTCGGCGCCCAGCCACTCCGGGTGGGGAAAAACATCGCTCTCGCTGCTCAATTCGATTTCGGCAAGCACAAGGCCCTGGTGGTTCCCGTGAAATTCATCGACTTCAAAAACATGGCCCTCAAAAGGAATTTCATGCCTAACCTTTTCCACCACGCCTACGCAAAGTTGCATCATTGCCCGCGCGTCGTACAGCGAAATCTCGGTTTCCCATTCAAATCTTGACATGCCGCTGGCGCTGCTTTTGCCTTTTACGGTAATCGTCCCGCTCTCGCCCCTTATACGGACACGAACCGACCGCTCCGGATGGGTGGAGAGGTATCCCTGGATGATATTGCTGCGCCTTGACACCAGGGTGCGCCACGCATTTGATTTCAAAAGGAATTTCCGTTCAATTTCCAGCATGCTCAAAGATATTTAAATTTGCCAATGGACCAACCCCAAAGAAAGATCATCCACGTTGACATGGACGCTTTTTACGCATCGGTGGAACAGCGCGACAATCCGGAGCTACGCGGAAAACCCATCGCGGTTGGAGGAGGGGAGAACCGGGGCGTTGTCGCGGCGGCGAGTTATGAAGCGAGGAAGTTCGGGGTTAAAAGTGCCTTGAGCGGAGTTTTGGCCAAAAAGTATTGCCCCCATTTGATTTTTGTTAAACCGCGGTTTGACCGGTACAGGGAGGTATCCAACCAAATCAGGGAGATTTTTGATGAGTTTACTGACCTGGTTGAGCCATTGTCGCTTGATGAGGCCTACCTGGATGTTACCCAAAACAAGAAAGGCATTTCCAGCGCCTCGATGATCGCGCGGCTCATTCGCGAGAAGATATTTGAAGTTACGGGACTGACGGCCTCGGCAGGGATTTCAATCAACAAATTTGTGGCGAAAGTGGCTTCAGATGTCAATAAGCCCAATGGCCAGAAAACCGTCAATCCTGATGAAGTCCAGCAATTTTTGGCCAGTCTTCCAATCCGAAAGTTCTACGGGGTTGGCAAGGTTACCACCGAGAAGATGTACCAGCTTGGGGTTTTTACCGGCGCTGACCTGCGGGAAAAATCACTTGATTTTCTCGAAGGGCATTTTGGCAAATCGGGTGCGTTTTATTATGATGTGGTGCGGGGCATCCATCGCAGCGAAGTCAAACCTTACCGAGTAGCCAAATCAGTCGCTGCCGAGCACACGTTTGACGAGAACCTCACGTCCGAAATTTATATGATTGACCGTTTAGACGCGATTTCGGACCAATTGATTAAAAGGCTGCGCCGGTATGATGTAGCGGGCAAAACCGTAACCCTGAAAATAAAATACAGCGATTTCACGGTACAAACCAGAAGCAAGACCTTGCCGTATTACATATCAGATAAAGCGCTGATCATGGAAACGTCAAAAGAACTGCTGTTTCAGGAAAAGATGCGCGACTCTGTGCGGCTATTGGGGATCTCAATGAGCAATTTGAATACCGAAGACAGGAAAGCGGTGGCAGTGCAGCTCATATTTGAATTTTAGGAGCATCAGAACTCAATTAACAAAGCACGCGGTTTCCCGGAAATTTTCCGCTTCGCTGTCATCACCAAATACCTTGGGTTTAAACCTTGAGGTGGAATTTTGCTGATTTACTCGATTTCAGATACCCGAAGCGTGTTTACCATCCCCTTATCTACCACCGGCATTGCCGCCAGATTGATGATCATATCGCCTTTGGCCACAAAATTGTGTTTTTTGGCGATATCGTTAATGTCGGTCACGGTATCGTCGGTTGATACAAACTTCTCGTAATGGAATGATTTCACGCCCCACAACAAATTCAGTTGCGTCAGGATGCGTTTGTTTGAGGTAAAGACAAGGATGTGTGCCGAAGGTCTCCAGGCCGAGATCTGGAATGCGGTGTACCCGCTGTTGGTCAGCGTACAAATTGCCTTGGCCTTTATCACGTTTGCCATCATCGCCGCGTGGTGGCAGATGGATTTGGTGATAAATCGCTTGGTGCGGACCTGTGGCGTATTTTGCGGAACCTGGATCAATGGCGAATCTTCGACCGCTTCAATGATTTGGGTCATTTTCTGGATTACCTGGACGGGATAATTCCCAACCGAGGTCTCACCGGAAAGCATTACTGCGTCGGCACCGTCCATCACTGAATTGGCCACATCATTAACCTCGGCGCGGGTGGGCGTAAGGCTGGTAATCATGGTTTCCATCATCTGCGTGGCGATAATTACCGGAATTCGTGCAGTCTTGGCGCGGTTGACCAATTTCTTTTGGATGAGCGGAACTTCATGCGCCGGGACCTCAACTCCAAGATCGCCCCGGGCGACCATCAATCCATCGCAGAAGGCAACAATTTTGTCGATGTTTTCCACCGCTTCGGGCTTTTCAATCTTGGCGACGATCGGGATTTTGTATGACGAATGCTTGGCAATCAGGTCCTGCAATTCCTCCAAATCTTTCGGGGTCCGAACAAACGACAGGGCAATCCAGTCCACTTCCTGGCCAATGGCAAAAATGGCATCCTTGACGTCCTTTTTGGTCAATGCCGGAAGCGAAACTTTTGTATTTGGAAGGTTCACACCTTTTTTGGACTTTAGCGGGCCTCCCTGGACCACGCGGGCCTGAACCTCTGTACTGCGGTTTGTATCGACAACTTCAAAAATCAATTTGCCATCGTCCAGAAGGATCCGTTCCCCGGGATTGACGTCTTTGGGGAATTCCTTGTAATTCATGTAAACCTTTTGCGCAGTCCCCGGAATGTCCTCGGCAGTGGTAAAGGTGATCATGTCACCGGCGCTGACAATGGTGTCCTCCTTCATGACCCCAACGCGAAGTTTGGGTCCCTGCAAATCGGCAAGGATCGCCGTTGTATATCCATATTCCTTGTTCAGGCTGCGGATCAGTTCAATTTTGCTTTTGACATCGTCATAATCAGCATGCGAAAAATTGACGCGAAAAACATTTACGCCGGCGTCGATCATTTCTTTGAGTACTTCGCGCGAGCTGCATGCAGGCCCCAGCGTAGCGACAATCTTTGTCTTTTTAGTGGTTGGCATTACTAAAAAATTAAATGGTTCTTTGATTTTATCCGCGTTTTGTCAACCACATAGGCTGCGCTGACACGGTCAATCATCTTGATTTTTTTTGCGAGATCGGGTACGCTCCCCGAAGAATTTTCAATTTTGAGAAAATAATCCACTTTTGCGAATTCCGGCAGCAGGTATGCGGTGGTTGAAACGGTCATTCCGCTAAAAATACCGCCCTGGGCTTCCATGTCCAGGATTTCCTGTTTGTTTTGGATCAGGTCCCACTCCATGTCCTGGTTTTCGTTGTAAAAACTGAATCGGGAAAAAGTGGCCTCGCCTGCCTTGGCTGAAACATGTAGCGCATCCGGGTTTTTCCGAAGTTTTAAACGCAACTCCCGGTTGATGCAAAATGCCAGGTGAAAATCTTCCAGTACCGAATGAATCGCAAAAAGCGAATATTCAGGTTCCTCAAAATCCTGTGCCGAAAGCTTGTAGATCATCTGTGCGTATTGTGCCGTAAAGATAAGGCTTAATCAGCAAAGGCGCTATTTAAATTCGCAATACAAATGGTTGGGATGTATACGAAAACGATGTAGTTTTTAAATTTAACGCTTACTTTTTGTTAATTTTTTCCTGAAAAGCAAAGTATGCGCGTTGCGAAGCCTTTTCTTCCGCTTTTTTCTTGGATGTGGCGCGAGCCTTGGCCACCACCTTGTCGCCAATGGTCAACCGAACACCGTAAAACCGTTGCCCGTCAATTCCATTGTCTTCAAAAACATCGTAGTGGAAACTGCGTTTTCCCTTTTGGCACCATTCGATCAACAGCGATTTGTAGCTGATTA
>JAEZGB010000090.1 GCA_023437485.1 Bacteroidota bacterium
TCCCTACCCCATGGCTGGACGGAAAACACACCGTTTTTGGTTATGTGACCCAAGGACTGGATGTGGTTAACGCCATTGAACAAGGTGACAGGATTACCAAAGTTGAAATCGTGATCAAGGGCGAGGCTGCTAAAAAGTTTGACGCGGTTAGGACTTTTTCCGACTACGTATCAAAAGACCGCGCAGGCAGGGAAAAACAGGCGGCAGAAGACGCGCGGCAGCGGGAAATCTATAACCAGAAATACAGCGAGGTCAAGACAGCCAAAGCCGATCAATTGGCCGCGCTCAAAAAAGAATCCAAAGGCACTTCCACCGGTTTGCGGTACGTGATCACCCATAAGGGCGGCGGGGCCAAACCGTCAGCCGGAGACATCGTTTATGTTAATTACGCAGGTTTTCTGGAAGATGGCGAGATGTTTGACACCAGCATGCCTGAGGTGGCGCGGCAATTCGGGAAATTTGACCAACGGCGCGCCGATGCGATGCGGTACTCGCCGATTCCCTTTGAGGCAGGTCGCCGTGAAGGCATGATCCCCGGTTTTCTTGAAGGAATTTCATTGCTGGCCCCCGGTGACAAAGCGGTGATCTTTATCCCTGCACACTTGGGCTACGGGCCACAAGGCGCGGGTAACGTGATCCCGCCTGACGCAAATATTATATTTGAAGTAGAAATATCAACTGAACAATAATTATGAAAGTAAAGATGATCGCGCTTTTCCTTGCAGCCTTTACAGCAGGGATGGCACAAAATGCCAAGAAGGCCAAAACAGGCGCCCAGGACGGCCTTTTTGCCGAAATTGAAACATCGAAGGGAAAAATTGTATTGGACCTCGAATATAAAAAGACTCCGGTGACGGTAGCAAATTTTGTTTCGCTTGCCGAAGGCACAAACACGGCCGTCAAGGAAGATTTACGCGGCAAACCCTTTTACAACGGGCTCAAGTTCCATCGCGTGATCAAGGATTTCATGATCCAGGGCGGCGACCCGCTGGGCAACGGATCAGGAGATCCCGGATATAAGTTCAAGGATGAGATTACTGATTTGAAGCATACCGGCCCCGGAATCCTTTCAATGGCCAACGCCGGCCCCGGCACCAATGGCAGCCAATTCTTTATCACGCACAAGGAAACACCGTGGCTTGACGGCAAGCACACTGTTTTTGGCCATGTGGTAACGGGAATGGATGTGGTAAACGCAATTGCGCAGGACGATGTGATCAATAAAGTGACCATAGTTAGAAAAGGAAACGACGCCCGAAACTTTGACGCTGCAAAAGTATTTTCGGCCTACTTTGCCGGTAAAGCCGAAGAAGACCGCAAAATTGCCGAGGCCGAAGCCGAAAAGCGCCGTAAACTGGCCGAGGAAGCCGCCGCCCAACAACGCGAGTACGACCTGAAATATGCTCCGGTAAAAAAATCAAAGGCCGATGAACTTAACAAAATCAAGGCTACGGCGGTAAAATCAGACAGCGGGCTCGCCTATAAAATTGTCAAATCATCGGGAGGCAAAAAACCCGCCGACGGAACCAAAGTATATGTACACTATGCCGGCTACCTGGAAGACGGGACTTTGTTTGACAGCAGTTTTGCCAATGTGAACGAACAGTTTGGGAAATTTGATGCCAATCGTGCGGCCCAAAACGGTTACCAGCCCTTTGAGTTTGCCGCAGGACGGAAAGACGGCCTGATTCCGGGATTTATTGAAGCTCTTGAAAAGATGGCGATAGGTGACCGCCTTGTGGCCTTTATCCCCGCCAATTTGGGGTACGGCGCCCGGGGAGCCGGGAATGTGATCCCGCCAAACTCAAATATCATTTTTGAGATCGAACTTTTGGACAAGATGCCGGAAGCAAAAAGATAAAAAAGGGGCTTTGGCCCCTTTTTTTTATTCCAAAGTTAATTTGCCCAAACAAACAGATCATTCACCAGCGCGGCGCCCAGTTCAAATTTTGTGACAACGCCGAATTCGCTTTGCAATACCACCCAATGGTCTTCATTGAAATGTGCCGTGGTAATGTCAATGGCTTCTTCTTCCCATTTGTCAAAACCTTTGGGTTTTAGCAACGCCTTGACCTCATTGATATCCCTGCCGATGATTTTGGTACCGTAAAGATCCAGATTTTCGCTGGCTGTGATCAGGTAGCCCAGCCTGTCCTGTTCATCTTCATAAAACGTAAGCCGCATTTTCTGGATGTTGTACACCCAGGTGATGTTTTGTTCCTCGTCGCGGAACTCGCGGTCGGGCTTGCCGTAAATTTCGGCAACATCCTCGCGCTTCATCCCGAACCTCAACTTGTCAATGCCTTTTTTAAGAAATGCTTCCATGGTCGATTTTTTTTGTCAGGTTTGATTTTATGCTTTTCCACTCCGGCCGGATAATGCTCAGTACGATGGTGTCCCTGCGTTTTGCGCCCCGATGCGGCATATGCGAACGCAAAATGCCTTCGACGGTGCATCCGATGGACTTCATTGCCGCGATGCTTCGCGCGTTTTCACTGTGCGCCCTGAATTCTACCCGTTCCAGCTTGAGCGATTCAAAGGCATGGGAAAGCAATAGTAATTTACAATTTTTATTTAGGCCTGTGCCACAAAATTCACTTCCGTACCAGGTGTAACCCAGCAAGGCTGTACGGTGTTCCGGGTTGATGTCATAAAACCGGGTACATCCCGCATAGCGACCCGAGGCCTTGTCAAAGACGATAAATGGGTAGCCCGTGTGGTTCTCCCTTTCGGCGATGGCGGCTTCAATATAGGTTGAAAGCGCCTTCTCGCTTCCGGCGGGGCTATCGGGTGAATATTGCCAGATCTCAGGCTCCGAAAGCGCGAAGGGCAGCAGGTGCACAAGGTCTTCATGGACAAGCGGGCGCAATAGCACGGCGCCGTTTTCCAATATGATGTTTTGGTCAAAGTTGAATGTTTCCATAATCCTAGCCCGGATGGCAGCGGCATCCTTTTTTTGTGCCCCTTTCTGGTACCTCAAAGGTTTTTTAAACCTTTGAGGTGCGTTTTACGGGAAAACCGCATACTTTGTTAAGCACAAAAAAAGATAGAGCGAACAGCCGGAAAAAGCTCCTAATAATTAAACGTCCCGAACTCGCTCTCGATGGTGAGTTTTTTTCCTTCAAAAGCCTCAACACGCCCCACGATGCGCGACTCAATATTGAACCGTGCCGCAATTTGCATGATTCCGGCTGCGACATCTTCAGGAACGTAAAATTCCATGCGGTGGCCGCAATTGAAAACCTTGTACATTTCGGCCCAATCAGTGCCCGACTGCTGATGGATCAGTTTAAATAGCGGTGGTACCGGGAACATATTGTCCTTAATCACATGGACCTGGTTTACAAAATGCAGTACTTTGGTCTGGGCACCGCCACTGCAATGCACCATCCCGTGGATTTCGGCCGACGAATATTTCTGCAGGATCCTGGCAACCACCGGCGCATAGGTCCGGGTTGGCGAAAGCACCAGTTTGCCCGCGTCAAGGGGTGAACCCTGCACGGCGTCAGTAAGGTTCATGGCACCCGAATAAATAAGTTGTTGTGGTACCATGGGATCAAAACTCTCGGGGTATTTTTTGGCCAGGTAATTGGCAAAGACATCGTGGCGGGCCGAGGTAAGCCCGTTGCTGCCCATCCCGCCATTGTATTGCTCTTCATAGGTGGCTTGCCCAAACGATGCCAGCCCGACAATGACATCACCCGGGCGGATGTTGGCGTTGTCAATGACCTCGCTGCGTTTTATTCGAGCCGTTACCGTCGAATCCACAATGATGGTGCGCACGAGATCGCCCACATCGGCGGTTTCGCCTCCAGTGGAATGGATTGTAACTCCGTGGTTATTGAGCTCCGATATCAACTCCTCGGTGCCATTGATGATTGCCGCGATCACCTCGCCGGGAATCAGGTTTTTGTTGCGCCCGATGGTGGACGAAAGCAAAATGTTGTTGGTGACCCCAACACACAAAAGATCATCGATGTTCATGATCAGCGCGTCCTGCGCAATCCCTTTCCAGACCGAGAGGTCGCCGGTCTCTTTCCAATACAAATAGGCCAGCGCTGATTTGGTCCCGGCGCCGTCAGCGTGCATGACAATGCAATAGTCATCATCGCCTGTGAGATAATCGGGAATTATTTTGCAAAATGCCTGTGGAAAAAGGCCTTTGTCGATTTTTTCGATGGCCCGGTGCACATCTTCCTTGGATGCCGAAACACCCCGCTGCGCGTACCGTTGCCCGGATTGGTTGTTCATGTAGTTGTGTTTGGGCAAAGATAGTTCAATTAGGAAATTTGGAAATTGGGAAATCTGATAATTATGCTCGGGACTTCTGTATTTTCTTATTTCGGCGACCGCTTCCAGCTCTTTTCTCCTCACCGACTCTCATCCTCAGTCCCTCATTTCCTAATTTCCTCATTTCCTCATTTCCTCATTTCCTCATTTAACATCCCTTCGTTCACCTCCGTTCGCCCTTTGGGCTTGGATCCACATTTTCAAATTTCCAAATTTTCAAATTTTCAAATCACCTTTCCACAATCATAATCTCCACCCTTCGGTTCTCATCAGCCTCGGCTTCAGATTTTTCAGGGATGGGATGGATGGGGCGCGTAATGCCGAAACCTTTGTAGGAAAGCCGTTTGCGGCTGATTTTGTTTCGGATCAGGAAATTGTAAATGGCACGGGCACGGGCAGTGGAAACATCATTGATATCTTCACGTGGCTGGCAACAAATGTGCCCCTGGATCTCGATCTTTAGTGTCGGGTTTTCCTCCATGATGCAAAGCAGCTCATATAGAACCGGTTGCGATTTTGGTACGATCGTCGCCGAGTTATTGAGAAAGTTGATGTTCCGCAGCCGGACCTTATCGCCAGGTTTAAGTCCGCTGACTTCTTCAGTGAGCGAGGTACCCCCCACCGGGAGGGGAACGATGAACTCAATGATAACCTTGCGGTTTTCTGATTGTATGGGCGATTGCTCGAAGTTTTCGCCAAAACCGATTTTCTCATAATCATCCAGGATCTCCAGCCCCTTTTGAACCAGAAACCGGTGGACCGAGTTGACACGGCGCATTGAAAGGGAGTCGTTGTACGAATTGGAACCTTTCCAGTCGCAGTAGCCGTAGATTTTTGAAACGACAGGTTTTTTGCCAGATATATAATTGTTGATGCGGGTAGCGGCTTCTTCGGTCAGTTTATCACTGTCAAAGTCAAAAAATACCTCTATCCTTTCCTGCGCGGTGGCAGGGCTTAACAATAACATTAATATGGCCAGAAAGGCGATTCGCATCAGTTATCAATTATATAAACCTCGACACGGCGGTTGGCAGCGCGTTCGGCTTCTGATTTCTCGGGGATGGGGAATAGTGGTTTGGTGCTGCCAAAGCCCTGGAAGGATAGCCGGCTTTTGGAAATTTCGTTGCCGACCAGAAAATTGTAAACCGCTTTTGCGCGTTGAGTGGACAGGTTCAGCCGGTCGGTGGGCATGCAGCACAGATGGCCCTGGATATCGATTTTGAGCTTTGGGTTTTGCTGCATTACAATCAGCAGTTCATAAAGTCGGGCACGCGATTCGGGAACCACCGCAAAGGTATTGACCCTGAAATTCAGATCCTTAATAGCCAGTTTGTCACCAATCCGGGCCTGGTCCAGCTCTTTCATGAATTGAGTGTCCAACTTCATCTCGGTCTTGCTTCCGTCAGGATTTGGCACGCGGATGACCGATGGGAAAGTGCGCACCACCTTTACCCTTGTCACCGTGTCGCGAATCCCCAAAATTTCATTCTCGCGCGGAAGCTCCCCTTGGGTAAGGAAATGTATGGTGACCTTTCGGTTTAGGGCTTTGTTGGCCGATTGCTGGTGCTGTTCGCCAAAACTCCGGGACTTGAAGTCATCGCGAATGGCCACTTTGTCCTTTAATTTATCAAAAATATGTTGGACGCGTTTGCTGGCCAGTGTATCATTGTACCCGGTAGATCCGTCCTCGTCAGTGTATCCGCCAATGGACACGACCTTTGCCGCAGATCCCTGTTTGACGAATTCCTGCAGCCGTGCTTCTTCGGCCGGGGCGAGGGTGAATTTGTCCGATTCAAAATACACTGAAAACTGCTGTTTCGCGCAAAGGGGCAAAAAATTCAGTGAAAGCAACGCTAAAAGCCAAAATCGGAACATGGGAGGAAATTTGAACCAAAACGAATTTACGGCTTTATTATTTCGTTCCCAATAAAAAAGCCCCGCAATTGCAGGGCCTTCAATTATTTGGTGAACAGCAGTTCCCGGTATTTGGTCAAAGTCCAGATCTCGTCGTCGATCAGGAGTTCCAGTTTGTCACAATGCTTTCTGATGATTTCAAAATACGGTTTTACAACGTCGCAGTAGGCGCGGGCGGTTTCGTACGCACCGGTGAGGGAATTGGCGTCCTTGCGGGCCTGGGTCATTTCTTCCACATTATGGTTGATTCCGGCAATGTGCTCCGAAATATCCCTGATAAGCGCAATTTGCTCCTTTCCGATGGCTTCATACTCAGGCCCAAAGATTTCCTTAAGGCCCCTGACGTTTTCTATCAGTATATTTTGGTATCGGATCGCAGTTGGGATCACATGGTTTCTTGCAATATCACCCAAAACGCGGCCCTCGATCTGAATCTTCTTGGTGTATTCTTCCAGTTCAATTTCATACCGCGCCTCCACTTCAACATGGTTCATGATATTGAGTTCGCTAAAAAGCTGAAGCGATTGTTTGGAAATTTTGGCCTTAAGTGCGTCGGGAGTAGTCTTAAAATTGGTCAGGCCCCGTTTTTCGGCTTCGGCCTCCCATGCCTCGCTGTACCCGTCGCCCTCAAAAAGGATATTGCGCGACTGTTTTATATATTCTCTCAGAACATTGAAAACTGCATCATCCTTCTTCATTCCGTTATCAATCAGGCCGTCCACCTCCTTCTTGAAATCGCGCAACTGTTTGGCTACGATCGCGTTGAGGGTAGTCATTGAATTGGCGCAATTGGCCGATGAACCCACTGCCCTGAATTCGAACTTATTGCCCGTGAAGGCAAAGGGCGAGGTGCGGTTCCTGTCAGTATTATCCAGAAGCACGTCCGGGATTTTGCCCACGACGTTGAGCTTGAGATCGGTTTTTTCGGCCGGCGACAATTTCCCGGATGAAACACCTTCCAGTTCTGCCAACACCTTGGTAAGCTGCTCACCGATAAATACCGATATAATGGCCGGCGGCGCCTCATTCGCGCCAAGCCTGTGGTCATTGCTCGCCGAGGCAATCGATGCGCGCATCAGGGCTTCGTGGGTATGGACCGCCTTGATCGAATTGATAAAAAAGGTGAGGAATTGCAGGTTGCTCATCGGTGTCTTTCCGGGACTCAGCAGGTTCACACCGGTATCGGTGGCCAGAGACCAGTTGTTGTGCTTTCCAGAACCGTTTACGCCTTTAAAGGGTTTTTCATGGAAAAGCACCTTGAAATCATGTCTTTCGGCCACTCGTTGCATAACGTCCATCAACAGCGAATTATGGTCCACCGCAAGGTTGGTCTCTTCAAATATCGGCGCGAGTTCAAATTGGTTCGGGGCCACCTCATTGTGCCGCGTTTTAACCGGAATTCCCAGGTACATGCATTCCTGTTCCAGATCTCGCATATAGGTTAGCACACGGCTGGGGATTGATCCAAAGTAATGATCTTCCAATTGCTGGCCCTTGGCCGATGTGTGTCCTAACAGTGTCCTGCCCGTGATCATGATGTCAGGCCTTGAACTCGCGAGCGCGATATCGACCAGGAAATATTCCTGCTCCCAGCCCAGGGTCGCGGTCACTTTCCGGACATTCTTGTCAAAATAACGGCAAACATCGGTTGCGGCCTCATCAATGGCGTGGAGCGCGCGCAAAAGTGGTGTTTTGTAATCCAGCGCCTCTCCGGTATAAGAAATGAAAACCGTGGGAATGCAAAGCGTTGTGCCAAAAATAAAGGCCGGCGAGGTGGGGTCCCAGGCCGTGTAGCCGCGCGCCTCAAATGTGTTGCGGATCCCGCCATTGGGAAAACTTGACGCATCGGGTTCCTGCTGAACCAACTGGCCGCCGCCAAATTTTTCCAATGATCCGCCTTCAAAGTCTGTTTCAAAGAAAGCATCGTGTTTTTCGGCGGTTGTTCCCGTCAGGGGCTGAAACCAGTGCGTGTAATGCGTCACACCCTTGGAAAGTGCCCATTCCTTCATTCCAAGCGCAATATAGTCGGCGAGCTTGCGGTCAATTTTGGTTCCGTGCTGGATGGCATCGCGAACGCCTTTGAAGGCATCCGAAGTAAGGAACTGCTTCATCGCGGCTTCGTTGAACACATTTGAACCGAAGATTTTTGACTTCCGGTCACACTCTTCAAATTTTACGGGTTTCCGTGCAGATGCATCCCGCAAGGCCTGGAATCTAAGTGTCGCCATATATACTTTTTTAAATTAGGAGCTGATTCTATAGGGCAAAAGTATATAAATGTATCATACGCGCAACAACACCCCCTAAAATTTAGGGGGTATCTATAAAATTTATTAATTTTTACGATAGATACCCCATTCAAAAAATATTTCTCAACAGCGTATCGCCGCTTGCTGGGCTGCCGTATATTTGTAGCTGCAAAAATTTTCACATGCTAATCTGGATACTGTTCTTAATCACCATTACGATATTTTTGGCCCTTGACCTGGGCGTGTTCAACAAGACTCCGCACATCATCAGCAGCAAGGAAGCCGGCAAATGGACCGCGCTGTGGGTTACCCTGTCTTTCGCGTTTTCAGGCGTGATCTACTGGCTGTACAAGGACGGACTGATTGATAACCCCACGAACCTCACGCCGCCCGATGCGGTAATGAAGTACATAACCGGCTATCTGATCGAACTCTCGCTCAGCATTGACAATATTTTTGTGATCGCGGTGATTTTCAGCTCTTTCCGGATTCCGCAAAAATACCAGCACAGGGTGCTGTTCTGGGGAATTATTGGCGCCATCGTTTTCCGCGGGCTCATGATTGCCTTTGGGGTGATGATCATCCACAAATTTGCCTGGTCCATGTACGTATTTGGCGCGTTCTTGATTTTCACCGCCATGAAGATGCTTTTTACCAAAGAAGATTCGGATTTTGACCCGAAGCACTCTCCCATCTACAAGTTCCTGGGCAAAATCATTCCCATCCATCACCATGTGGAAGGCGAAAATTTCTTTGTCAGGATCAACGGGAAAAGATTTGCAACACCCCTGTTTGTGAGCCTGGTGGTCATCGAGGTGATGGACGTCCTGTTCGCGATTGACAGTGTCCCGGCGATTCTCGCCATTACCTCTGACCCATTCCTGGTATTCAGCTCCAATATTTTTGCCATCCTGGGCCTGCGGTCAATGTACTTTTTCCTGGCCAACATGCTCGCCAAGTTCAGCTACCTGGAATACAGCCTTATCGCGATCCTGACCTTTGTGGGAATCAAGATGCTGCTTCATGATTATGTCAAGCTCCCCGAATGGGCGTCGCTTGGCTTTATCGCCCTGTCGCTCGCAATTGGAATTGCGGTATCCATGTCGCGCCCGGACGAGCCCGTTGAGCGCGATGCCCACGGCCGTAAAAAGAAAAAAGGGCCGCAAAACCCTTTTTAATCAACTTTCAACATTCGGCTATTTAAGCATCACCACCGGCTTGCCCTGAATACCCAGTGCACTAATGGTAGCCTCATAATCGCGGTAATCCACCGCCATTTTGTTGGCAAAATACCCCGGAATGATCACCACCCGGAAAATCTGGTTCTGCGTAAAACCCGCACCCAAAGTTCCCAGGTCCTGCCCTTCAATATAAAAGTTCACGTCAAAACGAGTAAAGTCATAATTGTAGGCAAAATCAAAGGTTCCGTCATTAAAGTAATACTGCTCCGGTAGCAACTTCCAAACATCGGCGCCGTTGTCCTGACCCACGAGCCGGTAGGCCAAAACATGATCAGATGAAAGGGCCGCAGTGGGAAAATTAAAGAAAACGCCAAAACTCGGCGCGTTGAAATCAATGGGCAGCGTTTCATAAACCACTGCCTCGGCCGAATAACCCGGTGGCCCTGCCGGACCCGCCGGGCCTTCGCAAGAGGAAATTAAAGTTGCGGCCGCAGCCAATACAAAGAGATAGATCTTTTTCATGATGATTGATATTTAAATTCGCGCGCGTCGGGCAAAAATCAAACCACAATTTACGATTATTGGCCAATACCGCAATGGTTTGGGCGTTGCGCCGGCCGGATGTCCTTAAAAAACCGCGACACAGTCAAGGCCGTCGCCGGGCTGTTCGCGGTGCGCGGCACCCTGCTTCCATCCCTAACGCAAACTGCAATCAACTGATTGACAGAGCCCAGCCTTTTAACACCCGGGAGCAAATTAATATATGTACCTTCGCAAAAAATTTTTAGCATGAGGAAAATCTACCTGCTCGCCGCGATCCTGTTCACACTGTTGTCAACTGCGCAAAGCCTTGAAAAAGACGCCCAATTCAATTTGTTCTCACACCCGGTGGGGCAATATTACGTGGACGGCATCGGCTCGCATTGCTTGGCGCAACCTGACGGCAAGCTATTGGTGGTGGAAACCTCATTTGTCAATCCCGCCGTTTCCAAACTCACCCGCGTCACGTCCACCAATATTTTGGATGTCGGTTTTGACCACGCAAACACCTTCAATGGCCTCATCCGCGACCTGGCCCTCCAACCCGATGGAAAGATTGTCATCGTGGGCGCCTTTACCACGGTCAACGGCTTACCTTATAAGTACATCGTACGCCTCAACGCAAACGGTACTATCGACGATAGCTTCAACATCGGAACGGGTTTCAGCACCTATGTCAATTCAAATTACAAGTTCGCCAGCGCCGTAGCCATCCGTCCCGACGGCAAGATCCTCGTGGGCGGCGACCTGATGCAGTACAACGGCGTCTATAAAAACTCGCTGTACCTCCTCAACCCCGATGGATCGGTAGACGAAAGCCTCACGCTCGATCCGTCCATCGGCCAGCCATCGATTTCAAAAATCACCCTGCTGGCGGGCGGCGAAATCCTGATCGCCACGCAATTCTTTTCCAATATCTACAAACTTCTGCCAAACGGAACGCGCCACGCGACGCACTTCCAGGAGATGCTCACCTTTGGTTCCAACACCAGCCCGGCTTCAAATACCGTGATCCGTGCAATGGTTGAGCAACCCGACGGCAAGATCCTCATCGGTGGGCGCTTCACCACCGTCGAAGGGCTTACGCGCCGCGATTTTATCCGCGTCAACATTGACGGAACACTTGACAATTCGGTTTCCGCCACCGGTTTCAACGGCCCGTCGGCACTGCTTGACGACACCCGCACCGGTGTCAGTTCGATTTTGCTGCAAGAGGACGGCAAGATCATTTTGGGCGGTGACTTCAGGAAATATTTCACCACACCCGCGCATGGAATTCTCAGGCTCAACCACGATCTTTCCCACGATGAGCAATTCGTCTCCGGGCTCGACAACGACTCATCCGATTACATTCATTACTATTCCTATTTTAACGCGATGGCCTGGCATCCCGATGGCGATCTAGTCGGCGTTGGCCACTTCAAAAATTACAACGACACGGCATCAAACAACATCGTCAAGGTTGGAGCAAACGGCGCCAAAGCCAGCGATTTCAGCAATATCTGCCGCGGCTTTGACCAGTCAATGCAAAAATTCGAACTCCAGCCAGACGGAAAGATACTCGCCATCGGCCGCTTCCACGCCTACAACGGATTCAATCGCAACCGGATCATCCGCCTTGAGCCCAACGGTACGGTTGACGAGGGATTCGAAGTTTCCACGCACAACTTCATGCTGGATCATGAATCGCCTCGCGACATCAAAATTCAACCCGATGGCAAGATCCTCATTGCCAGTGACGGGCGCTACTTTGGCGCGTCGCGCGGAGGTTCGCTGGTCAGGCTCAACCCCGACGGCAGCAATGATTCGGATTTCAACCCACTAATTGAAGGAAATTACGGCGTACGCGGCCAGGTCAGGGCCATCGGGCTGCAGGATGACGGCAAGATCATCATTGGCGGCGGCTTCCAGTTTGGCAGCACCGCCACCACCCATCAAATGGCGCGCTTCAACGCAGACGGAACGCACGACCCGACATTTACCTTCACCTCGCCGTTCACCTCGGTTGCCAAGATCCACGTCAACCCCGACGGAACCATCCTCGCTTTGGGAATCATTGACACCTATCGCCACAAGATCATTCGGCTGCTGCCTACCGGCGCGCTGGATCCGGGCTTCGAGATGGCGACCTCGCTGTACTACATGAACAACAAAAACCTGTACATGGACATCCAGCCCGACGGCAAGATTTTGGTCACATCTGATTCGCCGGGACAGTCCAGCCACAAAATCTCCCGGATGAACCCCGACGGCAGCCTTGACACCACCTTCAACTTCACCCCGATCCCGACCTATTTTTACGGAAACCAATGCGCCACCGAATTCATGCCCGACGGCAAGATCCTGATCGCGGTTCCCAACACGGTGAACCCGGCCGGACTTTTGCGCATCAACCCCAACGGATCGATGGACACCACCTTCAACCTTGGCGAAGGCATTGGGAATGGCTACGGCTACAGCATCGCGGCCGTCGACAAAATTGCGGCAATCAAGATCCAACCCGACGGAAAAATCCTGCTCGGCGGCGGCTTCAGGACTTTCCAGGGCGAACCGGAGCGCGGAATCCTGCGCCTGAGCGACCCGTTCCTAAGTCACCCCGAATTTTCCTCGGCTCAAAGACTGGCAATCTACCCCAACCCCGCTACCAGCCATCTGAACTTTGACCAAAACCTTGACGGTCAGCCCTACCAGGTGCACAATGCGCTTGGCCAAACGGTGCAGTCCGGGAAAATTTTGGGAAACATACCGGTGTCGGGCCTCACAACGGGGATCTATATTCTCAAGATCGGCACCATGCAACCCGTGCGGTTTATCAAACAGTAAAAAAAGCGTCTTCAGGGACGCTTTTTTGTTTTTATTTGGGCGTTGCGCCGGCCGGATGACCTTCATAACCGCAACCCTTTTCAAGGCCGTCGCCGGGCTGTCCGCGGTGCGCGGCACCTTGCTTCCATCCCTAACGCGGGCCCGCTTACTCGGTAAAAGCCAATTTGGCGCGAACGGTCCCGCTCATGGGCTTCTCGGCAAATCCTTCCGACATTAACAGAGCCACCGGATCATTGAACGTAAAGCGGAATTCATCATCGGCCAACTGGGTCACGGTAACTGAAGTCCCGGTCAAAACATAGCCTGCCTGCCCATCGGAAAAGGATGCATTGGCCAAAAACTGATCGGAGGTTCCAGGGCCAAAGTCAAATTCGCCTTCCGGCCCCGCCGATCCTATCGGATACAGAACATTGATGTAAAGCGCCTGCTCGAGCTGGTTGCCGTTCATCTTCTGCATGGCGAAAAAAGTGCCGGTTTGTCCTTCCACCTGGCCGTTGGTACTGCCGTATGTTCCGCGGTTGGGTTTGAATGCAATTCCGTCAACAACAAGGCTGGATTCAAAATTGGCATTGGAACTTTCACTGTCGGAACTGCACGATACGGCGAGTGCCGCGACAAAAAGTAAAATGATTTTTTTCATTACATGTTTCGGCGGTATTGGCCGCCAACCTCAAATAAAGCGTTTGTAATCTGGCCCAACGAACAGGTCTTGGTGGCCTCCATCAATTTCTCGAAAATATTGCGGTTTGAGATTGCAGCGTCCTGCACGTCGGCAAGTTGTTGCTCCTCACGCCCCTCGTAGGCTTTGTGCAGCGCATTGAGCATCTCGATCTGGTATTGCTTCTCCTCCTCGGTCGCACGGATGACCTCGGCGGGGACCACCGTTGGCGAACCCTTCGAGCTCAAAAACGTGTTCACGCCGATGATCGGGTAATCGCCGTTGTGCTTGAGCGTCTCATAATAGAGGCTTTCCTCCTGGATGCGCGAACGCTGGTACATCGTCTCCATCGCGCCCAAAACGCCGCCGCGCTCGGTGATGCGGTCAAATTCCTTGAGCACCGCTTCCTCTACCAAATCGGTCAATTCCTCAATGATGAACGAGCCCTGGATCGGGTTTTCGTTCTTGGCAAGGCCCAGCTCCTTGTTGATGATAAGCTGGATCGCCATTGCCCGGCGCACCGATTCTTCGGTAGGGGTGGTGATCGCCTCATCGTATGCGTTGGTATGCAGCGAGTTGCAGTTGTCATAAATGGCGTAAAGCGCCTGCAGCGTGGTGCGGATGTCGTTGAAATCGATTTCCTGCGCGTGCAGCGAGCGCCCCGAGGTCTGGATGTGGTATTTGAGCATCTGCGCGCGCTCGTTGGCGCCGTACTTGTTTTTGAGCGCCTTGGCCCAGATCTTCCGCGCGACGCGGCCAATGACGGCATATTCCGGATCGACGCCGTTCGAGAAGAAGAACGACAGGTTGGGCCCGAAATCGTTGATGTCCATTCCGCGGCTCAAGTAATATTCAACATACGTAAATCCGTTGGCAAGCGTGAACGCCAGCTGGGTAATCGGGTTGGCACCGGCTTCGGCAATGTGATAACCCGAAATCGATACCGAATAGAAGTTGCGGACGTTGTTGCGGATAAAGTACTCCTGCACGTCGCCCATCAGCCTGAGGGCAAATTCGGTCGAGAAAATGCAGGTGTTCTGTGCCTGGTCTTCCTTAAGGATGTCGGCCTGAACCGTTCCCCGCACCTGCGAAAGCGTGCGTTTCTTGATTTCGGCGTACACATCGGCAGGCAAAACCTGGTCACCGGTGATACCCAAAAGCATCAGCCCCAGGCCATTATTGCCCTCGGGAAGCTGGCCCTGATATTTGGGACGCGCAATTCCGCGATCCTCGTAAAGCGATTTGAGTTTCGCCTCGACTTGGTCTTCCAGGCCATTTTCGCGGATGTAAACCTCGCACTGCTGGTCGATGGCCGCGTTCATGAAAAACCCGAGCAGCATCGGCGCAGGCCCGTTGATGGTCATCGAAACCGAGGTCATAGGGTGAACGAGGTCAAATCCGGAGTAGAGTTTTTTCGCATCGTCCAGACAACAGATCGAAACCCCCGCATTCCCGATCTTGCCGTAAATATCGGGCCGCAAGTGCGGATCGTTTCCGTAGAGCGTCACGCTGTCAAAAGCGGTCGAGAGGCGCTTGGCCGGCATTCCCGCACTCACGTAATGGAAGCGTTTGTTGGTCCTTTCGGGCCCGCCCTCTCCCGCAAACATACGCGCGGGATCCTCGCCGTCGCGCTTGAACGGGTAAAGCCCCGAGGCGAAGGGGAACTCGCCCGGCACGTTTTCCTGCAAACACCATTTGAGGATGTCGCCCCAGGCCTCATATTTGGGCAGCGAAACCTTGGGAATCTGCAGGTGCGAAAGCGATTCGGTGTGCGTGGCGATCTTGATTTCGCGCTCGCGGACCTTGAAGGTATAAAGCGGATCGCGGTATTTGGCGACTTTTTGGTTCCAGTTGAGGATCGTCTCCCAATTGTACGGGTCGAGATCCATGCGGACGCGGTCAAATTCCTTGAGCAACAAGCCCACAAAAAGCTTGTTGTCTTCATTGGAAACCGCTACCGAATGATTGTCGATCCCGGATTTGGTCAGCGCTGGCTTTTGCCCGGAAACCGTTTCAATCGTTTTGTACAGCCCGTATAGTTTTTGCGCGATTTCCTGCTGATGGCGCGCTTTGTCGTCGTAACTGCGGTTGTTTTCGGCAATCTCAGAAAGGTAGCGCGTGCGGTGAGGCGGGATCACAAATATCTTTTCGCTCATCTCGCGGGTGATCTCAAAGCTCGATTGGAGCGCGCCGCCCGTCTTCTGGGCGATCTTGTCCATCACGGCCTTGTACAGGTTGTTCATTCCCGGGTCGTTGAATTGCGAAGCGATGGTGCCAAAAACCGGCATCGTATCGGGGTTGGCGTCCCATAAATTGTGGTTGCGCTGGTATTGTTTGCGCACGTCCCGAAGCGCGTCGAGCGAACCGCGTTTGTCAAATTTGTTGATGGCCACCAAATCGGCAAAATCGAGCATGTCGATCTTTTCGAGCTGTGTCGCGGCGCCGAACTCGGGCGTCATCACGTAAAGCGAAACATCGCTGTGGTCCATGATCTCGGTGTCGCTCTGCCCGATTCCCGAAGTTTCGAGGATGATCAGGTCGTAGCCGGCCGCCTTGATGACGTCGATGGCATCGGCGACGTATTTGGAAAGCGCGAGGTTGGATTGGCGTGTGGCCAATGAACGCATGTAAACCCGCGGATTGTTGAGGGCGTTCATCCGGATTCTGTCGCCCAAAAGCGCGCCTCCGGTCTTGCGTTTTGACGGATCGACCGAAATCAGTCCAATAGTTTTTTCGGGGAAATCGATCAGGAAACGGCGAACGAGTTCATCGACAAGCGAAGATTTCCCTGCGCCCCCGGTTCCGGTAATCCCGAGTACCGGTGTGGTAACCGTCTTGTTTTCCTCCCGAATTTTGTCGAGTGCCGGTTTTGCGGTTTCGGGGAAATTCTCGGCCGCCGAAATCACCCGCGCAATTGCGGTCGGTTTTTTCTCCTTCAGATAATTGACCTCGCCGTTCAGATTATCGCCTACCGGAAAATCGGCACGCTGGACCAGGTCGTTGATCATGCCCTGCAGGCCCATGGCGCGGCCGTCGTCGGGCGAGTAGATGCGCTCGATCCCGTAGGCGTGCAGTTCCTCGATTTCCGAAGGCAGTATCACGCCTCCGCCCCCTCCGAAAATCTTGATGTGCCCCGCACCTTTCTCCTTCAAGAGATCGTGCATGTATTTGAAATATTCGTTGTGCCCGCCTTGATAGGAGGTCATCGCGATCGCGTTGGCGTCTTCCTGAATCGCCGTGTTGACGACTTCTTCGACACTGCGGTCGTGGCCTAGGTGGATCACCTCGACGCCAGTTGACTGGATAATGCGCCGCATGATGTTGATGGCCGCGTCATGACCGTCGAAAAGCGAGGCTGCGGTGACAATCCGGACTTTGTTTTTGGGGGTATAGGGAGTTATGGGTTCCATGTGATTTTATTTGGCGGTGCAATTTACGAAGGTTTGACGGAATGTCGAACGACGAATGACGAATGTCCAATGTCCAATGTCGACCCGAAGCGTAGCCGAACTGTACGGAGCGATAGCGCAGTAAATGTCGAATGTCTGACCGGAGCCCGGGGCAATCAAACTGATCACTGACGACTGACGACTGATGACCGACGACTGATGACCGACGACTTATGCGGTTTTTCCGTACTGGTTCTATTTAAAGAATTTCGACCTTCGGTACCGGGGAGGGGCCGGATGTGTTCCCGTTATACCTCGCGCGAAGCAGGATAGGCGAACATGGTTAAACGAGAGTGCGAGAGCAAAAGATCACTCGCACAAAGCCTGTCAA